>JAPHRD010000104.1 GCA_026196225.1 Motiliproteus sp.
AGCCTGAATCCTTGTGGTTAGAGTGATTGGTCGCACTCTCATTTTACCCACTTGGATCCAGGCTTCATTATTTATCCCAAACTATGGGACAGCAGTGAGTCCGAAGGCTGCGTTTCACCTGCGCGGGGAGCGAGGGACACAACCTTCTTGCTTCGGTAGGAATGGCGAACCTGAAATAATAGGTCCGACCACGTAGTAGAAGGTAAGACTTCCGGTTTTGTACCAGTTTCTGTACCATTTGTTCAGCGCCTCCAAAAGTGACGTAACACTTTGAAAACACTGAGTAAAAATTAAGAGAGTCCGCCTGTAAGCCGGGTTCTGTCGTGAACAGTCATTCATCTAGGGCCTGCGTCGCCACAGGCCTCGAGCAACCTACCCGGATCCAGCGCGGGTCACGCCGAAGGATCCCTATTTGGTCTTGCTCCGAGTGGGGTTTACCATGCCACGAAGTGTTGCCACTCGCGCGGTGCGCTCTTACCGCACCCTTTCACCCTTACCGGCGTATTCCGAGGAACACACGTAGGCGGTCTACTCTCTGCTGCACTATCCGTAGGCTCACGCCCCCCAGGCGTTACCTGGCACTCTACCCTTTGGAGCCCGGACTTTCCTCCCTCTCACTAAAAGTAAGACGGCGACTGCCCGGCGGACTCTGGTTGCGCATCCTACGCCTGATCGAACCAGTTCTCAACCGTGAATCAGTGATTCATCGCAACCGGTTAATCCTCTTTTAAGTCCAGGGCCGTTTGGTACAGCAATTTCTTCTTTAGCCCAGTAATACGAGTTGCCAAAACAACCGCCTGCTTTAAGGGCAACTCTTCCAACAATGTGGTCAGTACGTGCATGGAGTCGGCATCCAACGCCTCCGTTTCAACAATTTCCGCCCCATGCACCATCAATACGAATTCACCTCGTTGCTGATTGGGATCGCTCTCGACCCACTGCTTGAGATGAGCCAGCGAATCACCGCGAATAGTTTCAAAGGTCTTGGTCAGTTCCCGAGCCAAAACCAGATAACGCTCTTCACCAAACACCTCGATCATTGCCTGCAATGTATCTAATAGCCGATGAGGAGATTCGTAGTAAATGAGCGTTCGAAGTTCTTCTTTGACCTGCTCCAAGCGCTCCAACCGTCCTTTCGATTTGGCTGGCAAAAAGCCCTCAAACTGAAATCGATCAGTAGGCAAACCCGACGCACTCAACGCAGTTACAAAAGCACAGGCCCCAGGTACAGGCTCAATGCGATAGCCGGCCTCCCGAGCCTTGCGGACCAAGTGATAACCAGGATCAGAGATGAGCGGTGTACCAGCATCAGATATCAAGGCTATGTTTTCACCCTGAGATAAACGCTGTAGTATTCTATCCGCCTGAGCACGCTCATTATGATCATGACAAGCCCACATCGGCGTTTTGATATCAAAGTGTTGCATTAGCCTGCTACTGTGGCGGGTATCTTCTGCAGCAATCAGATGCACCGAGCGAAGCGTTTCGATTGCTCGCGGGGTCATGTCTCCCAGATTACCGATGGGAGTTGAAACGATATACAGCGTTGATTCAGCCATTGATTGACCCTGTTGTTACCATTGGTTGCTGCTATTTATAGTCGCCGAGGCCTGCAACCAGCAGTTTAACGGATGAAGAGAATCTGCAAACCGAGACACCAGCGCCCATGAAATCACTTTTCCAACGATTGCCGCTAATCTTTACCTTGCTGCTAGTAATTCTGCTGCAGGGTTGTGAAACCGGCCCAATAACCGAACCGATCGAAGACGGCAAGATACCGACCAAAACCCCGGACGGGCGAGAACTGACAGAGATCGAGCAACTGCTACTGCAGGCCGAATCCGCCGCGCCGCTGGAAAAGTCGGAGTATACACTACAGGCCGCCGAACGCCTTTTCGATGAGAAAAATTTCGATCGCGCGACGCTGCTGCTGGAAAGCATCAATCCGTTGATGCTATCGATCAATCGCGAACAACAATATTGGCTATTACGAGCCCGCATTGCCAACGCTCAACTGAATGCCGAAGAAAGCCTGCAGTGGATCAGTCGAATCACCCAACCCGATACACTTCCCGCAGAGCTACGCCAGATTCTTGCTGACCTTGAGATTGCCAACCAAAGCTTGCTGGGCGACAGCCAAGCTGCCTTAAGCACATTAATTGAGCGCAGCGCTCTGGCAGCAGACGAACAGCGCCAGACTATCAACAACGATATTTGGTCTTTACTGAAGAGCCTTCCTGACGAGAAACTAAAGGAGCTTCAGGCAAACTCAGACAACAGCTACCTACAACAAGGATGGTACGAATTAGCCCTGACCACCCGCACCAAGGGCACGGACATTATGCAGAGCAGCCAGGCCCTGGGCGGATGGCAACAGCTTTGGAATCTGCACCCTGCGGCTACCCACCTGCCGGAAGAGCTGCTGCTGATTCTATCTCAGCAAGCCGAACCTCTATCCCACATCGCTGTACTCCTACCCCAAAGCGGCAAACTGGCCAAACCTGCTGCCGCCATCATCGAAGGCATTCTGGCATCGCAATTCCAAGACCAACGACTGGGCCGGCCGACACCCAAGCTGAGTTTTTACGACAGCAACCAACTTGATGAGCTGCAACAGTTCTACCTCAGCGTCGACCCTCAACAATACGACCTAGTGATCGGCCCACTATCAAAGCAGAAATTGCAAGGATTGGCCTCTTTAGCCAGCGTTCCAATTCCTACCCTGGCCCTTAACTATCGACTGGACCAAAACAACACCGAAAATCTATTTCAATTTGGATTACGGGGCGAAGACGAAGCACAGCTTGCTGCTCAACGCGCCTGGGACCAAGGTCATCGGCGCGCCCTTAGCCTAACCTCCAGTGCTAGCTGGGGACAGCGAGTGCATGCCGCTTTTGCCGATGAATGGTTGCGTCTAGGAGGCGAATTGATATCCCATCAGCAATTCACTGGCGAAGGCGATTTTTCCGACCGTATTAGCCAATTGCTGGCCGTTGATCAAAGCCAGGTACGTTTCAACGAGCTACGCCGCTATGTGGAAGAAAAGATGGAATTTGAAACTCGTCGCCGTCAGGACGTCGATTTTGTTTTCCTTAGCGCCCTCGCTAGAGATGCCCGCCAGATCAAACCTACCCTGGCTTTCCATTACGCCTCAAAGCTACCGGTCTACGCCACCTCCCACGTCTACAGCGGCATTCAGTCCCCCTTAACTGACCAAGATCTAAATGGCATTCAGTTTTGTGACATCCCTTGGGTTCTGCAGGCCGAAAATCCGCTGCGCTCAGAACTCCAGCTCTATCGTCAAAACACCCAGACCCGCTTCGGAAAACTCTACGCCCTGGGCGCCGACGCCTACCGCATATCGGCTTATCTTAGTCAGCTAAAAACAGCCACCGGCAGCCACCTTCAAGGACAAACCGGCCGCCTGACGATTGATAATGAGGGACGCGTCCGCCGCTATCTAGACTGGGCCAAATTCCGAGATGGCATCCCGCAAATAATCCAGTAGACAAGGCCAAGCATGAGTCGAGCACAGGGAAGTGAAATCGAAGAACAGGCACAGAAATATCTGCAACAACAAGGCCTTAAGCCGGTGACTCAAAATTTCAGTTGCCGCCAGGGAGAGATCGATCTGGTGATGCAACAGGGCCAGCAGCTGGTTTTTGTTGAAGTCCGCTACCGCAAGAACAGCCACTATGGCAGTTCATCAGAATCAGTGGATTGGCGAAAACAGCAGAAGCTGGCAGCAACAGCGCAGCAATTTCTGCAAAAAAATCGCCGCTGGCAGAACCATCCTTGTCGATTTGATGTCATTGCCTGTAGCCCTGATAAAAACGGCATAGAGTTTCAGTGGATAATCAACGCTTTTGACTGCTGAACCAAGCCAGAATTGAAACACCTAAACAGCGATATTAAGAAATAGCACAGCCAACACAGGATACGCTATGGAGCTGCAAGACCGAATCATTCAACATTTCCACGAAAGCCTGGATTTGAAGGCCCGCACTATCGAAGAACAAGGACCAGCTATAGAGCAAGCAGGCAACCAGCTGTTCCAGTGCCTGGTCTCCGAAGGCAAAATTCTGTGCTGTGGCAACGGTGGATCTGCCGCACTGGCTCAACACTTCAGCTCGTTGATGTTAAATCGCTATCACCAGGAACGCCCGGGCCTTCCGGCGATGACCCTCAGCTCAGATTGCTCCACCCTCAGCGCCATCGCCAGCGACGCCAGCTTTAGCGATGTCTTTTCGAAACAGATCCGAGCCCTCGGGCAGCCCGGAGACATACTGTTAATTCTGTCGCCTAAAGGGCGCTCCAACAACCTGATCCAAGCGATCCAGGCGGCTCATGATCGGGAAATGCAGGTAATCGCCCTCACCGGCGATCACGGCGGCGACATGACAGCACTACTGCTGCCGGAAGAGGTAGAAATCTGCATTCCATCCCCTTCCACTGCACTAGTCCATGAGGTACATTTGCTCATCATTCACACGCTCTGCGATCTGGTAGAGCATCAACTGTTTGGCGGAATGGAATAATGATCATCCGAACTTGTTTTATCGCTTTTGCCCTGACCCTAGCGGGCTGCTCTAACGTCATTACGGCCACCCAGGAAGGCCCCATTCAGGAAGACCCCAAGACCCGCACCACCGGCAGCTTTATCGATGATGAGCTGATCGAGGTGAAAGCACTGGTCAACCTAAATAAAGCCTCAGACACACTGGCCAACGCTCATGTATCGGTAACCAGCTTTAATGGCGTGGTACTGCTCACTGGACAGGTACCCGACGAAAACACCCGCATGATGGCCGAATCCACCATTCGCCAGATTCGTAAAGTTCGCACGATCCACAACGAACTAACTATTTCCGGGCCAACCTCTCATATCGTCCGCACCAACGACGCCTGGATCACATCCAAGATCAAGGTCAACATGATCAGCGACAAAAACTTTAATTCATCGGTCGTCAAGGTGGTAACTGAAAACGGCGTAGTCTACCTACTGGGACTGGTCAGCCATGCAGATGCAGACAAGGCTGTCGCCCTGGTCAAACAGAGCCACGGCGTGCAAAAGATCGTTAAGATGTTTGAATACATTGGTCAGTAACTAACTGATCGGGCACTTAACCCAACCCGAAATAAAAAAGCGGATTCTCCATAGGGCTAATCCGCTTTTTTATTTGCTTACTTGACCACCTTAAGCGAAGGACGCTTAGTCTTGGGCGGTTCTGGCGGCAGCTCTGGAGGCTCTGGAGCTCCCGGCTCACGACCAAAGCTCATCCCCTGCCCTGTCTCCTTAGCATAGATCGCAATAACCGCGACAATGGGCACGTAGACCTGCATAGGCACCCCACCAAAGCGGGCATTAAACTCCACTGCCTCATTGGTAACCAGCAGGCTCTTCACTGCCGAGGGAGAGATATTCAGGACAATTTGACCATCGCTGACATAATCTTCCGGTACCTGGACACCCTGCACGCCAACATCAACGACGATATAGGGTGTACTCTGATTGTCATTAATCCAATCATTCAGCGCACGAATAAGATAAGGGCGACTTGGGGTCATATAGGCTCTAGCTCGTCCAGTTAAACAGTTGTTTTTATCGAACAGACAATAACTTGCTACATATTCTAATGTAGTCAGGCATCTGCCGATTGTGCAATTTATATAAAAAAAAGGGATGACAACGCATCCCTTTTCTCGAACTAGAGTACGCTTTAACGCATCTCTTTCTCGGCTTCAGACAGACTTTCCCGGAAGGAATCTCTCTCAAACAGTCGATCCATATATTCAAGCAGCGGCTTAACCTGAGCTTCTGGAAGCTCCACACCCAGCATTGGCAAGCGCCACAGCACCGACGCCATGCAGCAATCCACCAGCGTGAACTCATCGCTCATGAAGTACGGCTTCTCAGAGAAGATAGGAGCGATAGCCACCAGACCTTCTCGAAGTTGCTTACGCGCCTCTTCGATCTCATCAACATCGTCGCCTTGCAAAATAGCACGAACCAACACACACCAGTCATTCTCGATGCGATGCATGTACAGGCGACTTTCAGCCCGAGCTACAGGATAAACCGGCAGCAGCGGAGGATGAGGAAAACGCTCGTCCAGATATTCCATCATCACGTTTGGCTCATAGAGCACCAGATCACGATCGATCAGCGTCGGCAAGCTGTTATAGGGATTCAGGTCAGCCAACTCAGATGGCTTGTTATCCGGATCAGCGTCTATGATTTCGACCGCCACGCCCTTTTCAGCCAACACGATACGAACACGGTGACTATAGTGGTCCATGCCGTCGGAAAAGAAAGTCATTGAAGACCGCTTCGCCATTACACCCATTAGAAACCCCTTGGTAAATTACTTATCTTTTAAAAACACAGACGCGGCCCTAAGGCCGCGTAAACGGAAAAAAGGGCCTGCCTAGCAGACCCAAGATCCTTTCTTAGTGGTCTTTGCGCCACGAACCACTGTACACGTCACGCCAGTATTCCTTCTTGAGGAAGTAGGCAAAGACGAACAGGATAGCCAAGAAGATCAGCACATAAGTACCGATAGTGCCGCTAACCATCTTGGAAGGCTCAGCCATGTATGCCATGAAATTAGTCAGGTCATACATAGCTTTGTCGAACTCTTCTGGAGACATTGTACCAGCAGACTTCAATTCTAGCTCTTCACAGTTTTCACCTTTACAAACCTGAACACCTTGCATGGTGGCCAGTACGTTAGGCATACCTACGTCTGGGAAGACCTTGTTGTTTACACCCCAAGGACGCTCTGAATCAACATAGAAGCTGCGCAGGTACGTGTATACCCAGTCAGGACCACGCAGACGCGCTTCCAGAGTCAGATCGGGCGGTGGCGCACCGAACCAGTTAGAAGCGTCTTTAGGATCCATGGCGATGGTCATGTGCTCACCGATCTTCTGGTCGCCCTTGATCATCTCCTTAACAACCATCTCTTTGTCCATTTCCAGGTCATCAGCTGCACGCTCATAACGCTGGTACTGGGCAGAGTGACAGCCCATGCAATTATCGATAAACAGACGCATACCGTTTTGCAAAGACGCCTTATCGGACAGGTCTGGAGTGAAATCGTCCAAGTGGATGTTAGCACCACCCGCTCCCATAACAGACAGGGGCAGCAGTGCAAACACTAGTGCAATCAGTTGCTTTTTCATTAGCCTGTGATCCTCTCTGGTACTGGCTTAGTTTTTTCCATGCGAGTGTAGAAAGGCATCGCCAGGAAGAACACAAAGTACAGCAGCGTGGCAATCTGAGCGATTACAGTACGCTCATCGGTAGCAGGGATAGCACCCAGCACACCCAGCACAACGAAGCTGATTGCGAAGATAACCAACCAAGCTTTACTCAGGATACCCTTGTAGCGCATGGATTTAACCGGGCTACGATCCAACCAAGGAAGGACGAACAGGATAGCGATAGCACCGCCCATCACCACAACACCCCAGAACTTAGCATCCACCCCAAACAGTGGATACGTTACCGCACGCAACATGGCGTAGAAGGGCGTGAAGTACCAGACCGGAGCAATGTGGTCCGGGGTCTTCAGCGCGTTAGCGGGTTCGAAGTTGGGTTTCTCAATAAAGTAACCGCCACCTTCTGGGAAGAAGAACACCACCATCAGGAAGACAAATAGGAACACCACCACGCCGACAATATCTTTCACCGAGTAATATGGGTGGAAAGGAATACCATCAACAGGAATACCCTTCTCATCTTTGTTCTGCTTGATTTCGATACCGTCTGGGTTGTTGGAACCCACCTCATGCAGAGCCAGGATGTGCAGGACAACCAGAGCCAGCAGAACGATCGGCAACGCAATTACGTGGAGCGAGAAGAAGCGGTTCAGCGTGATACCAGAGATCAGGTAGTCACCACGGATCCACTGTTGCAGGTCTTCACCAACCCAGGGGATAGCACCGAACAGGGAGATGATAACCTGGGCACCCCAGTAAGACATCTGACCCCAAGGCAGCAGGTAACCCATAAAGGCTTCTGCCATCAGCGCCAAGTAGATGGCCATACCGAAGATCCAGATCAGCTCACGTGGCTGACGGTAAGAACCGTACATCAGGCCGCGGAACATGTGCAGGTAGACCACCGCGAAGAATGCAGAAGCACCGGTGGAGTGCAGGTAACGCAACAGCCAGCCGTATTCAACATCACGCATGATGTACTCTACAGAAGCGAAAGCGCCTTCTGCAGAAGGGTTATAGCTCATGGTCAGCCAGATACCGGTGAGGATTTGGTTAACCAGTACCAGCAGTGCCAGAGAACCGAAGAAGTACCAGAAGTTAAAGTTCTTCGGTGCGTAGTATTTGCTTAGGTGATCTTCCCACATCTGGGTAGCAGGGAAACGATCGTCAACCCAGCGCATCAAGCCCTTTTCGGCTTTGCTTCTATTTGGATTACCCATTATACCTTCTCCTGATCGACACCAATAACAATGATGTTGTCGCCTTCGTAAGAGTGTGGAGGGATCACCAGGTTAGTTGGTGCAGGAACCCCTTTGTACACTCGACCAGACAGGTCAAAGCGCGAACCGTGACAAGGGCAGAAGAAGCCACCCAGCCACTCGGCGCCCAGATCTTCAGGAGCCACTTCAGGACGATAGGTTGGAGAACAACCCAGGTGAGTACAGAGACCGGTTAGTACAGCATATTCCGGCTTCAATGCACGAGCTGCTGTCTTAGGAATGTAATCTGGCTGTTGAGGCCTGGCAGAATCCGGATCAGCCAAGGTTCCGTTCAGTTTTTCCAGATTTGCGATCGCTTCTTCGGTACGACGAACGATCCAGACTGGCTTACCACGCCATTCAACGATCATCTGCTGTCCCGGTTCCAGTTTGCTAATATCAGCTTTAGCTGGCGCACCCGCCGCTTTAGCTTTAGCACTCGGATTCCACGAAGCCACAAAAGGAACCGCTGCTCCAACTGCACCTACTGCGCCAACGGCAGAAGTAGATGCAACTAGGAAGCGACGGCGCCCCTTATCTACGCCTTCATTACTCATCAAGTTACCCCCATTTACCGGTTTCGTGACGACAAAAAGACGCCGAGCCCACCGCGGTGAATTCAAAAAATAGAATTCTGAGCCAAAAAAATTTGCAGAGAATTTTAAAGTTATTACCCTATGCTTACAAGGAAATTAGCGCTTTTTTTGCACTGCGTTAGTCGTAGACAAGACGATTATTGCCCACCTAACAGACTTCGATAGCGCCTTGATTTATCGACACCACCCCAATCCTCACCATAAAGTAACAACCACAACACCCCGTCCATTTATTTTTGAGCAAAAAAAAGCGCCTACCAACAGGCAGACGCTTTGTAGAAATACTGCAGCGTAAAAATTAACGCTTGGAAAACTGTGGTTTCTTACGGGCTTTACGCAGACCGACTTTCTTACGCTCAACTTCACGAGCGTCACGAGTCACGTAACCAGCCTTACGTAGTGCAGGACGCAGAGTCTCATCGTACTGCATCAGAGCACGGGTAATACCGTGACGGATCGCACCAGCCTGACCAAAGCTACCACCACCAGCAACAGTGATATTGATATCGAACTTTTCAGCCAGCTCAGTCAGCTCAAGAGGCTGACGAACGATCATACGCGCAACTTCACGACCGAAGTAAACATCGATAGAGCGCTTGTTGATAGTGATATTGCCAGTGCCGGCTTGTAGGAAGACACGTGCAGTGGAAGTCTTGCGACGACCGGTACCGTAGTATTGAGTAGTAGACATTTATCCGCCTTCCTTTAGATATTCAGTTCTTGAGGCTGCTGAGCCGCATGTGGGTGAGAAGTGCCAGCGTAGACCTTCAGCTTGGCGAACATGGCGCGACCCAGCGGCCCCTTAGGCAGCATACCCTTAACGGCAGACTGCAGAGTACGCTCAGGAGCGTGGTCGATCATCTGCTCAAAAGACATGGAACGCAGACCACCGGGGTAACCGGTGTGGCGGTAGTACTGCTTGTCTTTAGCTTTGTTACCCGTCACGCGAACTTTTTCGACGTTAACTACAACGATATAGTCGCCAGTATCAACGTGAGGAGTGTATTCGGGCTTATGCTTGCCACGCAGACGACGGGCGATTTCAGTAGCCAGACGACCCAGGGTCTTACCCTCAGCGTCCACTACAAACCACTCACGCTTAACGTCAGCTGGCTTAGTGCTTACAGTTGTCATTGAATTTGCCTTTAGCTTCCCCGGATCTAAAAATCCGGTGTTTCCTATAATTATTGGTTGCTCGTCAACAGCTTAGATACAACATAACGCGCAACTTACGGGCCTTTCCCAGACTACAGATTGCCACCAAAAGGGTTTCAACCTCCAAAAAAGGACGGCGTATTATAGGTATTCGAAACAGGTTTGTTAAGAGGGAATGTGGATTATTTAGCTATTACCAACAAAAACCAGTTAGTGAGCACTTACAACCACATAAGCAAAAGACACTTCTGGGATCAAGCTCGATGCTCTCTCGCCAAATATTCCTGAGATTGCATCTCCAGCAAGCGACTAGTAGTACGCTCAAATTCAAAATCCAGGCGACCGCCTTTGTACAGCTTTCTCAATTCAGGATCAGCTGAAAGTATCAGCTTCACGCCGCTGTCGTAGAATTCATCCACCAGATTAATAAAGCGACGCGCCTGATCGTCCTTATCTCCACCCAATACCGGCACATCCGAGATAAGCACCGCATGGTAAAGCTTGCCGATCTCAATATAGTCATTCTGACTGCGCGGACCGTCGCACAGTTCACCAAAATCGAACCAAACCACATCCTCACAGCAACGACGGGTATGAATGGGGCGACCATTGATATCGATAATCTGGCCGTTTATAGCCTCATGAAGATCCGGCGCCAAACTCTCAAAGCTGCGATTGAGACTGGCATCAGCCTGGTCATCCAGCGGCCAGTGATATAACTCAGCCTGCTCTAACGCCCGTAGTCGGTAGTCGACACCACCATCAACATTGATCACATCGGTATGCTTATTCAACATAGCGATAGCTGGCAAAAACCGCTGACGCTGCAATCCATTTTCATAGAGGCCATCGGGAATAATATTGGAGGTCGCCACCAGCGCCACACCGTGACCAAACAACTTCTCCATCAGACCACCAAGAATCATGGCGTCAGTGATATCGGAAACGAAGAACTCGTCAAAACAGATCACTTCAGCCTCAGCAGCAAACTGACCAGCAACGATGTTGAGGGGGTTTTTCTCACCCTCCAGCGCCGTTAACTCAGCGTGCACCCGCTGCATAAAACGGTGAAAGTGTGTACGCATTTTCTGCTTAAAAGGCAGACTGTCGTAAAAGGTATCCATCAGATAGGTCTTGCCGCGACCTACTCCACCCCAAAAATAGAGACCCTGAACCATTTCTACCTGGGGCTTTTTAAAACGCAGACCAATGCGCTCAATCAGCTTAGGTTGAGGACGATCGCGCCGCGCTAACAGATCATCGTAAAGGCGCTGCAGATGCTTGACCGCCATCTCTTGAGAGGGGTCATACTGAAAATCGTCGCGTTCTAGGTCCCGGCGGTAACGTTCAAGTGGCGTCATAACAATGGCTAGAGTCATTCTGGAGCAATATTTGGCCGCCACTTTAACCATTGATGCAGCCGTTGGCAATTAGCCCAATGAGTTATAGGGAGCAGATATCAGTTGTCTAAGCAGCGCTATTTCCCTAGCATCTGCCCCTCCAAACTAGCTTACTAGGATTTGACGATGGTCTTTGCAATGGCCCAGATCATGGTGTTCTGGGTACTGGGTGAATCCCTTCACTACCTGACAGACATCCCAATCAGCGGCAGCGTGCTGGGTATGCTGATGCTGTTTTTCTACCTGATGATTCGCCAAAACATCAGTCTGGATCTGGAAAAAACCAGCCAAGCCCTGATCTCTCAGCTAACGCTGCTACTGCTGCCAGGCGGCGTTGGCCTGTTTTTCTTGGGCGAACGGATGCAAGGGCAATGGCTGCCGCTACTCATCTCCATCTTTGTCGGCTCAATTCTCAGCATCATCCTCAGCCTGCTGCTGATGAAACAATTGGTAAAACGCAAAGGGCTATAACGTGGACTGGCTACTCGCTCTCAATGACACCCTAATAGGTCTGATCCTCCACCTGGCGGACAGCCCCCTGCTACCGGTGGCCATGACCCTGGTAGCTTTTCAGATTGGCATCTGGTTATTCAATCGACTCAAACACCCAGCCTGGCTCCCCCCAATCGTTTCCAGCGGGTTAATCCTGGTTGGCCTGATTCTACTAATGCCAATCGACTACAACCAGTATTTTCAAGGCGCGCGTTGGATCAGCTTCCTATTAGGGCCAGCTACGGTCGCCCTGGCAATCCCGCTGTTTCTGCAATTCCACCATATACGCCAGCTATTTATGCCGATCACCATCACCCTATTTATCGGCGCACCCTTAGCGGCAGGATTGTCATTGGCTATCGCCTGGATGCTGGGAGCGGACCTGACAGTCATACTATCCCTAGCACCAAAATCCGTTACCGCCCCCATTGCTGTTAGCCTGGCTGAAATTCTTGGAGGTATTGGAGGTTTAGCGGTAGGTATTGTGGCAATCACCGGCGTAATCGGCTCGGTCTTCACACCTATCATCAGCCGCTGGCTAAAATGCGAAGACGAACGAGTCATTGGTTTTATCATGGGAATGAACGGTCACGGAATCGCCACCGCTCGTGCCTTTGAAATCAGCCCAAAAACTGGCGCTTTCTCCAGCCTGGCGATGGGGCTAACCGGGATATTTACCGCGATTCTATTGCCCCTGTGTTATGGTCTAATGAGCTAAACTGCCGCATCCCAGATCAAACACTAAAGACCCGATAGAACGCCAACGCCGCCATAATCAGAAACAACATACCGCTGGCTCGATGCAGCCACAATATCGGAAATTTCTGCAACAAGGTACGGCCGGCTAACACCCCCATAGCAGAAGTCACGGTAAGCGCCAGCGTCGCTCCCAGCCAAACGGGCAAAGCCGGTTGCGCAGCCCCCAAGCCGGCAACCGCAAGCTGTGTTTTATCCCCCAGCTCAGCCAGAAAGATCATCAAAAACGCCGTAACAAATAGACCATGTCCCGATCGCCGAGTCACAGTTTCCTCTTCCTCAGTACCACTGAGTAGCGCCTGCACACCAAACAGGGCAAACATCACTCCGACCATAAGCGCTATCCAAAATTCTGGCAGCCACCGCGCCACCGAGGCACCGAATAGAACCGCCACCAGATTCAGCAGCGCAAACGCACATACCGCTCCCAACAATACCGGCCAGGGACGATGCCGAGCCGCCAGCGTCATACACACCAACTGACTCTTATCGCCAAATTCCGCCAGAAAGATAAGCACAAACGAAAGCCCGCCGGCTGTTAGCAGCGAC
The DNA here is from genome assembly GCA_026196225.1 of Motiliproteus sp. Lineage (GTDB taxonomy): Bacteria > Pseudomonadota > Gammaproteobacteria > Pseudomonadales > Balneatricaceae > Motiliproteus. Next base: position 13,432 of record JAPHRD010000104.1, read on the forward strand.
TCAATAAATATTATCAGTGAAGCTTCCATCCCGCCCGTCCCGAACATCAAGGAGGGGAATTATAACGGCAACCGGGGTTGGCAATAGCAAAAAAACCAAGCAGCTATTTTTTGTGCGTTTTAGTTAAATTCTGGAACTTGAAAAATAGAGACAATGATCAGCTTTTAGCGCAACCTAGTAGCTCACATCATTTATAAACAAATTATTAGAAAACCACTATCGTCGTATCGCAGAAATCTTTTAAACCTTTCTGCAGCACTGGTTACATTCACAGTAATGAAAGATTCGATTGCCATAATACGCCTTTCTTTAGCAAAACCCTTGCCGGAGCAGGATAGATACCCATGGACCATATCCAATCGCAGGTTTCGACATCACATCAGACTTTTTTCAAGCTGAAATTTCCTAAGCAGTTGAAGAGTTATCGCAACGAATCACTGCTCGCGATAGCCTTGATCCTCAGTTCACTAATTTTGGACAGCCCCAATACCAGTAAACTTATTCAGGTCGGCGAAGCTACAGGCGAGCTAGTGGTTGATATCTCCGCCTATAGTGTCAAAACGGTTATCAGCTACTTCGGCTATCAACAAATTGAGCTGGCAAGCCAGCCGTAACACTGCTCTCTATTCCTAGCCATCTTGCGCTGTCCTTTTACTCTCCCACCTAGATTGCAGACTCCGTTTTCTTCGTCAAAAATCGATCTAAGTCAAAAAACCTTTCTATTCAGCGCTTAAGACGGAAATTGATGTGGCAGATATATCTTTTCTGATAAATACTTATCGGACAAAAAGCTGTATCTAAATCAGAAATAGTCAGAGTCGGACGATCTTGCTTCAGTAGTTAAAATTCACTGTTGTGATTGTCATGGAGAAAGTCAGATCATGGTAGAGAATCCTTATACCTTCGGCCGCAAGGCGCTTATTGTCGATGACACTCAAACCATGCGCTCAGTGGTTCGGGGATGTCTGAAGGCAATTGGCATTAAGGAAATCGTAGAAGCGGTCAATGGTGAAGAGGCCTACTCCATCGTCCAGTCTCAACAGGTCAACTTGATCATCTGCGACTGGGCCATGCCAACGATGAATGGCACCGAATTACTTAAAAAACTGCGAGAAAACGAGAGCTATAAGGACATTCCATTTTTGATGCTAACGGGCAATGCCGATGCTGAACTGGTGAGCGAAAGCATGACCCTGGGAGTTGACGCCTTTGTGATTAAACCTTTTAAACCGCAAACCCTCTGCGACAAGGTTATCGCCATGCTGAAAAAGCGAACCAGCCAGGACTGACTGGCCTTTTAGCAGCGTTCACAGCTCAAGAATTAACTTCTCGACCGGCAATTCTATTCCCCATCCTCCCCACCAATGTAGACAAACCCGGCAATAAATCGCGTTTTTCAGAGTCATATCGACATGACCTTTAGGTTGAAGTCAACATCTACCGAGCATCATAAAAAGCTATTGATTCACATCAACGATTCGGATTTTTTCAGAGGAAACAGGTAGTTGCCTGCGTTGAGTCAACAGCATTTTAGGCCATTCACGGTAATCTTAAGACGTCCATTACTGAAGCCAATGCGGAGTGGCAGAAATATTGCTTTTTAATTATCTATGAATACGCCCGTCCCCCCTAGCAACAGTACAACCATTCAAGTGCTGCTGGTGGATACCCAACGGCAATTTTCCGACTGGAGCAGCAAAATCCACGCAACCGGTCGTGACTGGAATGTGCTTCGGGTAGACAGCAGTGCGGAAATGGTCGCCTACCTGAAAGAAACAAGCTTTCAGGCAGTCGTCGTTGTATCTACGGGACGCATTCAGGCTGATAACGACTGTTTTCTCAATACCATGTCGCTGCAACCGGGGGCAGTCCGAATCATGCTACCTGGGGTACCTGTCAGCAATACACAAATGAGTTATGCGCTGGATATGGTTCATCGGATATTCCCCGATCCTGGCAAACTGGAATATGTCGCATCCAACATTGAGTATCTGATCAAGGTCAACCGACTGGTCAACAAGCAGAAAACCCGGGATTACGTCCTCTCTTTGGGCCAACTGCCATCACCACCCATGATTTATCACAAACTGAGTGCAACACTCAGCTCAGATCGCAGCAACGCTTCTCATATCAGCGCCATTATCGAGCAAGACCCGGCGCTGGCCGCCAAAGTATTGAAGATGGTCAACTCGGCCTATTTTGGCCTGGGCAGGCAGATTAGCAATATCAAAGAAGCGGTCACCTTGCTGGGTATCCGTATGTTGCGAGGATTATCAATTTCCGGCCATCTGATCAGCCTCTACCCACAGCACCGCAACTGGTCCTATTTCTCATTTGATGCAATGAATCATCGAGCGGTAATGGTGGCTCGTCTGGCCCGACAAATCAGCCAGGACCTAAAAGCGAACCAAGCCACCCAGGATCAGGCCTTTGTTGGTGGCCTTTTGCACGACCTCGGAATTCTGGTTCTAGCGTCCCAGGATCCCGTCAGTTACCGCAAGATCATGGTGACTTCTGCGCAGAAGGAAACTCCGCTTTTCATCATCGAAAAACAGATGCTGGGAATATTTCATGGTGAGGTAGCAGCATTTATGCTGGCCCAGTGGAAATTACCCGCACCAATTGTCGAAGCGGTATTGCTACACCATACCCCGCAAATTTCTCAAGACGACAGTTTCAGCCCCCTTGCAGCGGTGCATATTGCCGATGCACTAATCACAGAAGCGGAAACCGAAATCGGCGCCGACCTCAGTACAAAACTAAACGAAGAATTTATAAACCGATTGCAGTTGAAAGCACACCTGCCTCGCTGGCAACTGGCTGCGAAGGAGATCGAGCGGATCGCCGGCAATCAACAATCTGACCAGCGATCCTACTAGAAGAGGCTCACTAAAAAGCGGAACATACCCCGCGAGTAGTCACCGACACCGAGGGCATCGTGGTTTTCTTGCCTACGAAGTTCATCTTCTCCGTATTAACCGTAAAGACCGCCGTATCCGTCCCACCCATCACCGGGTTTTCTGACGTGCGCCGAAACACCAGTTGAGTCGGGCTACGGTCAACGCTATAACCGACGGTGCCATTGATGGTCGCCAGACCACCCTCACTGTCAAAACGAATATCGTAGGAACACATATCCTGGGGGCATTGGCGGGTTTCCGGAGTTCGCATAAAAGCGGCATCGTAGGTAGCCTCTTGGTAGACACAACGCCACATTTGAGTTTCTGCCGCAAGCGGGCCAGCCAGCATCATCGTCACAGCACAACCCAACACACACAATCTTTTCATAATCACGCCTATTTCCTTTGCCGATACCTTAAAAGTACTTGATTTACCGGCAATTGCAAAAGGAGTAGATCATTGTTGAGGTATTTTCTCTTCGTTTTTCTGAAAAATCTCGATCATTCATTGTCTAGAATTGAAGTATCCACGGGAACCGGAACAACGAGGTGCGCTATGACCACCCACAGTGAACTTCAGCAATGTATCGATGACATGGTCGACGAGCGCCGCGGCATCTTAGCCGCCGACGAAAGCGCGCCCACCATCGCTAAGCGCTTTGCAACCATCGGCGTCGAGTCTACCGAAGAGCTTCGACGTCAGTATCGCTCTGCACTGCTTTCCACTCCGGATCTCGGTGACTACATCAGCGGTGTTATTCTGTTCGAAGAGACCCTATCACAGTGTGACAACCGGGGAATGAGTTTTTCCGAGCTGGCTTGGCAGCACAAAATTGTACCTGGAATCAAAGTCGATAAGGGGTTGGGACCTCTGCCAGGAGCTCCCGGCGACAAGATCACCTTTGGTTTAGATGGACTGCCAGAAAGGCTCCTCACTTATAAAAAACAAGGTGCTCGCTTTGCTAAATGGCGAGAGGTCTATCCCATCAGCCATCACAACCCCTCTCGGCAGGGGCTTGTGGCGAATGCCGAAATGCTGGCTCGCTACGCCGCCGAATGCCAAGCAGCAGGAGTGGTTCCCATTGTAGAACCGGAGGTATTGATGGATGGCGATCACCATATTGATTGCTGCGCGTCGGTGACTGAGGCGGTATTAAAATCGGTTTTCCAAGCATTGGATCTGCATAAGGTAACCCTAGAACATATGCTGCTGAAACCTAATATGGTATTGCCAGGAAAATCCTGTTCGGATCAAAGCAGTACGGAAGAGATCGCAGAGAAAACCTTGAGTGTTTTGCGTCGCTGTATTCCTGCGGCAGTGCCCAGCATCAACTTTCTTTCTGGAGGCATGGGCCCTGAGGAAGCAACTTTAAATCTAAATACTCTCAACCAAGCAGGCGATAAAGCCCCTTGGCAACTGAGTATCTCCTACGGCCGAGCCTTACAACAACCCGCCCTGCAGGCCTGGCAAGGTCGTGTGGAGAACTGCCAAGCGGCTCAGCGGGCACTGTTAAAGCGAGCCAAGCTTAACAGTCTTGCACGACTCGGGCAGTACCACAGCGGATTGGAGTAACTCCATTTCGCAGGCGACTACTTATTTTACTGTGGTTTTGGTCTGATTTTCGACAACTTTAATGCGCTCCCAACCTTTGGCCTTCATACACACTTGGTAATACTCCTGCCGATTATCAAAATAAGGATCGTAACCGAAGCCATAGCCAAAGCCGACAAACGAGCCATGATGACGAGTAGAAAGCCCGATACTATGAAAGAACCGGTGGTCGTCATAATAGTGATTTTGTTCAGATGCATGTTCGGCCGCAAGAGATTTACAGGCCTGCTTCGCCGCTTCGAAATCCACTTGATCACCAGAAGCGTTTTGCCATCGATACTGACTGGTACTGCACGCAGCTACCAAGGTCAGCGCTACTCCAGCAACAAATATTTGATGAATCACCACAACCTCCCGCTACAGTTTTGCTTCCTAATATTGAAACACTGTAGCTTGAGGAACCTTCAAGTAGATAGGAATGACCATCTATTTAGATTCGGTGAGTCCCCCTACGAAGACTCACCAGTTCCATGAAGGCCCCATAATTAATGGCAGTCAGACAATTTTCTTCCATTTATGTTCATTTCCTACCATCTGGATAACACACAGCTTCTGTGGATAACTCTGTGAATTATTACTACGTAAGTTCACCAACTCCGCAAGAAACCTAGCACTCAAGCAAAACGATGAAAAATCACACAAGAAAATATAATTACCCTTTATTTACAACATGTTAAATAATTCAAGAGCAGAATTTAACAAATTCACATTGACATTATTTTAGGTTTTTTGTACCTCAACCTGGAATTTACTTAAGTGTGGGTAAGTCACTGGCATTTTGCAAAATATACGCGTTAGATTTTTGCAGAGATTATATCCCTTTAATTCAGATGGTTAAGCCGGAAGGTTAAACCCCTAAGGAAGGTCTGATTAAGTCCCGTTAGATTCCGTGGCACAATGGCACACTACTATTTCAACAATCGAGACCAGCCGTGGATCAGCTTAGCTTTTCGGA
>JAPHRD010000119.1 GCA_026196225.1 Motiliproteus sp.
CACTTGACGGGTAGTGTTGCTGCCACGACCGAAACGGCTGTGGGATCCCATCACAATCATGTCGACATTGAACTGCTTGGCAGCGCCGACGATGGCATCAACGTGATTGCCTTCGGCTACCACCTGATCAATGTTCAGAGACTGCCCGGCGTTCATAGTGCTGAGTTCCTCTTCGTAGGCTTTGATAACCCGGTCTTTCATATTTTTCTTGATGTTGTCGATGCCCTCGTCGTGCATCTTCTTGATCAAGTCTTCAGGCAGATAGTTCTCGATTAGTGCATGGCCCATCTCGCCAATAGGTTCCACCACATGCAGCATGATGATTTTGGCGTTGTTAACGCTGGCCAGTTTTACCGCCTGACGAAATACCGGGCGTGTGTGCTTGCTCAGGGAAGTAGTGTAGAGAATGGTATTGATTTCGGGCAGTGACATAAGTGCGCTCCTTAAAAGAATACGTCATTAAACGGTTGTTGTGGCCAACCGTTCATTCTCCTCAGTTGAGTGAACTGATGTCAGTTTCGGTTGAGAGCACCGATCAACGAGGTAGATAATGGATTTATACTCTATTCGACTATGGTATGACAAACCTATTTCGCAAGTGCGGCTTGTGGAGAATCCTTCGGTGCAGTTTTCAGGAATAGAGTCCTTCAATGTACGCAACGCTGATTCGTTTAGTTCAGGGGTTGAAAAACCCTTGTCACCGGCAAATCCGCAGCAGGTGATCTGGTCAGGAATAATCACCTGGGTGGCGCAGGCGTTGGCGATAGCCGTCAATTTATCCGCTAAGCCCATGCGTGTTGCACTGCAGGTTATGTGGAGTGCAATCGGATCGTGGGTGGGGCTGAAAATCAGTCGATCCATCAGAAATTCAGTTACAAACTGGACCGGCTCGTAGATTTTCAGTCGATCATCCAACTCCTCTTTCATCTTAAGAGTACAGGGGCTGGTATCGGAGTAGATCGGATATTCGCCGTTGTTGGAGGCCTTTAGCAGCGCTTGTTCCATCTCATCGGCTTTGCTCTTAGAGGCGTCAAACATACCTTTGCTCTGGAACGGCATGCCGCAGCAGAGCGCGTCCATCCCCTCGGGGTAAACGATCTCAAAGCCAGCTTTACGTAGAACGGTCTCGGTGACTTCCGACAGAGACTGAGTTTCTACGCTATCTCGCTGAGGTCCCATGGTGCGGCTGGCGCAGCTTGGGATGTAGACCACTCGCGGTGCGTCTGCGTCCAGGATTGGCTTGGGTTCTATCTTTGGTGCAGCGGTGGGCATAGAGGGGGTCCACTGCTGAACTAATCCGCCGGAAAGCTTGCGGGCAGTGCCAGTGACCGCGGACATAACCTTGGAGCCAACAGCGCCGTGGACCATATCCACTGCTTTAAAGGCAGTACGGCTTACTTTGGTAATATCGTCGTAGTGGTCGGCAAGCCATTGGGCTTTGCCTTTGTGTTTGCTGTTCTGCCGGCTGCGCAATTGGCGTGTCAGGTCGCCGGTGTTGATACCCACCGGACAGGTGGTGGAACAGAGACCGCAGGCTGCACAGGTATCGGTACCTTGATAGCGATAGTCCCCCTGCAGCTGCTTAAGGCGCTGCGGATTTTCTCCGGTTTTCTGTAGTCGAGCGATCTCACGGGTAATAACGATACGCTGCCTAGGTGTCAGAGTCAGCGCGCGTGATGGGCAGGTCGGTTCGCAGAATCCGCATTCGATACACTTGTCGATCAGCGGGTCAGCCGCTGGCATGTGCTTGAGGTTTTCCAGGTGCACCTTGTTATTGCTGTTCAGCAATACGCCAGGATTGATTAGGTTGCGGGGATCAAATAGCTCTTTAACTTCCCACATCAGCTGGTAGGCTTCGGGGCCCCATTCCTGCTCAACGTAAGGAGCCATGTTGCGACCGGTGCCGTGCTCTGCTTTCAGCGAGCCATCATATTTTCCTACTACCAGATCGGCGACGGCATCCATCAAACCTTCATAACGGTCAATTTCAGCTTGAGTCTCAAATGACTGGGTAAAGACAAAATGGAGGTTGCCTTCGAGGGCGTGACCGAAGATTAGCGCTTCGTCGTAGTGATGCTCTTTGAACAGCACGTGAAGGTCATGAACGGCCTCTGCCAGCTTCTCAACGGGAAAGGCAACGTCTTCGATAATTACAGTTGTGCCGGTCAGACGCACTGCGCCAACGGCTGGGAACAGGCCTTTACGGATCCCCCAGTATTGACCGTACTCAACGGGGTCATCGGTGAACTCCACCGGATGAACGGTTTCGAACTCTTGCAGAGCATTGACAATATGATCAACGTTTTTGAACAGCTCTGACTTGTCGGCGCCACGGGTTTCCACTAATAGCGCGGCGGCGTGTTCCCCCAGCTCTTTGATAAAGGGAGGCATACCTTCTTTGTTTTCGATGGAGTGCAGACCAGCTCGGTCTATCAGTTCTACCGCCGATACCGGCTCCTGCTTGAGGCGTGATACCGCGCGACAAGTGGTTTCGACAGTGTTGAAGAAGATAAGCGCCGAGGCTTTGTTGGGGTGTTCGTCAACGGTGTTGTAGGTGATTTCGGAGATAAAGCCAAGAGTTCCCTCGGAACCGATCATCAGGTGTTGGAGGATATCAAAGGGATCGTCGAAATCGATCAAAGCGTTGAGGGCATAACCGGTGGTGTTTTTTAACCGGTATTTGTGGCGAATGCGGTTGTGCAGTTCTTCATTGGCGTTGGTTTGTTCGGACAACGCTTTTAGTGCATCCAGAAGCCCTTGATGGGATTGTTGAAAAGCGCTGCGGCTGCTGTCGTCGCCGGTATTCAACAGGGTTCCGTCTGCCATCACGATCTTCATGCTGTGCAGCGTGTTGTAGCTGTTTTGAGCGGTACCGCAGCACATGCCGCTGGCATTGTTGGCGGCAATGCCTCCGATCATAGCGGTGTTTATTGAAGCGGGATCGGGGCCGATTTTCTTATGAAAAGGAGCCAAGTATTTGTTGGCGTGGGCGCCGATAACTCCCGGTTGCAGTGAGATCTGCGAAGCATCTTCGTTAATTTCATGACCTTTCCAGCCATCGCCCAGTTGGATCAAAACAGAGTCGGTAATCGCTTGCCCAGACAGGCTGGTTCCCGCTGCTCTGAAGGTAACTGGAATATGGCGGATACGGGCTGCGCGGACAATTCGTGCCACTTCATCGGTATCACATACTCGCACCACAATTTGCGGGATTAGACGATAGAAGCTGGCATCAGTGCCGTAGGCAAGGGTGCGTAAGGGGTCGTTGATCAAACGCTCTTCTGGGATGAACTCAGCGAGATGGGAGTGGAATTCTTGATAATCGATGCTCATCAGCGTATCTCACTTGCTTACAGTGCTGTTGGACCATCTTTGACCGGACGGGAGCTGGTCGTGACGGTTTAATTGTTATCGGGTGGTCAGGCGACCACCCGTTTCTCCGTTGTGCTGGCTATTAACCAGTGGGTTATTAGCTTAGCTGTAGGCTGCGGCAGGTAACCAGACAACGATCTGCGGCCAGATCACCAGTATCAGTAGGGCGATCAATTGCAGCACGATGAAAGGAATAACGCCTTTGTAGATGTCGGTTAGTTTCACATCCGGTGGGCAGACACCCTTGAGATAGAACAACGCGAATCCTACCGGCGGGGTTAGGAACGATGTCTGTAATGCCATCGCCACCAACATCACGAACCACACCAACTCGGGGTTATCAACCACGCCGTAACCGTCGATATCCAGTCCTAAGGCGGATATGACCGGTGCTAGTAATGGCAGGATAATCAAGGTGATCTCGATCCAATCCAGGAAGAAGCCCAGCAGGAAGATGATCGCCAGGATAAAGGCGATGATGCCGTAAGGGCCAAAAGGCAGGCCGGTCAAGAAGGATTCGATCAGCTCATCACCACCGAGCTCCCTTAGTACCAGAGCAAAACAGGTCGCACCGATGAATATCGCGAAGATATAAGCGGTGGTGTTGTAGGTGCCCTGCATAACTTCTTTAAGTACTTTGAAGCTGAACTTCCTGTTGTACATGGCTAGCAGGGTTGCACCAAATGCGCCGACGCCAGAGGCTTCGGTTGGTGTTGCGATGCCACCAAAGATTGACCCCAGTACCGCGAAGATCAGCAGCAAGGTAGGGAGTACGGCTTTCAATACACCAATAAACGCACTCATGGTGATCGGCTTAGCATCATCGGGTATAGGAGCCGAAGAGGGGCTGATAAAACCGACCGCCAAAATGTAGATGATGTACATCGCACCCAGAAGCAGACCTGGGAATACCGCGCCCATAAACAGGTCGCCGACTGACAGACCCAGTTGGTCCGCCATGATAACCAGCATGATGCTGGGCGGGATCAGAATTCCCAGGGTGCCCGCACTGGCAATGGTGCCCAGCGCCAGCGGCTTGGAGTAGCCTTGTTTCAACATGGAAGGCAGAGACATTACCGCCAGCAGTACCACGGAAGCGCCGATAATACCGGTGGACGCTGCCAGGATGATGCCGATGGCAGTTACTGTGATGGCCAGGCCGCCACGGACGCGACCAAACAGTTCCTGCATCGATTGCATCAGGCGTTCTGCTACGCCGGACTTGTCCAGCATGATGCCCATGAATATAAACATCGGTAGTGCCACCAATATCCAGTTATCCATGATCTTGTAGAGCCGGTTGACCACCAATCCTAAGGTGGTGAAATCCAACCCTGTAAAGGTATCCATATAGATGTCAGCGTAATAACCAGCAAAGGCGAAGATAACGCCAATACCACCTAGTACGTATGCGACCGGAATCCCGGTAAACAGTAACGCGATGAAGGATACAAACATCCCGATAACGAGAATCTCGTTGAATTCCATCAGTTTTCTCCTCTCATCAATAACGTAAAGTCGCGAATTAAACGTGAGAAAACGGCCAGGGCAAGAAAGCCCATGCTCACGGGAATTACGGCTTTAATGGCCCAGCGCCACGGCAGGCCCGAGGGAGATTCTGAGGATTCGCCGGTTTTCCATGCATCGGCGACAAAATCTAGACTGTGATAGAAAATGGTGTAAATAAAAGGCAGCACCAAGATGATAATTCCAATTATTTCCACAATGTATTTGGTTCTTTGACGAAAGCCGCCATAAAACAGGTCGACACGGATATGGGCATTATTAACCTGAGCATAGGAAATGCCGAACATGACACCGATGGCGTAGAGATGCCATTGCAGTTCTTCAAAGATAATAAGGCCAGCAGAAAAACCTTTTCGCAGGGTGACCTGAGTAATAATGACGAGTACGAGAAAGACATAAACCCAGGCAATAATGTTACCGACGGTTTTAATAAATGCGTCTATCCCATCTGAAAGAGGTACAGGGTATGTGTGTTTATTATCAGTCACGGGACGAAACCTTCGCGGATGGATTGATAAAACAGGCTCAGCGGATAATAGCAGGGGGCATATATATGCCCCCTGAAACTGAGTTACATCAGTAGTTTAGACTACTTATTTTTGCGTGGCGCGAGGTAGGAATGCATTAGCTTCCCACAGGTCGTAGCCTTCGCGGTAGGTCTTCAGATCAGTGTAAACTTTCTTGAAGAAAGGATCAGATACCTTCTCTGCAACAACTTCTTCCCATGCGCCTTCGAATGCGTTCAGCATTTCGTCGTTCCAGTAGCGAATTTTAACGCCGTTCTTCTCAACGTTTTTCTTCATTACTTCGAACTGCATAGACTCGCCTTCAGCGATGGCGTTAGTCATAGAAGCCTTACAAGTGGTTTCTAGAACCGCTTGCTGAGTCGCATCCATCTTCTTCCACGCATCTTTGTTCACTAGCAGTTCAAAGATAGTGGACTGCTGGTGCCATCCAGGGAAGTAGTTGTACTTAACAATCTTGTGGAAGCCAAGACGTTGATCGATAGCAGGCTGGGAGAATTCAGAAGCGTCGATTGCGCCTTTCTCCAGAGCACCGAAGATTTCACCACCAGGCAGCTGAGAAGTGCTCACTCCCAGTTTCTCCATAACGCTGGCACCCAGGCCGAAGAAGCGCATGTTCAGACCTTTCAGGTCAGCAGGCTTCTCGATAGGCTTGGCGAACCAACCAGAGGTTTCAGGAGAGATGATGGCGCAAGGAATAACTTTAACGTTATAGCCAGCAGTGTCGTACATTTCTTGGTACAGGCTTAAACCGTTACCGTAGTACAACCAACCTAGATATTCACCCGCTTCTGGGCCGAAAGGTACAGCAGAGAATAGTGCAGCAGCAGGCATCTTACCCTGCCAGTAACCTGCGGTCGCATAACCGGAGTTGACCTTACCAGTAGACACTGCGTCGAGAATTTCTTTAGGGCTGACCAGCTTACCAGGCTCATAAATCTTCATCTTCATGGAGCCGCCACTGATCGTAGTCAGTTGCTCAGAAACCCACTTGATAGGAGTTCCCAGTGCGGGTAGATGAGAGCCAAAGGCGATAGGGGTTTTCAGCAGAACTTTGCCAGCTTGGGCAGGCATAGATACAGATGCAACAGCAGTCGTCAACAGAGCAGCAGTCAGTGCGGATTTGGCGAACTTCTTCATGTTATATCCTCGGGATATTTCGTTTTTTTTATAGTGAATCAAAAGATCCGGGTCACCTGAGTATAGTTAGATATAGCTAATATGCTAACTTCACCGAACGATTCTGATCGTTGCCTTTGTCAATTGGTAATACCAATGATCCTTGGGTGTTAATACCGTATCTTTTCTGACGAGGTGGTGTCAACTTTTTTTTGTAAAAAATGAACAAAAAGTGATCTATTGGTTGACATGCGTATTGGTAGTCGTGCTTTATTAAAACATTATTACGTGATGTAGTAAGGTCTCCTTGGGTTTGCTTTGTGGCCCAAGGGTAAAGGATAAAAACAATAAATATATGGTCATACCATTTTAACTGCAGTGCAATATGAATCTTTTATTAGCGCAGGCAGGATGTTTTGGTATCATTGGTAAGACCATTCAATAGTGTGTGACATTATGACTTATCGACGTGTGAAGCAGCCGAAGATTTCTGATGTGATTATGGAAGAGCTGGAAACCATGATCCTTGAGGGAAGTCTCGAGCCAGGGCAGCGCTTGCCATCTGAGCGAGAGTTGGCCAAACAGTTTGAAGTGTCCCGTCCATCGCTGCGGGAGGCTGTTCAGAAATTGGTAGCTAAAGGTTTGTTGTATAGTCGTCAGGGTGGCGGGACCTTTGTCTCCGAGCAGATTGGCGCATCATTCTCCGACCCTTTAATGGAGCTCTTTTCATCTCATCCCGAAGCTCAATACGACCTGTTGGAATTTCGCCATGCTCTGGAAGGAGTAATTGCTTATTATGCTGCGCTGCGAAGTACGGCAGCTGATAAGGAGGCAATCCAGCGTTGTTATGAAGAGCTGGAGGGGTATCACAAAACCAAGGAGTTTGAGAAAGAGGTGAGCGCCGATGTGGACTTTCATCTCTGTATCGCCGGAGCGACTCACAATATGGTTCTGTTGCATACCATGCGCGCTTTGTTGAGTCTGTTGCGCAAAAACATCATGAGTAACCTTTCCAATATCTATCCCAAGCCGGGACATCGAACCAAGATCCATGCCCAGCACAAAGTGTTGATGGATGCCATTCTAGCGGGTAATCCGGAAGAGGCGCGTCAAGCGGCTCACGAGCATCTGGCTTATGTGGAAGAGGCGTTGCTGGAGTACGGTAAAGAGGAGACTCGTTTGGAGCGCTCTTTGCGCCGCGCAAACATCCCTTATTAAAAAACTGACCGATCGGTTGGTTTTTGTAGTAAAACTACAGAAAAACCCGTATATTTTGTATTTATAGCGGGTTTTGTAGACTTTGACAAACGATTTGTGTAGTATCACTACAAGAATTTTGAGGGACGCTATGTTGCTGTGCAACGTGAATAGCGTCTTTTCGTGATCTAGGCTTAAGTTTTCTTTGCCGCCCTAGTGCAAAAAACCGTGCAAAAAAATAGTACAAGAATGGAGAATGTCGCTGTGCAAGAAGAAAGAATCGAAGACGTCGATCCGATTGAAACTCAGGAATGGCTGGATGCTCTGGAATCCGTAGCCAAAAACGAAGGTTCTGACCGCGCAAAGTACATCCTTTCTGCGCTCGGCGATAAAGCCAAAGAATTGGGCGCTGCAGCCCCGACCTCGTTAACCACTCCTTACATAAACACCATTGAGCCAAAGGATGAGCCTACGCTGCCGGGCGACCTGTTCATGGAGCGTCGTATTCGCTCTCTGATCCGTTGGAATGCCATGGCCATGGTTATGCGCGCTAACGACAACGATGATGGCCTGGGTGGTCACATCTCTAGTTTCTCTTCTTCTGCCACGCTGTACGATATCGGCTTTAATAATTTCTTCCGCGGTCCAGAAGGTGATCAGGAAGGTGACTTGGTATTCTTCCAGGGTCATATTGCTCCCGGTATCTACTCCCGCGCCTATCTTGAAGGTCGTCTGAGCGAAGAGCAGATGGATAACTACCGTCGTGAAGTCGACGGCAACGGTCTTTCTTCTTATCCTCACCCTTGGTTGATGCCTGATTTCTGGCAGTTCCCAACCGTATCCATGGGTCTAGGTCCGATTCAAGCTATCTACCAAGCCCACGTTATGCGTTACCTGTCTGCTCGCGAAATGATTGATCGCGGCGACCGTAAAGTTTGGTGCTTCATGGGTGACGGTGAGTGTGATGAACCTGAATCTCTGGGTGCTATCTCTCTGGCTGGTCGTGAGAAGCTGGAAAATCTGATCTTCGTTATCAACTGTAACCTGCAGCGTCTGGATGGACCGGTTCGTGGTAACGGTAAGATTGTTCAGGAACTGGAAGGTGAATTCCGCGGTGCTGGCTGGAACGTTGTTAAAGTTCTTTGGGGCCGTCACTGGGATCCACTACTGGAAAAAGATGACAAGGGTTTGCTGGTCAAGCGCATGAACGAAGTGTGTGACGGTGAACTGCAGAACTGTAAGGCCAACGGTGGCGCTTACACCCGTGAGCATTTCTTCGGTAAGTACCCTGAGCTGCTGGAGATGGTTAAGGATATGTCCGACGAGGACATCATGAACCTTAACCGTGGTGGTCACGATCCTTATAAGGTTTACGCAGCGTACAACGAAGCGGTCAACCACAAAGGTCAGCCTACTGTTATCCTGGCGCAAACCGTTAAAGGTTACGGCACAGGTAAGTCTGGCGAAGCCAAGAACGACACCCACTCAATGAAGAAAGTGGCCATGGACGATCTGATCGACTTCCGTGACCGTTTCAATATTCCTTTGGATGACGAACAGCTAAAGACTGTTCCTTACTACCGTCCGTCTCCTGATAGCCCTGAGCTGAAGTACATGATGGGCCGTCGTCAGGCACTGGGTGGTTGTTACCCACAGCGTCGCAGCGATTTTGAAGCGCTGGACATTCCTAGCTTGGATGCCCTGGGCAGCCAGTTGAAAGACAGTGGTAAGCGTGAGTTGTCCACCACCATGTCTTTTGTTCGTACCCTGTCTACGCTGGCCAAAGACAAGAACATCGGCGAGCGTATCGTACCGATTGTTCCTGATGAAGCCCGTACCTTTGGTATGGAAGGTATGTTCCGTCAGCTGGGTATCTACACCTCTGAAGGCCAGAACTACGTACCTCACGACCGTGAACAGATCATGTGGTACAAAGAGTCCAAACAGGGCCAGATCCTGGAAGAGGGTATCAACGAAGCTGGTTCCATGTCTGCATGGATCGCCGCTGCAACCTCTTACAGCAACAACAACTGCACCCTGATCCCGTTCTACATCACTTACTCCATGTTCGGTCTGCAACGTACCATGGACCTGGCTTGGGCTGCCGGTGATTCCCAAGCCCGAGGCTTCCTGATTGGTGCCACGGCTGGTCGTACTACCCTTAACGGTGAAGGCCTGCAGCACGAAGATGGTCACAGCTTGCTGCTGGCTCAGATGATTCCTAACTGTATTTCCTACGATCCTACCTACGGCTACGAGCTGGCTGTGATCATCCAGGACGGCCTCAAGCGCATGTTCCAGGACAAGGAAAACAAGTTCTACTACCTGACTGTGATGAACGAAAACTACCCGCAGCCTGCCATGCCTACTGGTGCCGAGGACGGCATCATCAAAGGTATGTATCTGCTGGAAGAAGGTGAGAAGACCGCCAAGAAGAAGGTCCAACTGATGGGTAGCGGTACTATCCTGCGTGAAGTGCGCGCCGCTGCTGACCTGCTGCGTTCTGACTTCGGTGTTGAATCCGACGTTTGGAGTGCAACCAGCTTCAACGAGCTTCAGCGCGAAGCCAAAGATGTTGCTCGCTGGAACATGCTGCATCCTGAAGAGGAAACCCGTCTGTCCTACGTGGAAGAGTGCTTAGCTGACCGTAAGGGTCCCGTGATCGCTTCTACCGACTACATCAAGAACTACGCTGACCAGATCCGTGAATTCGTGCCCGGCACCTATCGTGTACTGGGTACCGACGGGTTCGGTCGCAGTGATACTCGTTCCAAGCTGCGTGAGTTCTTCGAAGTTAACCGTTACTACGTTGTTGTCGCCGCCCTGAAAGCGCTGGCTGACGAAGGCACTATCAAGCCGACTGAAGTTACCAAGGCGCTGAAGAAATACAACATCAATCCTGAGAAGGCCAACCCCCTCACCGTATAAGCGGTGGTTTGGGCTTGATTTGGATAGTAATAGAGAATAAAGGATAACGATTGTGAGTAATAAAACGATTTGTGTTCCAGATATTGGCGGCTCCGAAGACGTTGATGTCATTGAAGTTTGTGTCAAGGTCGGTGACGAAATTGCAGAGGGCGATTCCTTAATCGTCTTGGAAACCGATAAAGCATCCATGGAAGTGCCGGCCCCTGAAGGTGGTGTGGTCGCTTCTCTGACCATCAGTGAAGGTGACACCTGTAAAGAAGGTGATGCCATCCTGGAACTGACTGTGGGTGCTGCCGCTGCAGCACCTGCTGCTGAGGCTCCTGTAGCTGCCGTAGAAGCGCCTGCTCCGGCAGTTGCACCAGCCCCTGCCGCGGCCGCAGCGTCTGAAACGGTTGTGGTTCCCGATATCGGTGGTCACTCCGATGTTGATATCATCGAAGTTTGCGTCAAAGTGGGTGATGAGATCGCCGAAGGCGATTCTCTGATCGTACTGGAAACTGACAAAGCCTCTATGGAAGTGCCTGCCCCTAAAGGCGGTGTGGTTGAGTCCATAAGTGTTAACGAAGGCGATACCATTTCCGAAGGTGAAGCGATTCTGGTCTTGGCTGTTGCCGGTGCTGCATCTGCTGCGGCGCCAGCGGCCGCTCCTGTTGCTGAAGCCCCTGCGGCACCTGCCGCTGCTCCGGCAGCCGGTGGTGTTGAGCCTGTAAACGTGCCTGATATTGGCGGTTCGACTGATGTTGATGTGATCGAAGTCTGCGTCAAGCCTGGCGACGAGATTGCCGAAGGCGATTCGCTGATCGTACTGGAAACGGACAAGGCTTCCATGGAAGTACCCGCCCCTAAGGGTGGTGTGGTCAAGAGTGTTAAGATCAACGAAGGCGACACCGTTTCCGAAGGCGATTTGATCCTGGATCTGGAAGTGGCTGGTGGAGCCTCCGTTGCTCCTGCGCCCGCTCCGGCTCCAGCCGCTGCTGCATCGGCGCCTGCTGCTAAAGCGCCTGCCGCTCCCGCTGCATCCGGTTCCGTCGATCTTCAGGCTCTGGAGAAAGGCAACAAGAACGTTCACGCCGGTCCTGCGGTTCGTTCTGTGGCCCGTGAGTTTGGTGTGGATCTGACGTTGGTTAAGGGTACCGGTCCTAAAGGGCGTATTCTTAAAGAAGACGTTCAGGCTTATGTGAAACAAGCTCTGGCCAATGCGGCTAAAGCCCCTGCCGCTGCAGCGCCTGCTGCCGGTAGTGGCGTGCCTGCGATCCCCGAAGTGGATTTCTCTAAGTTCGGTGAGATCGAGCTGGAGAAGATGAGCAAGATCAAGAAGGTGACTGCGGCCAACATGACCCGTTGCTGGTTGAATGTTCCGCACGTGACTCAGTTCGATGATATCGATATCACTGAGCTGGAAGCCTTCCGCAAATCCATCAAAGCTGATGCTGAAAAGGCTGGCACCAAGGTTACGCCTTTGCCCTTCTTGGTGAAGGCAGTTGCTTTTGCCCTGCGTGCTCACCCGAACTTCAACGTTTCCATGCACGCCGATGGCGAACATATCGTTCACAAGAAATACGTGAACATTGGTATCGCTATGGATACCCCTGTGGGTCTGATGGTTCCAGTGATCAAAGATGCTGACAAGAAGTCCATCTTTGAACTGGCCAAAGAAGCCGCTGAACTGGGTGCCAAGGCTAAGGACCGCAAGCTTAAGCCTGCGGAGATGCAGGGTTCTTGCTTCACCATCTCTAGCTTGGGTGGCATTGGTGGTACTGGCTTTACACCGATCGTACCAGCCCCTGAAGTAGCGATCCTGGGTGTTTCCCGCGCCGACATCAAGCCGCACTGGAACGGTTCCGAGTTCGTTCCGCGCAAAATGCTGCCACTAGCACTGTCTTACGATCATCGTGCTATCAACGGCGCTGATGCTGGCCGCTTTATGCACACTCTGGGCTCTGTGCTTGCTGATGTGCGTCGCTTAGTTCTGTAAGCGAATCTAGTACCAATCAAAACGCTCCTATTAAGGGGCGTTTTTTTATGCCCGTCAAAAAGTGAAGAGGTCAGTTTTAAGAGTTTGATTAAAATGGATGTTTGATTTTTTTGACTAGGGGCAATTAACTACCTATTTATCGCCAGATACGATGGCCCATGTGTTCATTAGTGACTACTCTTTTACTATTGGATACAGGGACCCTGAAATGGAAAGCGATACCGAAAGAACGCTGTTGCTGGTTGACGACGAAGAGAACATTCTGCGCTCATTGCGGCGGCTGTTTCGTCGAGAAGGCTACAAAATCTATACAGCCAATGGTGGGGCAGAAGGGCTCAAGGTGTTGAGCGAGAATCCGATTGGCGTCATCGTCTCCGATCAGCGGATGCCGGAGATGACTGGTAGTGAGTTTCTGCATCAGGTAAAAGAGCTTTATCCAGACACCGTTCGTATTATCCTCAGTGGTTATACCGACCTTGAGTCGGTGACCGAATCCATCAATATCGGTGCCGTCTATAAATTTCTGACTAAACCCTGGGATGATGAGTTGCTGTGCGAACACGTGCGCGAAGCGTTCAGGATTTTTGAGCTCAATGCTGAAAACCAGCGACTGACCAACGAGTTGCAACTGGCCAATCAGGAGTTGGAAAATCGAGTTGAAAAGAAAACCCGTCAATTACGTCTAAACATTCAGGCGCTAACGGTTTCCCAAGATATATTAGAAGAGCTTCCCCTTATGGTTTTGGGGATTAGCGAAGGTGAGGTGATTGTTGCTAATCGTCGAGCTCGGGAAATACTGACTGAGTCCCCGTTGCTTATCGGTATGCCGTTGGAAGAAGTGTCGCCTCTCGAATTTCTCAATCTCTACCAGCAGTCGGTTGAACTAGGGGGGGAAATAACAGAATCCGAATTCACTATCAGTGACGTTGACTATATTTGCAGCTGTCATAAAAACTCCAGCGCTGGCGCCCATGAAGGATACATCATTACGTTGAGGGAAAAGCCATGAAAGGCGAACTGAAACAGATGGCCATTGCTGAGATTGAAGTCGGTGCCAAGGTCGCCACAAATGTATTGGATAGCAGTGGAAATCTATTGGTCCCAGAGGGCACTGAACTGTCCGAAAAGATGCTGCAAATACTAGATCGCAGAGGCATTGAGACCATTGAGGTTCGAGCGGAAGTTGAGCTCACCGAAGAGGAGCGCCAGCAGTTGCTAGGAGAAATCCAAGAGCGCCTAGATCATCAGTTTCGAGGCACAGAGAGTAGTGCTTCTTCTATTGAATTTAAAGAGATGCTGTTTCGTTATCATACGAGGGAGATCTGATCATGGATCAACAGCAAATTGAACGTTTGAAAAAGAGCATAAACAAAGTGATGCCGTTTTCAAACAGTGTTCAAGCCGCATTCAAAAAGATGAACGAGAAGCCGATCGATATCGATGCGATCTGTCAACTGCTGGAGATGGATCCATTACTGGCGGCAGCCATTTTGAGGCTAGCTAATTCACCCTTCTATGGTTTCGTGCGTAAGATCGACTTGATTCATGATGCCGCTGTGTTACTAGGAATCCATAGCTTACGTCAGGTCATTGTCTCTTATTCGATGGTACAAGCATTCCCCCATACTAGCAGCAGCGGGCTGGATCGCAGTATGGCCTGGAAGCATGCTATCGCGGTTGCGGTGACCGCTCGTTATCTGTCAAAGGCGGCAGGTCATGAGGATAACGAAGCATTTATCGCCGGAATGCTTCACGATATTGGTCAGTTTTTGTTGGATCAGTGTTTCGAAGAGGAGTACCGGCAGGTTTTTGAATACCAAAGAGAACACCAATGTTCGTTGTCGAAAGCTGAATTTAATATCCTAAAGTTGGGTCACGGAAAAGTTGGCGCGGTAGCCATCCGTCATTGGAAGCTACCGGACCACTTGGCGGAAGTGGCCCTACGCCATGATCATCCACCGGCCGACGGTGAAGTGCTGCCGTTGATCGATTTAATTCATATCGCCAATGTACTGGTTAAAGGACTGTGTATTGTGCCAGAAGATCAGGAACCCATCGGTACAATCTGTGATGCCAGCTTAGAACGCTTGGGATTAAGTTGGCAGCAGGTGGAACCTCTATTTCCTGAAATAGAGCAAATGAGCCACGAGATGATAGACCGAATGATGCAATAGGTAGTAACGAGCAGATGGACACTTCCCATGCAATCAGGGCGAATGCCGATAAGGCCAGTGCAAACAGGGCGAATAGAATAGAAATGGATAGCGAAAATAATGGAGTCGGAAACGAACAGCAAGACAGTCTGTTGTTTGTGGATGATGAGCGAAATATTCTTTCTTCCTTAAGAAGGTTGTTTCGCCCGTTGGGTTATAAAATCTATGTCGCCGAAAGCGGAAAAGCGGGGCTGGAGCTTCTTAGTCAGCATCCGGTAGATTTAGTAATCTCCGACATGCGTATGCCCGAGATGGATGGTGCTGAGTTTCTGGGTCGGGTTGCCCAGGATTACCCTGATACCGTACGTATTCTGCTGACCGGTTTTGCTGATATCAACTCCACCATCGATGCTATTAACAACGGTAAGATCTACCGTTACCTCAGCAAGCCCTGGGAAGATACGGAGATTACCCTGACGGTTAAGCAGGCGCTGCAAACCAAGCAGCTGGAGCGGGAAAAACTGCGGCTACAAAAGATTACTGAAAAGCAGAACCTGCAGCTTAAAGATCTTAACGACAACTTGGAACAGAAGGTTAAAGCCCGTACTGAAGAGGTGCAGCAGACGGCCGATATGCTGGATCTGGCCAATCAGGAGCTACGGCAGAGCTATCAGCATACCATGCGAGCCTTTGCCAACTTGGTTAGCATGCGCGAATCTTTGTCGGGTAAGTTTTCACAGAAAGTTGCTGATCTCAGTCGTGCTATCGCTAAATTCATGGGGCAGGAGAAAGAGCAGATCGATGATGTCTATTACGCCTCACTGCTACATGAAATAGGAAAATTGGGATTACCGGATCACCTGCTGACCCAGCCCAGTTACTGTTTGGATAAAAAGGATCAGGTCAGTTTTCAACGCCATCCCCTGATTGGCCAGAGTGCACTGATGGCGGTGGACGCTTTGCATGGAACTGCTAACTTAATCCGCTCCCAGGAAGAGTGTTATGACGGTAGCGGCTTCCCCGATGGCCTGGCGATGGAGCAGATACCTCTCGGTGCTCGAATACTTGCATTGGCTAGGGACTACTACGGCTACCAGACGGGTAAAGTACTAAAAGATATCTATTCGGCGGATGAAGCCCTGGAGCGCATTAAACAGCAGAGTGGAAAGCGCTTCGATCCAGCCGTTGTTAAGGTATTCGAGGAGTTATTGGTTCGACGTAAGGAGGCCAGTCAGGGATTCCGAGAAATGAAACTTCGGACGGATCAATTGAAGCCGGGTATGAAGCTATCCCGAGACCTGTTCAATAGTAGCGAGCTGTTGCTGCTGACCAAGAATCGGATATTTACCAGCACCTTGATCACAAAATTATTGATGGTAGAGCAGATCGAAAAAGAGCATTTCGAGATCTTTGTCTACAAGGAAGCAAAATCATGAGTCGGGTGATTATCGTTGATGATGAAAAAGGTGTGTTGAACGCGTTAAAGCGATCAATGAGAAGTCACGGCTGGAATCTTCAAACTTATTTGGACCCTCAGGAAGCCCTTAATGACGCCGCGACGCAGGAGGTGGATCTGGTCATTTCCGACTACCGCATGCCTGTCATGGACGGGGTGACATTTCTACAAGAATTCAAGGCGATACAACCGGATGCATTTCGAATCATCCTCAGCGGTCAGGCCGATATGGATGCCATTCTTCATGCTATCAATGATGCTGAGATCTACCGCTTTATTACCAAGCCATGGAGTGATGAAGAGTTGGCGGTCACCATCGAGAAGGCATTGGAGCACCGTCACATCCTGATAGAAAACCGCCGTCTTGCGGATATGGTGCGCAAGCAGCAGGTGCAGATCAAACATCAGATGTCGGAATTAGAGCGGCTGGAGGCTGAATCTCCCGGAATCACCCAGATAAACTGGGGCGATGACGGCAGTATTATTCTCTATGACGAGGATGAAGATGAGGGCTGAGTGTCAATAGGGTGGCGTGATTAACTAGCGTCACCGCTGCTGGATTGCTCTTGGAACTGCTGGTAATAGCGTTCAAAATCTGCAGCGGCTAGCGCTGGAGTGAACAGGAATCCCTGCACTCCATCAAAGCCTTTCGCTTTCAGATAGCTGAACTGTTCGTCGGTTTCTACTCCCTCACCGACGGTTTTTAAACCTAATCCCTTTGCCATAATGACGGTGCCTTCAACTAGTGCTTGGTCATCGCTTTCGGTCACCAGGCGATCGATATAAGAACGATCGATCTTAATGGTGTCGAAGGGGAAATTTTTCAGATGATTGAGGGATGAGCTACCGGTGCCGAAATCATCCAGTGCCAGGCGTACGCCGATGGATTTCAGTCGCTCGACAATCAGTTCGGCTTCATCGCGATTACGGCTCAAAATATTCTCGGTTACTTCCAGCTCGAGCTGGTCACCGGTGAGTTGGTTCTGCTCCAGAGCGGTAGTGAGGGTTGATACCAGGTTGATATCTTTAAACTGCCGTGGCGACAGATTGATCATTAAGTTGAGGTGCCTCATGCCCTGATCATGCCATTGCTTCAATTGTGCGCAGGCGTTGTGGATCACCCATTCGCCAATAGGAACAATTAAGCCGGTGGCTTCGGCCAGGGGGATAAACTTGTTTGGGGCAACGGCGCCAAGTTCTTTGTTGTTCCAGCGCAATAGTACTTCGACACTGGCAATGGTGCCGCTGGCTAGATCTACTAGCGGCTGATAGGCCAGGGTGAATTCTTGATTATCCATCGCTGAACGGAGTCGTTGTTCAACGCCCATGCGTTCAACCGCGGCCTGGTTTACGTCGGCAGAATAGAATTCGTAACGGTTACCGCCTTCATCTTTGGCTGCGAACATCGCTGCATCGGCATGGCGCAATAATTCGTAAGGGTCCTGGCCATCTTCCGGGAAGATCGACATGCCGATGCTGGCGCTGATATTGAGTTCTTTGTCGTCGATAAAGAATGGATTGGCCAGTGAGGCCAGTACTTTCTCGGCCACCCGGGGAGCGTCATTGGCGTTGTCCAGATGATTCAGAATGACCATAAATTCGTCGCCGCCGTAGCGGGCAACGGTGTCTGTTTGGCGGATAGTTTCAGAAACTCGCGCTGCCGCTAGCGTAATCAGCTGGTCGCCAATATCCTGGCCCATTGATTCGTTGATACGACTGAAATCATCCAAGTCGATAAACATCATCACCACGGTCTGTTCGTGGCGGATGGCGTTATTGATTGCTTGGCTCATGCGATCCATAGCCAGGAACCGGTTGGGAAGTTCGGTCAAGCTGTCGTAGTTGGCCTGATGGCGAATCCGGTTTTCCTGGGCTTTGCGTTCACTGATATCTTCTTCGATCGCTAAGAAGTGGGCGATGGTGCCGTCTTCTTCCTGAACCGGTGAAACTCGGGTGTGAACCCAGTAGCTACTGCCATTCTTGCCCTTTTTAAGAAGTTCCCCCTGCCAAATCTGGCCCTCTTTGATGGCGGCCCAGAGCTCATCATAGACGGACTGAGGGTTGCGGTCGCTGCCGAAGATATTGGACTTTTTACCCAGTACCTCTTCGCAGGTGTAGCCACTCATGGATTCGAAGGCTTCGTTGACATACTCCACCGTTCCATCGATATCACATACAACGATGCTGTTAGGGCTTTGGCTGACTGCAGTAGACAGCTTGTTGATACTGTCTCGTTGTTCTGCCAGCATCTTTTCATTACGTTCGCGCCGTCGGGTTTCCTGAATTAGAAACAGCAGCAACATGACGCTGGTGAATGCCACGAAAAACCAGGACTTGTAGGATTGAACAGTAAATACCTCTTCCGGTGGAAAGAGGATGGAGACAGCACGATCTGACGTTGTAATCCACAGAATGGAAAACAGCGCATAAGTGATAGTGACTTTTAGGGGAAAGCCCATCGTCTGTCCCTTTGGAGGATGGAATTTAACCAACTATAAAAATTCAGTTTAGTGGAAACGGGCGGGAAAAGGATTGATATGTGTCAGCAAATTGTGGATAAAAAAAGAAGCCGGATAGTCATTGGACCCGGCTTCAGAGGGTATTACTGTACGGTTTCGTTGTCGCTGAATTCCCCTTCAAACAATACCGTGGATAGGTAGCGTTCGCCGGAGTCAGGCAGAATAACTACGATGTTCTTGCCCTTGTGCTGGGGCTGTTCGGCAACTCGAATAGCAGCGGCCAGAGCGGCTCCGCAGGAGATCCCTGCGAGGATTCCCTCTTCGGTCATCAATCTCTTGGCCATTGCAATAGCCTCCTCATTGCCAACCTGTTCAACTTGATCAACGATCTCCAGATCCAGGTTCTTGGGGATAAAGCCAGCGCCGATCCCCTGAATCTTATGGGGTGCAGGTTGAATGCTTTCCTTGTTGAGGTGCTGGGTGATAACCGGTGAAGCGCTGGGCTCTACAGCCACAGAGGTGATCGCTTTCCCGCATTGATTCTTGATATAGCGGGAGATACCAGAGATCGTACCGCCGGTACCAACACCGGCAACCAATACATCGATTTGTCCGTCAGTATCTTCCCAAATCTCGGGCCCTGTGGTTTTTTCGTGGATTTGAGGATTAGCCGGATTTTCGAACTGCTGCGGCATGTAATAGGTTGATGGATCGCTGGTGACAATCTCAGTCGCTTTGTCGATAGCGCCTTTCATACCCTTAGGGCCTTCGGTTAAAACGATATCCGCACCTAGGGCTTTCATCACCTTGCGGCGTTCCAGGCTCATTGTTTCAGGCATGGTGAGGGTGACTTTGTAACCTCGCGCTGCCGCCACGAAGCAAAGGGCGATACCGGTGTTGCCGCTGGTGGGTTCCACAATGGTCATACCGGGTTTTAGATCGCCGCTTTTTTCCGCTTCCCAAATCATGTTTGCACCAATTCGGCATTTCACAGAATTCGCCGGATTGCGGCTTTCCAGCTTGGTCCAGATATTGGCGTCAGTAATACGGTTCAACTTCACCAAGGGCGTTTTGCCGATGGTCAGCGAATTATCATCGTAGATATTGCTCATGGTTCGATTCCTTAGATTCTGCTTATTCTGGTGCAAAGACTTCCTAGTATATCGATATCGATGGATCAACTATAAAGCTTTATTTCATAAAGTTATGAGCAATGGTTATCCGACAGCTAAATTGCTAGGTCTGAGCGAGGGATCGCGAAAAAGGAATCGGTGTTTTGAAACGCCATCAGAGATGGAGTCGACAGGGCTGTAAAAAAAGAGGGGTAGTCTAACGGCTACCGGGGAAGGACCGGATAACCGTAGCCGTTACGATCACTGGGAGTACTGCAGTAAAAGGTGTTTCTTCTTATGATTAGACGTTTAAACCAACTCATTAGGGCATCCTCCTAGAAAGTGGACTTATGGTGACAGGTAACTATGACGGTTGTGTTAAGACTCAGGAATTTGTCAGCTCAGCAGTAATTCGGTCTATGCTTTATTACTACTGTTGGACACCGATAGGTTCACCAATCCTATTGGCGGTTGTTCCCGCTCATTCTGTGATGGTCAGATTAAGGCGGGTTTTTTATGAGTTCGACAGGTTAACACTGACGGATATTGTCTGAACGGAGCGTGCGACATGAGTGATTCCCCTGCCGAAGTGGTTGTGGCCGGAACCGGACCGGTTGAGCTGGTGCTGGAGCCTGGTGAATACTATTTCTGTTGTTGTGGTCGATCCGCGGATCAGCCATTTTGTGATGGTTCCCACAAAGGAACTGGCTTAAAGCCCCTTAAGTTTATGGTGGAGGAGAAGCAGAGCAGCCTGTTTTGTCTCTGTAAGCAAACAGCTAATCCCCCCTATTGTGATGGAAGTCATCATGACTTAGATGACTGAACCGTCATCCTCTTCCCGTTCCAGGCGATGGCGTAGGGACTTCACCTCCTGAATAAGTTTCTGATTCACCAGTCGCTGGTCAAATAGCTTCTGGTCGGAACGATCCCGTAGCTCTATGGCTTTTTCTAACGCCTGTTTTTGCTCTGTCAGTTCCGCCGTCTGCTCATCGATAGTTTTTTGTAGATTCTCAATAAAAGAGTAGCGGTTTTCTTCTTCCAGTTGTGGATCAACCACGGCCGGATTAGCCTCACCCTGCCCATGCAGTTCGCTCAGAATGTGGCTGTAAACGGCTTTCAGATCTTTGGTTTCCTGCTCGGTATATTTGATGGTGTTTTCGATGGCATTGTGTGCACTAGCGGCACCAATAGCGCCCGCTAAAGCATGTTCGAGCATGCGGTGAAATTCCACCAACTCGATAATGGTGATCTGTTCCTTATAATTTACGGCTAGATCTTCGGTAATTCGAGCCACCGCGGCTTCCGCCTTGTCGAGGGGGAGGTAGTCACTCAGCAGGTGTTCCGCTTCACGGAGCTTTGGGGTTAACTGAATATAGGCATCAAGCCCCGTTGGTCTGGCTTTATGAACATGTCGGCTGGTGCGCATCGACTTCATAAAATCGCTCAACTGGGTGCGCTCTAGTTTGGCCGGGCGATGGCTGAACGAGCCGACGATATAGAACAGGGAGTTGAACACAAAAGACCAGAAAACGCTGTGGGACAGAGTGGAAAGACCATCCAGTCCAAACAGTTCTTGCGGGCGTAACCAGGCAATCTGGAAAGGACCGCTGACCAGAAGATCCGGGTTGAACCAGCCCTGATTGATAAAGGTGGGTAGTACCAGGGTATAAAACCAGAGTAGGAAACCTGCGCAAAGCCCTAGCATCGCACCGACCTTGTTCCCCCGTTGCCAGAACAGTCCGCCGAACATTGCGGGAACAAACTGGAACACAGCGGCGAAGGATATCATTCCCATGGCAGCCAGCATGTAAGAATCGCTAAACTCCCAGGCAAACCAATAACTGCTGCTGAGTATTAGGGCGATCATCAACCAGCGACACTGCAACAGATAATGGCGTAGGACATTCAGGCGCTTATATCGATCGATAGCGATCATCAGTAGATGGTTGGTGGCCATGGTTGAGAGCGTCATGGCGCTGATGATAATCATGCCTGTAGCCGCCGAGAAACCGCCAATAAAGACGAATAACGCCAGTCCTTGATTACCGGCTAATTGCGGGAGCCGAAGCACAAAGGAATCCGCTTCACCCACTGGCAGCCCTTGCATCAGCCCGCCAGCAGTGATCGGGATGACGAAGAAGCTGATGGCGAGGAGGTAGAGAGGCACCAACCACATGGCTAATCGGATATGTCGCTCGTTGGAATTCTCTACAACAGCGACATGAAACTGGCGTGGTAAACATTGAATCGACGCCGCGCCCAATATGATCAGCGTGATCCACTGTACCGACAGGGAACCATCATGGCTGCTGGAACCCAGCAAATGTCCTAATCCAGCCCAGGTGATACGTTGAAAAATGTCACCCATGCCGTCGTAGAGGGTATAAGTGACGAAGGCGCCGACGGAAATAAACGCCACCAGCTTGATAAGGCATTGCACCGCCAGCACTACCATCATGCCCTGGTGACGTTCTGTGGGGTCCAGCCTGCGTGCCCCGAACATGATGGTGAAAATAATCATCAACAGGGTGATAAGGCTGCCGGTAAAACCACTGCTGTAACCCTCACTATCGGTGGGGGCGGCGATGATTTCATAGGTGCCGATCACAGCTTTTAATTGCAGAGCAATGTAGGGAATGATTCCCAGCAGGGCGATGATTGTGACCATCGCGGCGATGGCTTGGGAGCGGTTGTAACGGGCCGAGATAAAGTCAGCGATGCTACTGATATGGTAAGTCTCTTTGGCATGGACCATGCGCCGCAAAGTGCGCCACCAGGTAAGAATCGCCAGGATCGCTCCGATATAAATCGCCAAGTAGAGCAGGCCTGATTCGGCGGCAAAACCGACACTGCCGTAGAAGGTCCAGGAGGTGGCGTAAACGGTGATGGAAAGTACGTAAAATAGTGGATGGATCGACTTACGGCCGGTAGATTCGGCACGATTCTCGACTATTTGGGCAATACCGAACAGTACTGCCATATAGAGACAGACAACCAGTAATATTGTCGTCGTCGAGAACATGGTTCCCTCCGTTATGATCCCAGGGTAGGGCGCCTAATTTTCCTGTCTACTTAGTGCCCTGTTATACCTTACGACATTGATTAGACCATGATTTTCATCAAGTTGTCTCGGCCTCTTAGACAAATGTCTGTGATGCTGAGCGACCTTGGGGATTAGTCGGTTTTATTGCAATCCGAATGATCGCAGTATCCTGACCGGGGTGGTACGGGATCTAATCCACCATCATGAAACGGGTGACAGCGTAATACCCGCCGAATCCCCAGGTACAGGCCTTTTAGTGGGCCATGGATCTCCATCGCCTCTATGCAGTAAGCCGAGCAACTGGGGTAGTAGCGGCAGTTATTACCCATAAAAGGACTGATCAGCAATTGGTAGCCTTTCACCAGACTGATTAGAGCTTTTTTGACTGATAGCGACTTCATGACTGCTTCCTGTACCCCTGAAACTCAGTGTAAATCAGTTTTTTTACTCTTGCCCAAAGCCACCGCCTCCGGGAGTTTCAATAACAAACAGGTCATCGGCTTGGAGTTCTACCTGGGCCGTTGCCGGTAGCGTGGTAGATTTACCGTCTGCGTTGATCCAATAGTTTGCTCCGCACTGACCATCGCTACCGCCATCAACACCAAAGGGAGCGACATCCCGATGGGAGGAGAGTATTGCCGCTGTCATGGGTTCCAGAAAACGAACCTTACGCACCACACCGTTGCCACCTTGCCAGCGGCCAGGGCCCCCGGAACCCTGTCGAATGCTGAAGCTTTCCAGCACCACCGGGTAGCGCCATTCCAGCACCTCCGGGTCGGTTAGCCGCGAGTTGGTCATATGGGTTTGAACGGCACTGGTGCCATCAAAGCCCTGACCGGCACCGCCACCACCGCAGATGGTTTCATAGTATTGGTGCTGATCGTTGCCAAAGGTGAAGTTGTTCATAGTGCCTTGAGATCCCGCCTGTACACCCAGAGCGCCGTAGAGTGCGTCGGTGATCCACTGCGAGGTTTCAACATTGCCAGCAACCACTGCCGCAGGGTATCGAGGCGATAGCATGGAATCTTTAGGGATAAGAATATCCAGCGGCTTCAGGCAACCCTGGTTCATGGGGATTTCGTCGTCCACCAGGGTTCTGAATACATAAAGCACCGCCGCATAGCAAACCGCTTCAGGCGCATTAAAATTGCTACTTTGCTGCTCGGAACTGCCGCTGAAATCGATAGAAGCCGACCGGTTGTTGCGATCGATACGGATCTTGACCCGAATCTCGCAGCCACTGTCCACGGGATAACAGAACTCGCCGTCCTGCAATACGTCCAGCACCCGGCGAACGGATTCTTCAGCATTATCCTGAACGTGCTGCATATAGGCCTGCACTGTTGGCAGACCGAACTGGTTGATCATCCGCTGCAGCTCGTGCAGGCCTTTTTCATTGGCGGCGATCTGAGCTTTCAGATCGGCGATGTTTTGAGACGGGTTGCGAGCGGGATAGGGGCCTGAGGTGAGCAACTCAAGCATCTCCTGCTCAAGAAAACGACCGCGATCCACCAGCTTAATGTTATCAATCAAGACCCCTTCCTGATCCACGGTTTGACTGCCAGGAGGCATGGAGCCGGGGGTGATGCCGCCAATATCGGCATGGTGGCCACGAGAGGCGACGTAGAACAGTACTTCAGATTGTGCCGCGTCAAACACCGGGGTGATTACCGTCACGTCGGGCAGGTGAGTGCCGCCGTTGTAGGGGGCGTTGAGCACGTAGACATCATGGGGCTGCATGCATTCGCCGTGTTTATTGATCACACTCTGGATGCTCTGCCACATGGAGCCCAGGTGGACCGGCATGTGGGGCGCGTTGGCAACCAGTTGTCCTTGGCCATCGAACAGGGCGCAGGAGAAATCCAGCCGCTCTTTAACGTTGACCGAATAGCTGGTGTTTTCCAGGGTCGATCCCATCTGCTCGGCGATCGACATAAACAGGTTGTTAAAGACCTCCAACATCACCGGATCGACGTCGGTCCCGATCGCCTGTTGTCGTGCCAGCGGCTGTACTCGACGCAGCACCAGATCGCCTAATTTGTTGCATTGGGCCTGCCAGCCCTGCTCGATAACGTTGGTGCCGGTGGGCTCGATAATCAGTGCCGGCCCCTCGATGACGGAACCAGATG
The DNA here is from genome assembly GCA_026196225.1 of Motiliproteus sp. Classification (GTDB taxonomy): domain Bacteria; phylum Pseudomonadota; class Gammaproteobacteria; order Pseudomonadales; family Balneatricaceae; genus Motiliproteus. The sequence goes on from JAPHRD010000119.1 coordinate 24,995, forward strand.
AGAGCTCATCGCGCTGGTAAATCGGCGCATTAAAGGATTGGCCTTGGCTCCAAAGCTGCTGTTTGTTCAGCGTCTTGGTTGCTGTATTTGCATCGTTGTTGGCGGTGCTAAAGCGATTGTTTAGCTCACGGCTGACACCGATTGCCTCCACAGATATTGCTTCAACGATCAGTGGTTTATCTGCAACGATAAATCCGTAGCGTTGGCGATGTGCTTCAGCAAAGGCGTCGCAACTACCCTGGTAGCCATCGAAGGGGACCTCCAGGGTAGAATCGGTACCCTGGTATTTCAGGTGTGCTTTAAAGCGGGTTTGAATCTGCGAGGGATCGATACCCTGTCTCTCTACTTCGGCGCTGGCTTGCTGTGCCAATGATTGCAACTGCTCGTTAAGGGGAGAGATCTGTGTGGGTTCGAACTGTTGCTCTACAGCCTGCTGTCGCAGACTACGAATATCGGCCAACCCCATGCCGTAGGCGGATAACACGCCGGCTAAGGGGTGCAGCACAATTTGAGTCATACCCAGTACATCAGCAACTTGGCAGGCGTGCTGGCCACCGGCACCACCAAAGCAGCACAGTGCATATTGGGTCACGTCGTAACCCCGCTGGGTAGAGATCTCCTTGATGGCATTGGCCATGTTCTCAACGGCGATAGTCAGGAATCCCTGGGCTACGCCTTCGGGTGTTTGTGGTTGGCCGGTGGCTTGCTGAATCTTTGTAGCCAAGGCAGTAAATTTGTCTTTGACGATCTGGGTATCCAGCGGTTGGTCAGCGTTGGGGCCAAATACCGGCGGGAAATAATCGGGGTTGAGTTTGCCTAGTATGACATTACAGTCGGTGACCGTCAGCGGACCTCCCCGGCGGTAACAGGCGGGACCAGGATTGGCTCCAGCCGATTCGGGGCCGACACGGTAGCGGCTGCCGTCAAAACTCAGAATGGAACCTCCACCCGCTGCGACGGTGTGAATCTGCATCATCGGGGCACGCATCCGTACTCCGGCGACCTGGGTCTCAAATGCGCGCTCATAGTCGCCATAGTAGTGGGTCACATCGGTAGAGGTGCCACCCATGTCAAAGCCAATGATACGGTCAAAGCCAGCCAACGCCGAGGTTTGTGCTGCGCCGACGATGCCACCGGCGGGGCCCGATAGAATTGAATCTTTGCCTTGGAATAGTCGGGCGTCTACTAAACCGCCGTTGGATTGCATAAACATCAATTGCACGTCGCCCAGTTCGGCTGCCACTTGATCGACATAGCGACGCAAGATCGGCGACAGATAGGCATCCACAACGGTAGTGTCGCCACGGCTGACCAGTTTCATTAATGGGCTGGTCTGGTGGCTGGTGGAGATCTGTTCGAACCCCTGTTCTTTGGCCCAAGTCGCCAGCTGCTGTTCGTGCTCTGGGTAGCGATAACCATGCATCAGTACGATGGCGACGGAGCGTAATCCGGCCTCGTAGGCATCTTTTAAGGCTTGGCGGGCCTGTTGTTCGTTCAAAGGCTGAATCAGCTGACCCTGGGCGCTGATCCGCTCTTCAATCTCTTCGACACGCTGATAGAGTAATTCAGGCAGTTGGATATGACGGTGAAAAAGATGGGGGCGGTTCTGGTAACCGATCCGCAAAGCATCGCCAAAACCTTTGTTGATCAGCAGCAGCGTCGGTTCACCCTTGCGCTCCAGCAGGGCGTTGGTGGCCACCGTGGTACCCATCTTCACCGAAGCGATCTGCTCTGAAGGAATTGGCTCGCCAGGATTCAGCCCAAGTAGATCGCGAATACCCTGGATTGCCGCGTCTGGGTATTGCTCTGGATTTTCTGACAGCAGCTTGTGGCTGTGAATGCTGCCGTCAGGGTGGCGGGCCACGACGTCAGTGAAGGTGCCGCCACGGTCTATCCAGAACTGCCATCGGTCTTGTTGCTGGTTGGTCATTCAAGAGGTCCAGGGATGTAAATTGAAAAGGTATCGTTTGCTGATCGCTCTGCTGCGAGAATTTAATGGCGCAGTATACCCGTCGCTCCAATCCTTGTCTCATCGCCGCAAACGAGACCGCCGAATGGCGCTCGCCCGATAGTAAGTCTAGGATTAGTTAGCTATATTAGGAATTCTTTAAAAACAGTTATGGCTCAGGGGATTAGCGAAAACCGATGTTCAAAAAGGTACTGTTGCCAAGTATTTTTTTAATCTTGGCCTATGGCTTTTGGATCAGTCCCGATTTCAAAGAAATTGCCGCTGGAGTGGCGATCTTTCTGTTCGGTATGTTGTCACTGGAAGAGGGATTTCGCGCCTTTACCGGCGGGGTATTGGAAAAACTTCTGCGCCGATCCACCGACCGGTTGTGGAAGAGTTTGAGCTTCGGTGTCGTCTCAACCACCCTGATGCAGTCCAGCTCGCTGGTGTCGGTCTTAACTATCTCCTTCCTCAGTGCCGGTATTTTAGGATTGGGTGAGGGCGTGGGGATTATCTTTGGCGCCAACCTGGGGACCACCACTGGTGCCTGGTTGGTGGCCGGTTTTGGGCTTAAGGTAAAAATCTCTGCTTATGCCATGCCGATGTTGGTGTTCGGGGTGATTCTGATATTTCAGCGCCCAGGTCACCTCAAAGGAATTGGCTATGTGCTTTCCGGGCTCGGATTCCTATTTCTCGGCATTCACTATATGAAAGAGGGCTTCGAGGCCTTCCGAGGTAGTTTCGATCTGGCTGCCTACGCTGTTTCCGGTTATCCGGGGCTGTTTCTTTTTTCCCTGATCGGAATTCTCGCCACGGTGGTGATGCAATCCAGCCACGCTACTCTGGTGCTGATTATCACGGCGCTGTCGGCCAATCAAATTACTTACGAAAATGCCCTGGCGCTGGCCATTGGTGCCAACGTTGGAACGACTATCACCGCCATCATCGGTGCCATGGGGGCGAATGTCGCCGGCCGCCAATTGGCTGGGGCCCATCTGGTGTTCAATATGATTACCGGGCTGTTGGCTATCTTGCTGATTACCGAGTTGATCTGGGCAGTGGACTATATCAGTGAAAAAGTAGGCATCCGGGATTTCGACTTCACCCTTAAGCTGGCAGTGTTCCATACTCTGTTCAATCTGATTGGTATTATGGTGATGCTGCCCTGGACCAATCACTTAGTGCGTTGGTTGCAACGTTTCATCAAGGCGCCGGCAGAGGAGCTGGATGCCCCTAAACATATCTACTCAGCAGCGATCGAATATCCCGATGCGGCGGTGGAAGCGGTTCGCAAAGAAACTCTGCATATCTACGACAATGCACGGGATATTATCATTCGTGGACTGGGCATGAGCCACGATCAGGTATTTGCCGATGAGCTTCCCAAACAGCAACTTGAGAAGCAGAGCAAAATCACCAAGGTAGATATCGAAGACCTCTATGACCGGCGGGTGAAACGGATTTTCAGTGCGGTGATCGCCTTTATCAGTCGCGCCGACTTTACCTGGAAGGAAAAACAGTCCGGCGATTTTCACTGGCTGCGTGATGCCAACAGCCGCATCGTCGAGGCGATCAAAGCCACCAAGCATCTACAAAAAAACATGCTCCATTATCTGATTTCCGATAATCACCACATCAGACACGAATATAACCGCTTGAGAATCCGCGTTGCTGAACTTCTGCGGGAGCTGGAGACTCTGAGAGTCAATGGCAATAGTGACGTTGCTTTGCTGTCATTGGATGAGTTGAAGCTGGAGTTCAAAGAGTTTGAAAGGGCTCAGTCGCGACGGCTTTTTCAGCTGATTCGAGAAGATGCAATCACCCCTGAGATGGGCACTTCCTTGATGAATGACAGTGGCTATCTCAGTGATATCACTAACAGTCTGTTGGCGATGGCGACAACTTTATTTGTTTCTCAGCGCAAAGAGTTAACGGGTGTCGAGCGCAAAATTGCGCTGGATGATAAGGAACTGGAAGAAGTGTTGGACCAATAGTGTTGGATCAATAAGGCGGGCGTGAACAGTGAAAACCAAGAAACTGGTAGCCAAACTTAAAGGCTTCTTCGACAGTAGCTTACGGGACAACGAAAAGAAGCGTGAAGCGCTGAAAGAGGTGTTGGAAAAGCTTAAGCATAAACAGAAGTCGTTCGAACAAAAGCTTAAACACACTCAGAATCAAGGCGACAAGTCTGAGCTGGAGAAGAAGATCAAGTTGATACGCAGCCAGCGTAAAAAGGGTTTGGAGCTGCTTAAATCGGAAGGTTATTGAAGACTGATTCCGACTTCGCTCGCGGGCATGCTGGATCAGGTAGGCCCCGTTTCCCTCCGCTAGCTAGCGTTGATAGCGCAGAATTTTTCCTTTGAACGGTTTTTCAAGGTAAGCGGATGTGTCCGGTTTATGCTGCTGATGACTAAAGCCAAGAGACACCATCTTCTTGCTGAATTTGGCATGTTGTCCCCGGCCTGGGTCGACAATAATTACCTCACACTGCTGATTGGCATGCTGATCGATAAATTCCGCCAGCAAGTCAATATGTTGCTGCTCATAGAGCAGGTCGCTGCCAATCAAAAGATCAAAACGGCCTAGATCACTCTTTTCATCCGCCCAGCTCGTTCGGGTAAAAGGGATTCTCTCATCGTCGTTTATCTCGGTATTCTCGCGCATGAAATTTTCCGCCTCAGGATGGTAGTCGGTGGCGGTAATGTCTTCATCGCGGTGATTCAGTAATAAACTTGAAAGGCCGATTCCGCATCCGATTTCAAGGATCCGTTTGCCGTCAGTATCGAAACTGTCCATATAGTTCGCCAAGACTCGGCTGGCGTCCCAGACGATTCCAAATAGTGACCAGTTGGCAGATGAAATCCCTAGACGTTCGGCGACGCCGTCGTCATCTTGATACTGTTGGCTATCTCGTAGGGTACGCACATGTATATCGACGTCACCAAACTCGATGGTTTGGTAACGCATTCGTAGAGCTGGCATGGTGCACCTTCTAAAATAGATGGTACGCAGCTCAGAGGGTCGGCTGATATCTGTTTAGTGAGCAATCGATGCTATACAGAAATCAGCCCAAGTACTTCGGTTCAGGGGTTCAAATTAACCCCTGATTTGCTACGCGGTAAGACCACTCTACGCTGATCAATCGCTGATCACCACTGTTAATGGCTGCTTCTTAGCCAAAAGAACCGCTAGCAGAGGGATCAGCGATGGGGGGCAAAGAAAATGTTCAATCCCAATTTTTCCAGGTTTCGGTCAACTTGGGATGATCAAATTCGCCCTCTAACCGAGGGCAGGGTTGCGCTTCCCGCCACTGTCGTTGTAGTGGAATTACACCCGCCCAAACAGGCCAGCTGTAGTCTTCTTCATCCTCAGCAGGCGGGGCATCTCTGACTTTTGCCGAACCTTCATCGATCACCATCGACATGATGCCGGTGGCCTTGAGTTCATTGTCATGCATAGGCCGAAGGTCAGCCCAGCGGTCAGGCGCTATACGGTCGATAAACCGCTCCAGTTGACGGCGTTTCTCATCGATGTCGGTGACCATTTCCGGTTCACCGAATAGCATCACCGAGCGGTAATTAACCGAGTGGTGGAAAGCGGAGCGGGCCAATACCAATCCATCTAGCAGCGCCATGGTCAGGCAGACCGGCTTTCCCACCACGCCTCGGGCCATACGGCCACTGCTGGCGCCGTGCCAGTAGATGCGATCGCCATCACGCCAGTGGGAGGTAGGCAGAACAAAAGGCTTGTCATCGAGACTGATCCCAAGATAGGCAACCATCGCTTCATCGATGATGCTGTAGACCTGCTGGCGATCATAGCTGGCACGGTTGCGCCCCCGCTTGACCTTGGATTGGGGGGTGACCGATAGGTTTTCAGAATTGATGTTGTTCACGTTGATTCACCGGGTTCGTTGCTCATTAAGGCCCATAGTAGTTAGTATTGGTATTTAATAAATATCCAGAAAATTAAAATATGGAGATACCAGTTTGAGTCTGGAGGATGATTTAGGCACCCTCGCCCTGAACACTGATCCAAACGATAAGCGACCACTCTATCGTCAGTTGGCGGATCAGATCCGACAGTTGATTAGTGAAGGTCGACTGGTGGTGGATGAGCGTCTTCCTTCCAGTCGTAAACTGGCTGATTTGCTATCTTTATCCCGAACCACCACCCTGAACGCCTACGATTTGTTGCTGGCCGAAGGGCTGCTGGTTAGTCGTCCGGCATCCGGGATCTTTGTCTCTAACTTGGTGGAAGCGGGGCGGGTTGAAGCGTCTGCATCGCAAGCTGGTGCAAATGAATCAGCTGCGTCCACTCAAAGTTCCGAAGGGGGAGGTATTTTTGATGCCGGTCCTGACGTCGAGCAGTTCCCCTTTCCCGACTGGTCACGGAGTTTGGCGCGGGTGTGGCGTAAGCCTGATCCATTGTTGTTGCGCGATCGTCATGAGGCCGGTTACTGGCCGCTACGGCAGGCCGTCTGCCGATTAGTAAAAGCGGTTCGGGGTGTGGATTGTCAGCCGCAGCAGGTGATCATTACCGCGGGTAGCCGAGACGCTATGGCGCTGATCAGTCGTGTTCTTCTGAAACAAGGCGATTCGGAAGCGGAGGGCAGAGTAGCGCTAGAGAACCCTTGCTATCCGCCTCTCCGGCACGGTCTGCAAGGGATGGCGAATGGGGTAGAAGTATGCCCCGTGGATGAATCGGGGATGTGTCTGCCGCAGCATCCGGTAAAAATGGCTTGGATGACACCTGCGCGTCAGTATCCGCTGACCACCAGTATGTCCACCGAACGCCGGTTAGCGTGGTTGGATTACAGTGGTCGTAACCAGAGTTGGCTGATCGAAGATGATTACGATGGCGAGTACCATTATCGGAAAACGCCTTTGTCCACTGTGTTCAGTATGGTGACGCAACGGTATCCCCAGGAGCAGCAACGGGTGATTCTGGTAGGTAGCTTCTCCAAGTTGATGTTTCGTACCCTGCGGATCGGTTACCTGATCGCTCCTCCCAGCTTGGTGGAACGTTTGGTGGAAGAACAGCAGAAAATGGGCTCCCTGGCTTCGGTGCCGATTCAGCCCGCGCTGGCTGATTTCTTGGGCCACCGACGTTTTGCCAGTCACCTTCGTCGCATGCGTCGCTGCTATCAGCAACGGCGTGATTTTCTTCATCAGCTTTTGTCGCAACAACTGGATGATTGGCTAATACCGCAGCTGCCCGATGGCGGGATGCACCTGCTGGCCCATTTGCGGCCAGGCACTATGATTACGGATACTGAAATAGAACAGCAGATGGCTGCTGACGGAATGAACGCCCTGGCGTTGTCCCGGCATTACTACCCTGCAGGTGAGCAGGGTTTGATCCTGGGCTATTCTGGAACGCCAGAGGTCGATCTGCAGCGAGGCGTAGGAACGCTTCGAAATCTGTTTGTTAATTACTGATTGTTCAGTTTTAGTAAACAGTGATTTCGGTGATCTGGGGCTACTGCAGTAGTCTTCGAACGGATAGCATAGCGGCTAATTACCGAGAAAAGGCGTGGAATTAAAACTGATATCGCCGACACCGGTCTGGTGTTAAGTAGTCCTCAAAAGGGAAACAGGGAATCAAGATGCAACCCATTATCCAGGTCCAAGATCTGAGCAAAACCTATGACTCCGGGTTTACCGCCTTGCATGAGGTAAATCTGGAAATACAGCGCGGTGAAATATTTGCGCTGCTGGGGCCCAATGGTGCCGGAAAAACCACCTTAATCAGTATTGTCTGCGGTATCGTCAATCCGACTCAGGGCACCGTCAGCGCCGATGGTCATGATATCGTCACAGCCTATCGGGCGGCACGAAGTAAGATCGGCCTGGTACCTCAAGAGCTTTCGACCGATGCCTTCGAAAGCGTCTGGGCTACCGTCTCTTTTAGTCGAGGTCTGTTTGGTAAGGCGCCTGATCCTGGCTATATCGAGCAACTGTTGCGGCAGCTTTCTCTGTGGGACAAACGCGACGCCAAAATACGGGAATTGTCCGGTGGTATGAAACGCCGGGTGATGATTGCCAAGGCGCTGTCTCACCAGCCAGATATCCTGTTTCTTGACGAACCCACTGCCGGGGTCGACGTCGAACTGCGCCGAGATATGTGGGAGATGGTTCGAGAACTTCGTGAGCGGGGGGTGACCATCATTCTCACCACCCATTACATTGAGGAAGCGGAGGAGATGGCGGACCGTATCGGCGTCATCAACAAGGGCCAATTGATTCTTGTAGAAGAGAAAGATGCTCTTATGGCGAAGTTGGGTGAGAAACAGCTCAATATACATCTGCAATCCCCGCTGACAGAGTTGCCTACGGGCCTTAACGGCTTTCGTCTGGAACTGGCCGAAGAGGGGCAGTTGCTCATCTACAGTTACGATAGCCAGCAGCTGGGCGGCATTGCCAGCTTGCTGAAAAGCCTGAATGAATTAGGCCTGGAGGTCAAAGATCTGCACTCCAGCGAAAGCTCCCTAGAGGATATTTTTGTCAACCTGGTACGGGGTGCTTGAGATGAATTTTCACGGAATCCTGGCTATCTATAAGTTCGAGATGGCTCGTACCTGGCGCACCCTGATGCAGAGTATCGCCTCACCGGTATTGTCGACCTCGCTCTACTTTATCGTGTTTGGAACAGCGATCGGTTCCCGCATGGGAGATATCGATGGTGTCAGTTACGGGGCCTTTATTATTCCGGGTCTGGTGATGTTGTCGCTGTTGAGTGAAAGCATCTCCAATGCATCTTTCGGGATCTTCTTTCCTAAATTCTCAGGAACCATCTATGAGGTGCTGTCTGCACCGGTGTCTCCGTTTGAAATTGTCAGCGGTTATGTGGGGGCAGCGGCCAGTAAATCGGTATTGCTGGGATTGCTGATCCTGGCTACGGCGCGGATCTTTGTGGATTACACCATTGTTCATCCGTTTTGGATGTTGGCGTTTCTATTGCTGACGGCAATCACCTTTAGCCTGTTCGGTTTTATCATCGGTATCTGGGCAGATGATTTTCAGAAGCTGCAGGTGATTCCGCTGATGGTTATCACGCCGCTGACTTTTCTCGGTGGCGCTTTCTACTCCATCAATATGCTTCCTGAACCCTGGCAGACCCTGACCCTGTTCAATCCGGTGGTGTATCTGATTAGCGGTTTTCGCTGGGCTTTTTATGGAATCTCCGATGTGAATATTATGGTCAGTTTGGGGATGACCGGGTTGTTTCTGCTGATCTGTCTGGCCACAGTGTGGTGGATCTTTCGGACCGGCTACCGAATCAAGTCCTGATCTGAATAGGCGTTCGGGATGTCCTAGCCAGCGGCAGTGATCCGGTGGCTAGGGTTGCTCATGAAAACAATCAAAGCAGATGCTAAGAAATTATCTGTTCAAACTTACAAATGCTCAAAGAATCAGATGGTTAAAGGCAAAGCCGCCAACCACCGCCATGCTGAAGATCACTGCCAGGAAGGCAATCAACAGAGGCCAGTAGAACAATCGCTTGAGCATGATCACCTCCGGTAGACTGGCGCCGCCACTACCGATCACCAGAGCGATGACCGCTCCCATGCTGACCCCTTTGGCAACAAAAGACCCCACCAGCGGCAACAATGCCGTGACCCGAATATAGAGCGGGATACCAATCAACGCGGCGGTAGGTACTGCTGCCGGGTTATCGGCGCTGGCTACCTGGGCGAAAAAGTCAGCGGGTATAAAACCGTGAACCAAGGCACCGATCACCATGGCGATTAACATATAGGGAAACATCGAACGAAACAGCGACCAGCTTTCTTCCCAGGCCTTGGCCCAGATAGAGGGCTTCTTCTTGGGGGCCTTGCTACAGCAGCGGGTGGCACTATCCTCTTTGCTGTCGTCACATCCTGAGCTGCAGCTAGAAGCCGGGCTGGTCAGCATCTCCTGGCGGATAAAGCGATCAAATTTGAAATGCTGTAACAGTACGCCGGCGATGATCGAAGCGGTCAATGCCAGGGCTGCGTACCAGAGGGTAACCTCCAGTCCCAGTACCGGAACAAACAGTGCTATGACGATGGGGTTTAGCAGCGGCGAGGTGAATAGGAAGGTCATGGTGGGACCAAACCCCGCTTGGGCTTTTAGCAGCCCGATTAGCATTGGAATAGTGGAGCAGCTGCAGAAGGGGGTGACCGCGCCAAGGCCTGCCGCGGTGATATAGCCGCGGCCCCGCTGTGCTCCCAGCAGCTTCTGAATTTTCTCAGCTGGCAGCTTTTGATTGATTAGAGCTACCAGAAAGCTGATCACCAGAAACAGCAGGCTTAGCTCGGTGAACAGTGTGATGAACATCTTGGCGCTTTCTGCCAGCATGGATTGGGTAGCAGGGCTGAATAGTCCGCCCAAATAGTCTGAAGTGTCCATGATAAACCCTTCTGTAATTCCACAATAATCGAAATATGATTGAAAAATATATGCTTGGCGTTGCCCTATCTAAAGAAAACTAAAGCGTGCAACATTCAGCATCCAGAAAATCGACGATCTCCCGCAAAACATCCATCTGGGCAATACAGAACAGGGTTCGTCCTTCGCGTTGCTGTTTGACCAGTCCCACGGCAATCAGTCGATGCATATGGTGCGACAGGGTCGGGCCGGCAATATCCAGATGTTTTTGTACATCGCCCACAGACAGCCCCTGTTTACCTGCTTTTACCAGCAGACGGAACACCGAGAGGCGTGTAGCGTGACCCAGCTCGCTGAGACGTTTAGCGGTTAATTCATGATCCATGTTGCAACTATAGTCTCCTTAATTTTGTATTTCAATAAATATGGAAATATGTATTGGGCTGGTTGATTCGAAGATTGTTGCTGTTGAATCGAATTAGATTGATGCATACAGATTTTTGGTCTTTTAATCAGCCTATTAGGGACAATTTTATTGGCAGGCCTCAATAGCAATTTGCTATCTAAGGGGATCGAAAACTATACTCAAATCCTAAGCTTACCCAGATATTCAGGTAGTGATGATTATGCGTACCTTTGTTAGAGGCCTTGTTGCAGGCTTAGCTTTATCGTTGATGGGGAGTTCGGTTTTTGCGGCTGAGGCTGGCCTTTGCAAGGTGCTTTCAGCCACTGGTAATTCTGAGTATCCACCGTATCTATGGCGAGAAGATAAAGGCGGCAGCGGGCTTTTGGGCTCTAACCGCATCATCATGGATGAGATTGCTAAGCGCCTGGGGGTCTCCATCGATCTTCAGGACGTGGGTTCCTGGGCTCGTGCGCAGGAGATGGCCAAGAAAGGTCATATCGATCTGATCGCCGGTGCCTTTTATACCGTTCCCCGCATTCAGTATATGGACTACGTCTATCCTGCATTTTTGGACACCACCAGTGTGGTTTGGAAAAAACAGGGCCAGACCATCAATTACAGTAACCGCGAAGACCTTATTCCTATGATGGGGGTGACGGTGATCAACAATAGCTTTGGTCAGGTCTTTGATGAGTTTGCCAAGGATAGCCTGAATATTGAGTACGTCGCTTCATTGGAACAGGCCTTCAAAATGATCGATCATAAACGGGCCGATTATGTTCTCTATGAGAAAAACCCTGGCCTCGCCTACGCCAATATTTGGGGAATGGGTGGTCGCGTTGAGGCGATGGAGCCGGCCATCAGCAGCGAAGGATTGTATCTAACCATCTCTCATCGATCCAAATGTAATACCGGAGCGTTGCGAGGTCGTCTGGCCAAAGTTATTCAGGAGATGACCGCCGAAGGTTTTATGCAGAAGGCCCTACAGCAGGGGTTACAGGATTGGCGTGAATTCACTCGCTAGGAAGTAGAAGCGATGAAGTTATCCTTCAAACGCCTTGGGGTTGGGTGCTGCATTGTTACTCTGTGCACGGCCATTTTGTCTTTGCGCGTTTATGCGTCTCCTGAAAATGCTAGCTCCCCCGCCGCTGATCTATCTCAAGTCATCTGGTCCCGTACCGATTTTGCGCCCTTTTTTATTTTAGAGGGGGAATATCAGAACAGAGGTATTGGCGATACGGTCATCAAGCTTTTCGTGAAGGAGATTAGTGGTTATCACCATAAGCCCGTCAAAATGACGATCAGAAGGATGTTGAGCAATGCACGACGGGCTATTCCAACCTGCCATGTTGTGCTGCTGAGAAACGATGAGCGGGAACGCTATATCGAATACAGCAACCCGATCATGATCAATTATGCCAATGGCCTGATAACCTCCAGTGCCGGCTTAAACCTGTTTGGTATGAGCTCGGATGCCATAGGCTTGGTCGATCTCCACACATTGGTTGGCAAACCTTTGCAGATCAGCGTCCATGACGGGCGTTCCTATTCCCCCGTTGTCGATGGCTTGGTGGCACACCAGCGAAAATTGAAAGAGTCGATCTTTCTCCTTAAAACCGGTCAGAAAGAGACCCAGCAACTGATTAAACAGACCCTGGCAAATCGACTCGATGGATTTATTGCGCGCCCGGAGGAAGTTTATTTCCACCAGGTGGTTAGTCAGGTAAAGCAGCCACTCTATTTTGTTGAAATTAAGGACCAGCCAAATACCTCCTTGGTGCGAGTAGGGTGCACCAAAGGCGACTGGAATAACCAGCTGATGACACAGATAAATGCCCTGCTGAAGCGGCCAGCTATACGGCAGGCAATCAATGACGCTTATCTTCAGTGGTTGCCTGAGCAACTTCGGAAAAACTACCTCAGCGAGCAAGCAAAGATCTTTGAGCACTGACCCTTAACTGGCTTGGGAAACCACGCAGTTTTTACCAGACCGCTTGGCTTCGTAGAGCAGGTTATCGGCCTTGACCAATATCTCCTCCATATCGATATCGGTTTTGTCATGACGAACCGAGTGGGCGCCGATACTGATGGTCAGGTTTATGTCTTCGTTTTCTGGCGTGCTGATGGTGCGTTTAGCGATCTCGGCGCGAAGTCGTTCAAAGGCGTCGTAAGCAGAATCTTCCGCATCGACGATGGCAATCAGAAATTCCTCACCGCCAAATCGGGCGACTAGATCATAGGGTCGCAGTACTTCCTGCATGGTTGAGGCCACGGTTTTCAGTACCATATCGCCGGTGAAATGCCCGTAGCTGTCGTTTATCCGCTTGAAATTGTCGATGTCGCAAATAGCAACGTGCAGATCATGACCGGTACGCTCGGAGCGGTGGAGTTCCCGGCTCAGGGTATCCAGGGCCGCACGCCGGTTGAGCAGGCCGGTCAGCTCATCGTGAGTAGCCTGGTACTTCATCGCCTTTCGGGCCTGATGAAACTCTTGATGCAGGTGCAGCGTACGGTTGGCCACCTGTATCCGGGCCATCAGTTCGGCAGGGTTTAATGGTTTACAGATATAGTCGTCCGCGCCTTTTTCCAATCCTTTGACGATATCGTTGGGATCGGTACGGGCGGTCACCAGAATAATATAGGGAGGATTGAGCGAGGAATGTTGTTTGATTCGTTCGCACAACTGAGGGCCATCAAGAATGGGCATCTCCCAGTCGATCAGCATCAGACAGGGGGATAGGTCCTTTTCGTACTCTTGCCAGGCCGCTTCGCCATCACAGACGGTAACGGTCTCGTAGCCCAGTCTTTCCACCAGGCTGGACAGCACCAGTCGAGTGGTGGAATCATCATCGGCGATGAGAACCTTCATCCGCCCATCTCGTCTAGCTTCTGCTGAAGTCGTTGCCGCAAACTAGCCAGCGTTGCCACCAGCTCCGAAATACTTCTGTCTACTTCCAACTGATTTTCCTCTTTGCTCGCCAGTTCCAACGCCAAGGCTACCGATTGTAGTTGCTTTGAGGCGACGTTACCGGCCGCCCCTTTTATTTTGTGCGCTCTAACCGCTACCCCTTGCAAGTTGCCGTTGTTGGCGTCCTGGCGAACCTGGTCAACTTCGACCGGTATGTCATTGATAAAGGTATTTATTACGGAAGCCATCAGCGATGAATCGTTCATCAGCATGGTGGCCATGGCCTGGTCATCAAACAGCTGGGAAGGTGCAGCGTCTGAGGCGGCGGGGCTGCGCTGATCACTCTTCTGCACCGAAGCAAGCTTTAAAGGTGCATCGACAGGGGCCCAGCGTTTTAGCATTTCGGCCAGCTCTTCCATCATCACCGGTTTGGCCAGGTAGTCATCCATTCCCGCTTCCAGACATTTTTCTTTATCGCCGATCAGGGCGTTGGCAGTCATCGCGATAATAGGGATGTCACGATTTAATACCCGACTATCTTTGCTGCGAATTCGTTGGCTGGCTTGGTATCCGTCCAGCACCGGCATCTGGCAATCCATGAGCACGAGATCGAAGTAGTCGCTGCACAGGCAGGTGATAGCCTCCTGTCCATTGATTGCGGATTTGAAGGGGATGCCGAGTTTATGCAGCATCCCTTCAGCTACCAATAGATTGGTGGCGTTGTCTTCCACAATCAGAACTTTGATATCCAGTGCTAGCTTGGGGGTGTCTTCATTGTGCTGATTCATCAGCAGCGGATCGCTCCGGTTATACACCAGTTCTTGCAGTTCCCGATACTGAATCGGCTTGGTGATAAATCCGTCGAATTGCAGCCCCTTGCTGGCGTCAAAGAGAATGTCCTGGGTTATCAGGATACAGGTGCTTGATCTTAAATTCGGATTTTGTTTCAACCGTTTAATCAGTTCGACGCCGGACGTCTCCGGCATGTTCTGATCCACAAGAACCTTGGTGTACGGGGCCCCGGCTTCGTGGGCTTTCAAGAGTTCTAAAATCACCGGTTCGACCGAGGGAAGGCTGCTATGTTCTATCTGCCAGGCTCGTAGACATTGGCTAAGATATTGTCGGGTACTGCGGTTGTTTTCGACGATCAGGATCTTTTCTCTTTCTGTTTTTGACGCGGGTGTTGCCGGCATCTTTTCAACAACATCCAGCTGTAGTGTGAAAAAGAATTCAGATCCTGATTGGCTACTTTCAAAGCCAATTTGTCCACCCATCAGGTCGGTTAGCTTCTTACAGATCGCTAAGCCCAGACCCGTACCACCGAATTTGCGGGTCACCGAACTATCAGCCTGGGTAAAACGCTCGAACAGGTATTGCTGTTGCTGCTTCGGAACACCTGGCCCCGTGTCGGAGACAACAAAGGTCAGCTCTACACGATCAGAACCAAGTTCCTGGCTACTACAGTGGACTGCAACTTCGCCTTGGGATGTGAATTTGATGGCATTGCCCAGCAGGTTGATCAGTACCTGCTTAATACGAACAGTGTCAGCTCGTACTTTTAGGTTTGTTGGCGGAGACGCAGGACATATCAGTTCAACCCCTTTCTGCGCCGCCTGGGAGGAGAAACTGTAAGCTACATCCTTGACCAACTCATCGATATCGCAGTCTTCGGGGTGAAACGCCATTTGCCCGGATTCAATTTTAGAGAAGTCGAGGATATCGTTGATAATCTGCAACAGATTGATTGCACTGCTGGATAGCTGTTTTACCAGAATTGCCTGATTCTTGCTGAGATCGGTTTTTAGCAGGAGTTCGGAAATGCCCATAACGCCATTCATCGGTGTGCGGATCTCGTGGCTCATATTGGCCAAAAATTCACTTTTGGCCCTATTGGCGGCATCGGCATTTCTCTTCAGTTCTATCAGAAACTTCTCTTTCTCATCGGCGTCCTGGAGCGCTTTCGCGCCGGTTTTGAAAAGCACATTGATGGCCTGATTGAGCTCATCCAACTCATCACTGGCGGTTGTTTGGTTCTGGGGGGCGGAATGAGCTTCTGAATGGTGCTGCTGAAAATCGGGATTACGCAGATCCTGCTCTGAGACGTTGCGCCATTCGCTGGCCATGGCGATCAAACGTCGGGTGACGATGATCTGAAAGATCTGCATGACGCTGAAGGCGATAACGACGATGATCAGGGTATTGATGATGAAGTCGTTGAAGCCCTCTTTCAGTAACTGTGATCGCTCTTCGTTGAAATCCTTGATCAATACAAGGGTCCCCAGATCCAGGGTTTCATTACGGATATTGGTGTAGGAGAGCGGGAATTTCTGCTCAATCAGATGATCGCTAGAAGACTCTTTACCGTAGTGGGTTGGAGTGTTTTCATCGCTGAGCCAGAGTTCTGCGGCGCTGATATCGCGCTGCTGGACAATAGCGCTCATCTGCAACTCGACATGAGACAGATCGAAAGCCCAGATACTTTTAGCTAAAGAGGGCGTGAAGGTAGCACCGACTTTCTCGATGCTGTCATCAATATAATCCAGGCGTTGGTTGTAGTTGATAAAGAACTGTAGCGAGGACGCAATAATAGAGGCTAGGAAGCCAACCAAGACGGCCCAGAGTACTAATTTTCGTGCAATACGGCTGCGTGTAGCCTTAACTTCTGCAGCTTCAATAAATGGATCCATGTAGACGGCAACCATCACAGAACTTAGATGAATATTTTAGTGCTTCCCAGCATAGCAATAACCCTTCTCTAATCAACTATAGGCGCTAATAACTCCTTAAGCGGGATGAATTTTTTTGAAATGAGATCAGCGAACGGCTGCGGCGAGAACCTCGCGGGGGCTGTCGCCAAAGAAGCGCTTAAACTCTCTGCTGAATTGGGAGGGGCTGCTGTAGCCTACCTGATAGGATGCTTCGCTGGCCTGATTGCCGCTTAGTAGCAGGGTGCGTGCACGGTGCAGGCGCAAGTTTTTGACAAATTGCATGGGAGACATGGCGGTTGCTTGCTTGAAATACTCATGCAGGGAAGAGCTGCTCATTCCTGCAAAGCGGGCGAGGGTGTCGATATCCAACGGCTGATGAAAATGCTCCTCTATATAGTGAACCACCGGTGCGATACGGTTGGCACCTAAGTGATTGCTGATGCTATTTCGCATCAAGTCGCCGTGGGGACCCTTCAGCACTTCGTAGAAAATTTCTCGTTGCATACCAGGGCCAAGAATCTGCTGCTCCATGGGATTATTGATCGATTCCACCAGGCGGATAAAACAATCTTGTAAGCGATCGGTGATAGCGGTGGCCTTGATGATGTCGCTGGCTTCGGTAGTTTGCTGGGGCGGTTCGATGCGATCCATCTCCAACATCAGCTGGTTCACTATGGTGCGATCTACCCGCAGTGCCAGGCCCAGATAGGGTTGCCCAGGTCCTACCTCCTGAATCTCCGCTTCGATCGGCAGCGTGAGGGAGTTGATCAGATAGTGGTTAGGGTCATAACTGAACGAGCGGTCACCGTAGTAGAGCTGTTTGCGCCCCTGAGCAACCACGCAGATAGCGGGCTCGTATATCACCGGCATCCGTGGACTGGGAGTATCAGTACGAAAGAGTTTTAGTCCTGGGATGGAGGTGATGGTCAGTCCCTGTTGCTGGCTGTGTCGATCGATCACCGCAGCGAGCTCTGACTGATACCCCATGACAACTTCCTACCTCGTGAATGTCAGAGAATTATGGCACCTGTGGTGACTAATCGGCTACTTATAACCTTAAATTTCGGAGTTTTGTGCAAGTAGTTTGGAGAATTGCGATAACTCATATTTAAAAATGGGTCCATATTTTTATAACGCGTTATCAACCGACTGATCGCCCTCGCTACGATCAGCTATAGATTTCTCAGGAGAGCTCCATGTCTGTCACCCTAAACGTCAACGGTGTCGATTTTCAGATTGACGCTGCTCCCGATACGCCCCTGCTATGGGTGATTCGGGATCATGTGGAACTAACCGGTACAAAATTTGGCTGCGGTATGTCCCTCTGTGGTGCCTGTACGGTTCACCTCGATGGCCAGCCCATCCGCTCCTGCACTACCCCTTTGTCAGTGGTGTTGGGCAAGGCCGTGACCACTATTGAAGGGGTTCAGTCATCGGCGGCCAAAGCGGTACAGCAAGCCTGGACCGAGCTTGAGGTGCCCCAGTGTGGTTACTGTCAGTCAGGCCAGATCATGTCAGCCGCTGCCCTGCTGGAAGCCAATCCCAAACCCGACGACGCGCAGATCGATGCCGCCATGGCGGGCAATGTCTGTCGCTGCGCCACCTACGGGCGAATCCGTCAGGCCATCAAGCAAGCTTCTGAGCAACTGAGTTGAGGTAACCGTCATGATTCATAATAGATTTTCTCAGTTGGACGAGTCTTCTCCGCTGGGGTCAGCCGTTAGCACCAATCGCCGCAATTTTCTGAAGTTACTGGGTGGCGCAGGCGCCGGATTGACCTTAGCGATGAGTGCCCAGCCGGTGCTATCAAAAACCACAGAACAGTTGCCCCTAACATCTGCCGAGGGAGAACTCGAAGCCAACGCCTTTGTGCGAATCTCCGCCGATAGCACCGTTACGGTGGTGATCAAGCATCTTGAGATGGGGCAGGGTACCTACACCGGATTGGCAACGTTGGTGGCCGAGGAACTCGATGCTGACTGGGCTCAGATTAAGAGCGAAGGCGCGCCTGCAAATACAGGTCGTTACAAAAACCTGCATTGGGGTTCCCAAGGTACCGGGGGCAGCTCTGCTATTGCCAACTCCTATGAACAGATGCGCCTTGCCGGTGCGACTGCCCGAAAGATGCTAGTGCAGGCAGCGGCCCAGCAGTGGCAGGTGGCTGAATCTGAGATCGCTGTCAGTCAGGGGGTGGTCAGTCATCCGGGCTCCAACCGTAGCACCTCCTTTGGTGAATTGGTGGATCAGGCTGCCAAGTTGCCGATGCCGGCTACTGATAGCGTTCAGCTTAAAGATCCAGGGGATTTCAAATTGATTGGTCGCTCGGTGCCCCGTAAGGATCGAGGTAAGACTGACGGCAGCGCCCTGTTTACTCAGGATATCAAACTACCCGGTATGCTGACGGCCCTGGTCGCTCATCCGCCTCGATTTGGCGCCACCGTAAAATCGGTCAACAGCGAAGCTGCCCGGAACATAGCGGGTGTAGAGGATGTGGTTGAGATTCCTACCGGCGTAGCTGTATTGGCGAAGGACTATTGGGCTGCCAAGAAGGGTCGAGACGCCCTGCAGATCCAATGGGACGAGAGTCAGGCTTTTAATAAAAGCAGTGATCAACTGTTGAACGAATTTGCCCAGTTGGCAAAGCAGCCTGGTCTGGTTGCTCGAAACGATGGCGATACGGAATCGGCGCTGGGTTCGGCCGCCAAGGTCGTGGAGGCAACATTCGAGTTTCCTTTCCTGGCCCACGCGGCGATGGAACCGATGAATTGCGTAGCGTTGGTATCTGATGAGGGCTGTGAAGTCTGGAACGGCGAGCAGATGCAGACTCTGGATCAAGCCACTATCGCAGCGACCCTGGGACTGAAACCCGAACAGGTGAAGATCAATATGCTGTTCGCCGGAGGAAGTTTCGGCCGCCGAGCCAATCCGCATTCTGACTATGTGATGGAGACGGTACATATTGCCAAGGCCAAGCCTGGCATTCCGGTTAAACTGGTCTGGAGCCGTGAAGATGATACCCGTGCCGGCTACTACCGTCCCATGTATCTTCACAAGGTGCGTGCAGCCCTGGATACAGACGGTAATCCTGTCGCCTGGGAGCAGCGGATTGTCGGTCAGTCCATCGTTACTGGTACCCCCTTTGAAGGCTTTCTGATCAAAGATGGAATCGATGCAACCTCGGTGGAAGGGGCAGCGACACTGCCCTACAGCATCCCCAATTTGAAGGTGGATCTTCATACCGTGAATCTACCCGTTCCGGTGCAGTGGTGGCGCTCTGTGGGCCACACTCATACCGGATTTTCCACCGAAGTGATGATCGACGAGCTGGCTCGGGCTGCTGGCAAAGATCCTGTGGCATTTCGTTTGGCGCTGCTCAAAGACCATCCCCGTGAATACGGTGTCCTCAAACTGGCGGCGGAAAAAGCCAATTGGGGCGCCCCTCTGCCACAGGGTTGGGGCCGCGGCATCGCTATGCATAAATCCTTTAACAGCTACGTGGCTCAGGTGGCAGAAGTGTCGCTGCAGGATAACGGCCAGTTCAAAGTGGAACGAGTGATATGTGCGGTCGACTGTGGCGTTGCCATCAATCCCGACGTGATCCGCGCGCAGATGGAAGGGGGGATCGGTTTTGGTTTGTCGCCTGCGCTGATGAGCGAGATCACCTTTAAAGATGGCCAGGTGGTGCAGTCGAATTTCCATGATTACCAGGTGCTGCGGATCGGCCAAATGCCAGATGTGGAGGTGCATATCGTACCCTCGGCGGAACCGCCCACCGGTGTTGGTGAGCCGGGTGTTCCACCCATCGCGCCTGCAGTGGCCAATGCATTGTCGGCGGTGACGGGTCAGCGTTTCCACCGCTTACCGTTGAAGTTGTCTTAGCTGCGCTGTGGCTAATCAACTCTCACAGCTGTTGCAGCAGTGGTATCCCCAACGGGATGCCACCGACTGGGTGCTGGGTACGGTTTATCGGACTCAAGGCCCCTGCTATCGGAAAACCGGGGCGATGATGCTGTTTAACAGTCTTGGCCAGCAGTTTGGAATGCTCAGTGGCGGCTGTTTGGAATCTGATATTCAGCAGCATGCCCGACGGGTTATGCAGGGTGGCCAGGCGGTCACGCTCTGCTATGACGGCAGTGATGAGGATGACCTGTCGTTCCAATTGGGTATTGGCTGCGGCGGTACTGTGTATATTCTGCTGCAACCGATCACTGCTGATAACAATTACCTGCAGTTGGATCGTCTGCGTGATTCATTGTTGCAGCGCCAGTCTGGTTACTACTACCAGCAAATTCCAACGGACCACGGAGAGGTGGAAGCCAACTTCTTCAGTGCCGCCAGCGAATCCAGCCGTCCGGTACTGACCAAGCCTCAAGTGGTTGAGGAAGGCGATCAGCAATGGTTGTTGACCCCAGTTGTGCCAGACCCTCATCTGTTGGTGGTGGGCGGCGGTCTTGATGCCCGGCCACTGGTTTCGATGGCCCATCAGCAGGGCTGGCAGGTCAGTTTGTGGGACCCTCGGCCGGCCAATGCCCGGCGCGAGTTCTTTCTTGATGCGGATTTCATTCTCAATTGTGAGGTGACGGAGCTCCATCAATACTGTCTCGATAGATCGGTCAATGGTGCGGTGTTGATGGCCCACAATGTCGGTATGGATGCCGCGGCACTGAAGTCGCTGCAAGGTGTCGAGCTGGAATACCTTGCCATGCTGGGTCCTAGTAACCGCCAACAGCGGGTTTTAACTCAGGCGGGGTTGACGGCAGCTGAGTTAACCGTGCCGGTGGCGGGTCCTGCAGGTTTGGACTTGGGTGCTGAACTGCCTGAAGGTATCGCTCTGTCGATCCTGGCAGAATTTCATGCAGCAATAAAAGGGCGCAAGGGCGGCTCGCTCAGTGGGGTGGTTTGGTAATGGATCAGCTTGCCGTTTTGATAATGGCTGCAGGCCAGAGCAGTCGCTTCAATGGCTGTAAAGCGTTAGCGGAAATTGATGGCAAGCCGATGCTTCAGCATCTGATTGATCGCGGTAACGCTGTTTATTCTGGCCATGTTTTTTCAGGTCATGGCTCTTTAGGTAATGGTTCTTTAGGTAAACACTCCTCAGGTCAGGAGTCTGCGGGCCATGTCTATGTGGCTAGCGGTGGCTGGCATCCGCAACTTCAGCAGGCTTTTAATGATGCAGTGCTGACGTCTGCAAAATTGGTCCACTGCGCTACTTGGAGTAAAGGTCTAGGTCACTCCATTGCGGAAGCGGTAGCTACGTTGTCAGACCGTTACCAGCATCTGTTGCTGCTGTTGGGCGATCAATTGGCATTGACTGACGAAGATCTTCAGAACATCACTAATCAGCTGGGGAGTGCTGATATTGTCTGCAGCTTTTACGGCGGTAAACGAGGAGCACCAGCGCTGTTTTCGGCGAGCTGTTATCCATCGTTGCTGGAGCTGCAGGGTGACCAGGGTGCCAAGCAATTACTGTACAGCGATCGATTCTCGTTGTTGGAAGTTCCCATAGCTGCAGCCGCTATCGATATTGATCAGCCGGAGGATCTAGAGCGTTTTTGCTAGGTTAATCCATCCGCTTGGTTTTCTAACATTAATCGGCTGTGGCCAGGGACGCTCTTTGTAGGTGATAGCAGGTTCGGCTAATATGCTGGCTCACTCGTCGACTCCAGCGGATCGCTTCCAATTGATCGGTCCCTTCCGGAACTTCAATCAACCCCCGCGCCATCGCGTCAGCCACCTGTTCACGGTATCGGCTAGCATCACTTTCCAATTGCTGGTGGCCCCGGTTGGCACGAATATAAGCGTCCATCCAGGATCGATTTCTTGCATCCTGAAAAATGGCGGGAAGTTCGCTACTGAGGTAGTGGTGAAACTGCTGCAGTGATTCAGTGCTACGGATGGTGATGGCTCGGTCCTCCTCTTCTTCAAAGCGTTCATGCAGGCGTTGCAGATGATCCAGCGTGTGAAACAACGACTTTAATCGTGCCAATTGCGACGGGTTTTCTGTCGTAATCCGGTCCAGATACTCGTGGGTTTCATTTAGCGCCTGTTGAAGTTGAGGCAAATCGCAGAGTTCTTCATTTTTAGCCTTGCTGTCCTCGCCTAGTACTCCTGTTGCATGTCGGAGCAGCGTGTTTAGTTCCGAAATGGCGCTCTCTTGAGCAGCGTTTAGGGCGACTATAGGGTCCGAAAGCAATACTGGATCCAGGCCTGCAGTGAGGGAGGAACTCTGCTTTTTAACCAGTTGGTACATCAATCGTGAAAAAAGTGGCGTTAGCGGCAACACTATCAGGACCCCCAGAAGATTGAAGAAGGTGTGGAACCCCACCAGCGATAGTTCGGGTTCTTGATCGATTAAACCGGGCGCCAGCCACTCCATGGTTTCCCGGTAGGGCGCGATCAGCAGTATTGCCAATACCCCGGTACATAGATTAAAAATAACATGGGATAGCCCAGTACGTCGGGCGTTGGCTGCACTGCCGATGGTGGCCATGGCTGCAGTGACAGTGGTTCCGATATCCATTCCTATCACCAGCGCTGCTGCTTGTTGCCAGACGATCAAGTCGGCGTAAAGTGCGGTTAAGGCTGCCGCAACGCCAGCACTGGAGGACTGGGTGATGATGGTGAAAATCGCACCGATAGCAACTAGCTGCAAAATTCCAAGCCAGTTGTCACCGGGGAGTTGAGAGAAATCGAACACCTGCTGCAGACCTCCCATTCCCTGCTGCAGCATGGATATACCGACAAAGATCAGCCCAAATCCCGACAGTGCCAGTCCTGATGAGGCTATTCGATTAGAGGCAAACAGTTTGAGAATGGCACCGACCAGAATCAATGGCAGAGCCAGGAGCCCCAGCTTCAACTTGAACCCCACCACTGCTACCAGCCAACCGGTGATCGTTGTACCCAGGTTTGCTCCGAAGATAATTCCCAGTGCATTGTGAAACTGCATTAACTCGGCGCTAACAAAGCCAACGGCGGCAACGGTGGTAGCGCTGGATGATTGCAAAATCGCTGTGCATGTCGCTCCCATCGCGGCACCGCTAGTGGGGGTTCGGGTGTAGCGCATCAGTTGGCTTTTCAGCTGGTCGCCAGCCAATGCTCGTAGCCCATCGGTCATGACAATCATGCCTAGCAGAAAGATGCCCAATCCGCCCAGACTGGTGACCCACATGGTTAAGCTGTCCACGGCCAGCTCCCCTCCTTAAGCTTCTACTAATAAGCATAGGTGAGAACCGGGAAATTGAGGTGGGGTTTACAGGTATCAGGCGCTGGGTTGGCTGTGAAACTTCCGGTTAATATCTTCGATAGCATCGACCAAAATATTAACGAATGCTGATGCCAATAACGATGCTGGCCGGTGCGCGGGTTGTAGGATTGAGATGGCTAGAGGGACGGTCGGGGTGAATGGGCGAAACACCAGCGTTGGGTCCAATTGTTGATACTCAAAGTAGCTGGCGGCGGTCATGGGGTCGCAGATGCAGTAGCAAAGTTGTTCTTCAACCAGTTTCAGTGCCGGCTGAAAGTTACGCAGTTCAAAGCGGGCGTTGAGCTCGGCGCCTACTGAGTGAAAGGCTTCCTGGGTGGCGATCAGATTGGGGTGGCCATCTTGTAAAGTGGCTAAGGGGCGGCCGCAGAGATCGGCTGGATTGATGACTGATTTCTGGCTGAGTGGGTCGTCGCGGTGCATGGCGCATACGCAATGCAATTCAAAATCCATGCTGTCCAGTGCCCGGTTGGGGGCGGGGGTTTCCGCCAGACCGATGTCATATTGTTGAGACGCGACCCATTCTTCAATAATCGTTGATGCGCGCATCATCAGCGAAACTTTGACCTGGGGTTTGTCCCTGACAAAGTCAGCCAACAAACGTGGCATCATGAATTGCGAGGATGCGGGCATACAGGCAATCCGTAGTCTACCTTCCCCCAGATCTGCAATTTCCCGCATGGTCCTAGTCGACTGCGAAAATCGGTCAAGTATCGCTTCAGTCTCTTCCAGAAAATAGACCGCTTCCGGTTTTTTGATTAGCCGGCCCCGTTGGCGTTCAAACAGAACCAGTCCGAGTTCCTCCTCCAGATTAGCAATCATCGAACTGACCGCTGGTTGGGTGCGATTGAGGGCGCGGGCAGCTTCGGAAATGGAGCCGGTACGCATCACTTCCCGAAAAGCCTGAAGTTGTCTGAAACTGATGTTCATATAGCCTCTTGAATTACAAGGTTAATCGCTAAAGCATAAAATAAATCTATGGAAGCATCAATATTATCGTTTTGATTTTATAGTGTGCCATTGACAACATTATTCTCAACCCAAAAAGAACAACGCTGTACCGAGTTGAGGATAGGTGCCCATGAATAAGTTTGTCAGTCTGCTCCTAACCGGGCTGATCTGCCTGGTAGCCGGGGGGCAGTTTGTACAAGTCATCACTCGCTATGTGCTTGAGGTGCCGGTGATGGGGTTGGAGGAGAGTCTGCTCTATCCAACGTTATGGCTCTATGTGCTTGGTGCGGTTAACGCCTCTCGTGAGAACACCCATATACGAGCCAATGTGCTGGAGATCGTTCTAAAGACGCCTCGGCAGTTCTGCATTCTGGCCATTGCCGGCGAAGTTATCAGTTTGGTCGTCGGTTGCTGGCTTACCTATTGGGCTTGGGATTTCACCAAGTATTCCTGGCGGGTCTGGAAAGAGAGCCCAACCCTGTATATCCCCACCTTCTATGTCGATGTGGCACTGCTTACCGGATTGGTCTTGATGATGATCTATACCGCAGTTCATCTCTGGGGACATGTTCGTAGTCTGTCTGTTGGAGAGGAGCACTAAGATGATTGAAATTGCGCTGATTGCGGTTGCACTGCTGGTCATTCTTTTGACCTTGGGTGTGCCTCTACCTTACTGCTTTGGCAGCGGTTTGATGGTGATGTATTTCCTTGGTGATGTGGTGATGAAGGGCAATATGCTCTGGGGGTTTCAGCAACTGGGCAATCCCGTACTGCTAGCCATCCCACTATTCGTACTTGCTGGCACCATTATGAGTGTCAGTGGTATCGCTGCCAGCCTCCTTAGATTCGTCAACATCTTCGTTGGACACCTTCGTGGTGGTCTGGGTGTGGTTGCGACGGTGAGCTGTGCCTTGATCGGTGCCATCTCCGGCTCAGGTCTGACCGGTGTTGCAGCTATCGGCCCGCTGTTGATCCCGGAGATGGAGAAGCAGGGTTATCCACGCGAATATGCAACGGCACTAATTGCCAACGCCTCGCTGCTGGGGCTGTTGATTCCTCCCAGCGTTACCATGATCGTCTACGGCTGGGTGACTGATACGTCGATTCTGGCCTGCTTCCTGGCGACGCTGGGCCCAGGCTTGTTGATTATGGCCAATTTCTCGGTGGTCAACGTATGGATGGCCCGCAAGTTCCCGCTGGTGCTGGAAGATAGACCCAAGGGTGCCGAGTTTGTTGAAGAGGTCAGTCGTCGCGGCTTTAAGGCAACCCCTGCGCTACTGATGCCGGTGATTATTCTCGGCGGCATCTACGGCGGCATTATGACCCCCACTGAAGCCGCAGCGGTGGCAGTGATCTATGCCATTCCGGTTGGATTCCTGATCTATAAGGGCCTGGACTGGAAGACCTTCCTGGGTGCAGGCAAAGAAGCTTCTACTTCTGTGGGTGCCATTATGCTGATGATCCTGTTCAGCATGATTCTGTCGCAGATGTTTGTGTTGGAGAGTATCCCGCAAGCGCTGGTTGAATCGATCTTCGCCATCACCGAAAACAAAACCCTGTTGCTGATTCTGATTAACGTGCTGCTGTTTCTGGTGGGCATGGTAGTCAACGACGTGACGGCGATCATCCTGATCGCGCCATTACTGTTGCCCCTGATGGAGGCGATCGGCGTTAGTCCGATTCAGTTTGCCGCCATCATGGGTGTGAACACGGCTATGGGGGGTGTGACTCCTCCTTACGCTTCGATTCTCTATCTGGGAGCCCGTATCGGCAAGGTCAAAGTGACCAAGGTAATTCGCCCGGCGATGATCCTGATTATTACTGGATATTTGCCGGTGGTGTTCCTGACCTCCTTCTGGGATGACCTGTCACTGGGGCTACCAGGCTTCTTTGGCTATTGATTTTAACGATGAGAAAGATGCCGGGTGCGTCATGCCCGCTGAATAAACACAACAAACGATCATGATGAGGAACGTACTATGAAATCAACCTTCGCTAGCAAATACCTGGGTACGGCCATTGTTGCCGGTGCTTTGAGTGTGGCTGCAGTCGCCGAAGCTGCGACCTTGAAAGTCAGTCATATCCGCCCACAGGGCGCGATTATCGATGTAGAGCTGAAGGAGTTTGCCACTAAGGTGGACAAGGCTACTGATGGTGATGTGAAGATCAAGATATTTGCCGCCAGTGCCTTGGGTGACTACACCACGGTGCAGGAGCGTATCTCTGTAGGTGCCGTCGATATGGCTGTTCAGCCTGCCGCTACCGCTGCCTCTCGTAAGATGCAGATCAGCGCCTTCCCTTATGTTGCAGAAAACTGGCAACAGGCTCGCAAGATCTATGGTCCAGGCGGTGCTATCTACGATGCCATGAAAGATCTTTATGCCAAGCAGGATATCGTTATGCTGGCCGCCTACCCGGTTTATTTCGGTGGTGTAGCCCTGAACCGTGATGCGGTTTCTCCGGGTAATCCTACTATCGATAAAGGTATTAAGGTCCGGGTTCCCGGCATCAAAAGCTTCCAGCTGACCAGTGACGCACTGGGTTACATCAGCTCTCCCATCCCTTTTTCTGAGGCTTTTACCGCGGTTCAGACTGGTGTTGTTGACGGTGTGATCGGTTCCGGCGCCGAAGGTTATTACGCCTCGTTCCGGGATGTAACCAGGACCTATGTGCCTGTGAACACTCACTTCGAAGTTTGGTACATGATTATCAACTCCGAGAGTCTGGCAGATCTTGACGGCGACGACCGTAAGGCACTGCAGCAGGCCGCCGTTGAATTTGAAGCCAAGCGTTGGACCAAAGCTGAGTCTGACCAGACCGCTTACGAGCAGAAGCTGGCTGACTATGGTGCCACCATCATAAAACTGTCTGACCAGCAATTGGCTGCAGCTGCCAAAAAAGTGCGCGCTGAAGTGTGGCCGCAGATTCTGGAAGACGTTGGCGCAGAATGGGGTCAGGGTATTCTCGACCGTATCGCCAAGTAAGCAATTCTGGGGCGGCTTAACTCCTTAGCAGCCCCTCAATTCGCCGCTGTTTAGGGTGTCTGAAATGTTCCGATCTCTCTCTCAATCGGCCGCCAAGCAGGTGAGTCTGATAATCAATGACCGTCGGGTATTGGTGCCAGTGGGTAGTTCAGTCTGGGCTGCGATGGCCTTGGCGGGTGATACCGCCACCCGACTATCACCAGTAACCGAGCAAAAAAGGTCTGCCTACTGCGCCATGGGTGTCTGTTTTGAATGCCTGGTGGAGATCGACGGCATGCCGAATAGACAAGCCTGCCTGACTCTGGTTGAAGAGGGAATGTGTGTTCGTTTTCAAAAGATTACTGAACGAACGGGTGCCGAAACCCCCGTAGATCAATGGCAGCCCGCCAAGGTTCAGGGAGGCTAACATGCAAACAAGTTTTGATATCGCCATCATCGGCGCTGGGCCTGCGGGTATGAGTGCTGCGATTACCGCTGCCGAAACAGGCGCGAGCGTAGTAGTGCTCGATGATAAGCCCAAAGCAGGGGGACAGATCTATCGCAACGTAGCTGATAGTCCGCTGCAGGATCCCAATCTACTGGGAGAAGATTACCTGCAGGGTAAGGCATTACTGGAACGTTTTGAGAACAGCCCTGTTGAGCGGATTCAGGGGGCTACGGTTTGGCATCTGGGTGATAACGGTGAGGTGCTGTTTTCCAAGGATCAACAGACCTGCAGTTTAACCGCCCGCGAGCTAATGCTTAGCTGCGGTGCGATGGAACGGCCTTTTCCAATCCCTGGCTGGCACCTTCCCGGTGTAATGTCAGCAGGCAGCGCGCAGGTGATGTTGAAGTCCGATGCATTGGTTATGGATGGAGCGATATTTGCTGGCACGGGGCCTCTGTTGTACCTCATTGTCGCCCAGTATTTACGTCTGGGGGTGAAGGTCAAAGCGCTAGTGGATACCACTTCCAAAAGTGGTTATATCCAAGCTGCATCTCATTTTGGTGGAGCTCTATCTGGTCTGCCGATGATCCAGAAGGGGCTGACATTACTTGCCGAGATCAAGCGTGCTGGTGTGCCGGTCTATCGTTTTGCAGAATCGTTGTCGGTTCAGGGTGAGGAGAAAGTTACTGCGCTCCAGTTCAACTGCGGAAAGCAACAACATCTGTTGGAAACAGAACACCTATTTCTCCACCAGGGGGTTATTCCTAATCTCAATATGACTCGCTCTTTGGGACTGGAGCATCGCTGGTGTGAGCAGCAGCTCTGTTGGAAACCCGATTTGAATGAG
This sequence comes from Motiliproteus sp., assembly GCA_026196225.1. Lineage (GTDB taxonomy): Bacteria > Pseudomonadota > Gammaproteobacteria > Pseudomonadales > Balneatricaceae > Motiliproteus. Next base: position 53,810 of record JAPHRD010000119.1, read on the forward strand.
TGGGGCCAGAGCTCCATTGACAGCATCTCGGTAGCCGGAGATTGCAGCGGTATTGTTGGCGCCGATGGTTCTCAAATGATGGGTAAGATGGTGGCGCTAAATCAGCTTTACCGCCTAGGTCTGATCGACCGTGAACAACGAGATCAGCAGGCGGTGAGCAGTCGCAAACAACTGAGCCGTTTAAATAGTTTTCGCCGCTTTATCGATACGCTCTATCGTCCCATAGACCAGCATCGCATCCCTTCCCAAGCAGATACCGTTATCTGCCGGTGCGAAGAACAGAATTTGGAGCAATTACAGCAGGGATTTGCTCAGGGTGCCCGTGGCCCCAATGAACTTAAAGGGCTGACCCGTTGCGGCATGGGGCCTTGCCAGGGACGCCAGTGTGGTCATACCGTCAGCGAGCTGCTAGCTCAGTGGCGAGGTGAACGGGTGGAAGAGGTCGGTTACTACCGTCTGCGCTCTCCCATGCGACTGTTGAACCTGACCGAACTCAGCCGTTTTAATCGGATTAGCGCGGCTAACCCGCCCGAAAAGAAAGTGCTGGCAGGAGAGCGTCGATGAGATCAGATGTATTGATTATCGGCGGCGGTATTCAGGGTTGTGCTACTGCCTACCAGCTGGCGCTTCGGGGCGTATCTGTGACGGTGCTGGAAAAAGACTGGGTCTCCCGTCATGCCTCCGGTGTTAACGCAGGTGGTGTGCGGTTGCTGGGACGTCATCTTTCCGAAGTGGAACTCAGCAAAGCATCGATGGCATTGTGGCCGGATTTGGATGATGAGTTGGATGCCGACACGGGCTTTAGTTGTCGCTCGCTGATCAACATTGCGGCCGATGAAACTGATATGGAGATTCTCCATGGTCGTCAGCAGCAGATGCACCAGCGAGGACTCCATCACGAAGTAATTATCGACCAGAAGGAGCTGCGTGAGCGATTACCTCATGTCGCTGATTTCTGTGTTGGCGGGGTGGTATCTGAAACCGATGGTTATGCCATTCCCTATAAAACCACCCTGGCGTTTCGCAACGCCGCTGCCCGACAGGGTGCACGCTTTGTTGAAGGGGTTACCGCTACAGGCATTCGTAAGGTGGGTGATAGCTGGTTGGTTTCCAGCGAAGATGCTGAATTTGAAGGTGAATACCTGATCAATTGCGCCGGAGCCTGGGCAGATAAAATTGCGGTAATGATCGGCGATAACGTGCCTCTATCCTACAGCGCACCGATGCTGATGATCACCACACGGATGCCACATTTTGCGACCCCCGTGGTGGGAGCGGTTAGCCGCCCGCTATCTTTTAAACAGTTTGAAAATGGCACGGTGCTGATTGGTGGTGGTGCCAAAGGCTTTGCCGATCGAGATGCCAACCGCACCCGTTTGGATTACGCCAAACTGGCTGGAGGTGCCAAAAATGCTATCGACTTCTTCCCGATTATGAAAAGCGCATCGATAAACCGGATGTGGGCCGGACTGGAAGCCTACATGCCCGATAACCTGCCGGTAATCGGTAAAGCCGTGAATGCCGACAAGGCGTTCCATGTATTTGGGTTCTCTGCCCACGGTTTCCAGATGGGACCTATTGTCGGCCAGGTGATGGCAGACCTGGTGACCGAAGGCAGTAGCTCGTTTGATCTGCAGGCGTTTCGTATCGACCGTTTCGAGCGCAAGGTGCTTTAGCGCTAGTTTTCTTTTCATAACCCCCCCCCTTATTTGGAGACTACCCTAACCATGACCATCGAGCGTATTGGTTCCAACGACCGCATGAGCAAAATTATTAAGCACAACGATACTGTTTATCTTTGCGGTCAGACCGCCAGCGATCCTGAGTGGGATATGACGGAACAAACCCAGCGTTGTCTGGATAAAATCGATTCGTTGTTGGCTGAAGCAGGCAGTGATCGAAATCGGATCCTATCGGTCACCATTTATGTTCGCGATATGAAGGATTTTTCGGCCATGAATGCTGTTTGGGATGCTTGGGTCGCAGGAGTTGAAAAACCGGCTCGAGCTTGCGTCGAAGCGCGTATGGCTCGTCCAGATATTCTGGTGGAATTTTCCGTTGTGGCGGCTGCTTAACTCGATATTTTCCTTTTTACCAAGAGTCTTATTCCGGGATTGGTCCTCCTCTGGACTATTGAGTATTGCCGCCTTCGGGCGGCTGTTTTGTGCTGCGTGAATTGCGGATCAAGCGGGCTTGCCTAAGCTTTACTTAACAATCCAAATTTGAAATTTAGCGAGAAGGAGTTCAGTTATGGGGTTGTCCAAACTAAGCATTTCAGGCTTGCTAGTGGTAATTATGTCGATGGTTGGTTGTGCTACAACCGAGATCGACCCACCAGATCTTAACTTTGACTATTACTCTCCTGGCCCCACCCGAAGCATTTTGCAGAAAGAGGTGGATGGTATGACCTGGGCGTTTTGGATCAGACGCTTGCAGGAAAAGGGTATAGATATCAATGAATCACGGAGCGAGATGACCGACAAAGAAAATTCGATTGTGGATGAGGTTCAGCGTCAGACCAACGTCTACGAGCGTTATCTGGTGGTTTTGGTCAAAGAGAAAAAAGCGCAAGAGTTGGGCACCAGGCAGATTCTCACGGTACTGGAAAACGAGACCTATAGTGGTGAACGGCTTAATGACGAGATTATCCCTTATGCCTGGAAAAACAAGCGAGCAGACTATTTTCAGAAACTACTGGATTGGGTGCCGCCGGAACTTCAGCAGCAAACTGCGACAGCAACTCCTACACAAACTCCTACACAAACGACAGCCGTGCCTAAAGCCGAAGCTAAGGACAGTGGCGGTTTCTTTGACAAACTAAAGAGCATGATTCCTAAATCCAGCGGTACAGCTACGGATGTAGAGGAAGACCCAGATCAAGTTGGTGGAGAGTAAGTATCAGGGTGAAAGGTATGGGTAACCCATTTGCCGGCGATTACTGTGCTAGTTAATTCGAAACTGACCAGCAATAAATAGCAGGAACCAGTCTGCAGCTATCTGAATCACCAGAATGACAGGTCCTGCTACCATCGCCCAGCGAAAGCTGGGAATGGTCAGGCAAAGCAGTGCTGAGATCGCTGTGTAGCAGAGGGCGCTGCCGTAGATGGCGTAACCACCACTGATACTGACCCAGAATGTAGCCAAAGCCATCGCAACAATGCCGCTGCTGTAGGCTGCGTAGTTGAGGCTTTTGCCATAGGCTTTGAACCCCCGAGTCGCGTAGATGATTGCCGCTATTAGTAGCCAGCCGGCAGCAATTCCATAACGACTAAGGGCCCATATTTCAGGTCTTCTGGCGGCGCTGAGCCCAAGGCTTTCCATCGGAGCTAGAAAGGCGAATAGGGAAAACCCAACCATAGTAGCCACAGATAGCGTGAGTACCTGTTTGCGTGACAGCATCTCCTGCATTTGGCTTTTCCTATGATTGCGAGGGTTGCCTCTTATGCTATTCAGGATAGCAGGGCGACGGTTTTTACCTGTGCAAAAATCTGCTTGCCCGGTTTTAGATCAAGCGCAGTGACCGACTTGCGAGTCACTCGCGACAGTAACGGTACCCCGCCTGCGTTAAGGCGTACGGTCACCCGGGTTTTGTCTCCGGGAATAATCTCATCGATGGTGACCGGGAATACATTGAGGATGCTGGTGCCTTGTTGATGCTCCAGGGTTAGGCTGACATCACGAGCTGTTACCCGAATCCGTACTGACTGACCTACAGTCAATTGTTGTCGGCCAATGCTAAAGCGCCCGCCAGGGAAATCCAGATGGGTGAGTTCGAAATCATCGTCGTGGCCTGCCACGGTGGCTTCCACCAAGGCACCAGCTTTGTCATAGTGAGCCAGCGGTAGGTCGAGCCGGGTCAGGAGCTCAGTCATGGGGCCTACAGCCTGTACTTTGCCTGCATCCAGCAACACCATTTGCTGTGCCAGGCGGGCCACTTCATCTGGGGAGTGGCTGACATAGAGAATGGGGATCTCCAATTGCTGCTGCAGGGATTCCAGGTAGGGCATGATCTCCCGCTTGCGCTGGTAATCCAGTGCCGACAAGGGTTCATCCATCAGCAGGATCTTGGGGCTGACAGCAATAGCGCGGGCGATGGATACCCGTTGTTTCTCGCCGCCGGAAAGTTGATCGGGGCGACGGTCCATCAGCTGGGAGATGCCCAGCAATTCGATGGCCTGATCCAGGGATACCTGCCGCTCATCCATTGGAATACGTTTCAATCCATATTCGACATTGCTTCGCACGCTGAGGTGATCGAAGAGACTGGCTTCCTGGAATACATAACCTAGCGGGCGTTGATGGGTGGGAAGGAAAATATCACCGTCCTGCCAGATCTCCTCACCAATTTTGAGATAACCCCTGGGGCTGTGTTCCAGACCGGCTATAGCCCGTAACAGCGTTGTTTTGCCGCAGCCAGAGGGGCCGAAGATGGCGGTAATGCCACGCTTGGGAATGGACAGGTCTACATCTAGATTGAACTGGGCTTTCTGTAACTGGAATCGAGCTTCGATGGTCATGGCTGGATCCCTGTGTAGCGGCGGTTCAGTCCGTAGACTGCCAGCAACATGACGAAGGAGAGCAACAATAACCCCCCGGACAACCAGTGGGCACGACCGTATTCAAGAGCTTCTACATGTTCGTAGATAGCGATGGAGAGCACCTGGGTTTCGCCGGGAATATTGCCACCGATCATCAGCACCACACCAAATTCACCGACGGTATGGGCAAAGCCCAAGACCGTTGCTGTGAGAAAGCCGGACCGTGCCAGCGGAATCGCCACCGTCAGAAATCGATCCATGGGTGATGCACGCAGGGTGGCGGCAACTTCCATGGGGCGACGACCCACTGCGGTAAAGGCGTGTTGCAGTGGTTGCACCACAAAGGGCATGGAGTAGAACACTGAGCCGATTACCAAGCCGGTAAAGGTAAAGGCCAGAGAGTCGCCTCCCAGCCATTGGGTTAATCCGCCGATAGGGCCGTTGGGGCCCAGTGCGATCAGCAGATAGAATCCCAGTACCGTGGGGGGAAGCACCAAGGGCAGGGCGATTACCCCTTCCAGCAGAAACTTAAAACGCCAGCGACTACGGGACAACCACCAGGCCAAGGGTGTTCCGATCAGCAGCAAAATGAACGTGCTTAACGCTGCCAGTTTCAGCGTTAGCAGTACTGCGGCTAGATCGGCATCGGTTAGGCTCATAGGGTACGGTACCCGTGGCTACGAATCAGTGTCTTGGCTGGCTCAGAACTGAGATAACTAAAGAATGCCTGCGCTCCAGCACCGTCTTTTAACAATACAGCCTGCTGTTCGATCGGATCGTGCAACTCGGCTGGAACCCGCCAGTAGGAACCCTCGATGGCTTGTCCCGGATTCTGTAGTTGCGAGTAGGCCACAAAGCCCAACTGGGTATTGCCGCTCTTTACGTACTGATAGGCCTGGGCAATATTCTCCCCCCGTACCATGGAACGCAGTAAGGGGCGCCAAAGCTGTCTCGATTGCAGAACTTGTTGAGCCGCTTTGCCGTAAGGAGCCAAGCGGGGATTGGCGATGGCTAAACGTTTGAAGGTATCGCCATCCAGCACTTTACCGACGTTGTCTACGTAGTCGGCTTTGGGGCTCCAGAGTACCAGTTGTCCGATGGCGTAAGTGATGCGGTTACCGATGGCCTGCCCTTCAGATTCCAACAGCTCGGGGCGGCGTTTATCGGCGGCCAGAAACAGGTCAAAGGGTGCACCGTTTTTGATCTGAGCGTAGTGTTTGCCGGTAGAGCCGAAGATTAACTGCACCTGGTGGCCGCTATGGGCTTCAAAATCTTTAGCCAGGGCTTTGGCGGCGTGGGTAAAGTTGCTGGCCACGGCAACGCGGATCTGTTCAGCCTGGGCTTCAATACTACCTAGCAGCAAAAACGGTAACAGTATGCGCAATATAAAGCGCTGGCCAGGAATGCTCATCTACAACTCCAACTGCTGAGAGCGTTCAGAAAGGAAGGTTTTGTAATCCCGGTAGGCAGACCAGAAGCAGTCCACGGCTTTCTCGCCGCTGTCTGTCAATTTGGCGCCACCACCGCCTTTACCACCGGTAACCTTCTCCACCACTGGTTGCAGGCTTTGCCGGTTCATGGAGTCCACCAGTTTCCAGGCATGACGGTAGGACATCTCCATGGATCGTGCTGCTGCGCTGATAGAGCCATGTTCGCGGATACGTTCCAGCAGCACCACGCGTCCGTAACCCAGAAAGGTTCCTTCAGGGCCTTCGATCCACAGGCGTCCGCGCAGTCGATAGTTGCTCAAAATGGTATCCTAAACAAAGCGTAATGTTTGGCAGGATATAACGAAATGGAAGAGGTGCCAATGATGTTGGTCAAATTGAATATTTCAGCGGATTTCGGTGATCACCCGTGTCTTGACCGAGTTGGCAATAAAACACTCTTCATGGGCCTGATGGTGCAATTCCTGAAGCTCTTCAGGGGTAGGGCGTTTATCCCCAGAAAAACAGGTCTTGGGACGCAAGCGCACTTTGGTCATGGCCAGCCTTCCCTGTTGGTTTTTGGCCATAGTGCCGATGGCATCGTCTTCGTAGCTATCGACGATAAAGCCCTGTTGTGCGGCCAGGTGGAGGAAAAAAAGCATATGGCAACTGGATAGGGAAACGACAAACGCCTCTTCCGGATCGACGTTTTCTGCTACCGAATACGGCAACGGGACAATATGGGGTGAGGCGGAAGCGGGGACTGTGACACCGCCATCAAACTGCCATTGATGGCCGCGACTGTAACGGTTGTCGAGAAAAGCCTGGTCACCACGTTGCCAGGTGACGGTTGCGGTGTACTCGCTCATTACTAGCTCCGGAACATAGAAATGTATCTAAGTTCCGGAGTATTGCTAATCTGTCAGCAGTTGTCGAATCTCGGGGATACAGCTGCCGCAGTTGGTACCTGCCTTGAGGGCACAGCCCACCGCTTCCGGCGTATCCAACCCCTGCTCTTCGATAGCGTTTAGAATGGTGTTGCGACCAACGCCAAAGCAGGCGCAGACCACGGGGCCGGTATCGGCGGCTCCGGCTGGCGGCTTGCCGCTCAGCAGCTGGCGGCGCTCTACTTCTTCGAGCTGTTCCTTGGCGAACAGGCTAGCCAGCCAGTCCCGTTCCGGTAGCTTGGTAGTGGGTGCGATGATCAGAACCGATTGCAGTCGGCCGTCAGCAACGCGGGCGGCGCGATAGATCTGCTGGGTGCTGTCCCGATACTCCAGCAGTTCGCCTGCTTCTCCCAGCAGTGATTGCAGTTTATCCCAATCAGCTTCCTGGCTGCTGTCCGCCAGTTCGTAGCGGTGATGCTCTTGGCCGGTTGCCCTTACCCGATATTCGATAGTTTCCAGTGCGCTTTTATCGATGCGCTGGCGATTAAGCAGAAAACCGTACCACTTGCCCTGATAGGGGGTGATGGCTACTGGCGTGTGCTTACTTTCCGGTTGTCCGGAGATGGGATCTACCACCGGATTGACCAGCGGCCCCATCCGTCCCTGGCTGGCGAACTGGGCGGTCCAGTGCATGGGAACGAACAGTTGGCCAAGGCCGATACTGTCGGTGATTTTCACTCTGGCCAGCATTGAGCCCCACTTACTCTTCAGTTGAGCGATAGAGCCCTCTTTGAGTAGGTACCTGTCCGCTTCCTGGGGATGGATCTCGACAAAGGGTTCAGGCAGGTGGGCGGAAAGCCGTGGCGACAGTCCGGTGCGGGTCATGGTGTGCCATTGGTCACGGATTCGGCCGGTATTGAGTACCAGTGGATAGTCGGTGCTGGCGCTGTTTTCTGGCAGTCGTGGAGTGACTGCAATAAAGTTGGCCTTGCGGTCAGGGGTAAAGAAAACGCCGTCGCCAAACAGGCGCTCGGTCCCCGTTGTTGCTTCCAGCACCGGCCATTGAATCGGTTGCAGTTGTTCGTACTGCTCCCGGCTGAGTCCGGTCAGGCCGCTGAGGTTAAAGTCCCGCAGTACGGCCTGTTCGGAATTCTCAAAAGCGGACAGGCGGGCGTGTTCGTCGAACACTTCACCTACATGTTGGTAGTTAAAGGCATCTTTAAAGCCTAGATGCTGGGCCACTCGGCTGAGAATCCACCAGTCGGCATGGGCTTCACCAGAGCGAGGGTAGACCGCCCTTTGTCGTGAGATTCTGCGTTCGGAATTGGTAAGGGTGCCGTCCTTCTCCCCCCAGCCCAGGGCCGGGAAACGGATATGGGCGAAAGGGGTGGTGTCGGTTTCGTCCATACAGTCGGACTGAATCACCAGTTCGCAGCTTTCCAACGCATCACGTACTGAATCCGCATCGGGCAAGCTATCCACCGGATTGGTGGCGATAATCCACACCGCTTTTACTTTGCCTTCGTCTACAGCCTGAAACAGCTCCACTGCCTTCAGGCCCGCTTCGGGGGCCAGATTGTCGGTCTGCCAGAAGCGACCGACCAGATCACGATGCTGCTCGTTGTCCAGTTCCATATGGCCGGCCAATTGATTGGCGAGGCCGCCTACCTCGCGACCGCCCATGGCGTTGGGCTGGCCGGTAAAGGAGAGGGGGCTCATGCCGGGTTTGCCGATACGGCCGGTGGCCAGATGGCAGTTGATCAGGGCGTTGACCTTATCGGAGCCGCTGGAGGATTGGTTGATCCCCTGGCTGAAGGTGGTGACAGTTTTCTCGGTCTCCAGGAACCAGCGGTAGAAGGTATCCACCGTATCCACGGTCAGTCCACAGTGTTCGGCAACCAAAGCCACGCTACCACAGGAGGCTTTGGCCTCTGCCAGTGCCTGGTCGAAACCGTTGCAGTAGCTGTCGACAAAGGAGGTGTTAACAGCGCCATGTTCTGCCAGATAGGCCAGCAAACCGTTAAACAGGTAGGCATCGCTACCCGGTTTCAGTGGCAGGTGCAGATCGGCGATATCGCAGGTGGCGGTGCGTCGGGGGTCGATCACCACGGTCTTACGGCCGGGATGGGCCTCTTTGGCCGCCTTGATGCGCTGGAACAGGATGGGATGGCACCAGGCTGTATTGGAACCGGTCAGTATCACCAGCTCGGCGTGATCCAGATCTTCGTAGCAGCCGGGAACGGTATCGCTGCCGAAGGCGCGTTTGTGGCCTGCTACGGTGGAGGACATGCATAGGCGAGAGTTGGTATCGATATTGGCGCTGCCGATAAAGCCCTTCATCAGCTTATTGGCGACGTAATAGTCCTCGGTGAGCAGCTGGCCGGAGCAGTAGATGGCAAAAGCATCGGGGCCGTGCTCGTCGATAATCTTGCGGATCCGCGTGGCAGTACTCTCAAGGGCGCTGTCCCAACTGACCCGCGCACCATCCACCTCGGGGTAGAGCAGGCGGGCGTCGCTGTCCATGGTTTCGTTGAGGTTGGAGCCCTTGGAGCAGAGGCGGCCGAAGTTGGTGGGGTGCTGCTCATGGCCCTGCACTTCGAGAAGATCTTCGCTGACTTCCGCCTTGATACCGCAGCCGGTACCGCAGTAGGCGCAGATGGTATCCACGGTGCGGGTGGGGATCTTGCGGCTTTGCTGAATCATCACGCTCATGCTGCATCCTCCGGTTCCTGACCGAAGATCAGGCCATCGCGGAAACGGCTGATATCCCGTTCATCACGCATCAGTTCGTGGTACCAGGGACCATCGACGGTATCGCCATAGAGTACGGCTCCCACCAGTTTGTTCTCCTTTATCACCAGTTTTTTATAAATGCCTGCGGAAAAATCTTTTAGCGTCAGTAGTTCAATATCGTCGCCGTCCTTGTCCGGACTGAGGTCGTAGTCGCCCATGGAGTAAAGACTGATACCCGACACTTTCAGGCGAGTGGCTGGTTTCAGGTAGGTGTAGCTGGCGACACCGTGGGAGGCCAGGTGGTTGGCGCAGACCCGGGCCTGTTCGAACAGGGGTTCCACCAGGCCGAAGGTAACGGCACGGTGTTCGACACATTCGCCGACGGCGTAGATAGCTGGATCGAAACTCTGCAGGCAGTCGTTGACCAGGATGCCGTGGTTGCACTCGATGCCACTGTTGTGGGCCAGTTCGATATTGGGGCGAATACCAGTGGCCATCACCACCATATCGGCGGGCAGGATTTCTCCGCTGTCCAGCTTCAGAGAGATTACCTCCTGATTGCCGTCATCGTCAGGCTTGGTGAGGATCGAGTGGGTATTAACGCCCAGGCGGAATTCGATGCCGCGGCTCTCCAGCTCCCGCTGCAGTAGCTGTGCTGCTTCCTTATCCAACTGACGGTTGAGCGGGTAGCGGGCACGGTGGATTACAGTCACATTCATGCCGCGCTTGACCAGCCCATTGGCGGCTTCTAGGCCCAGGAGTCCGGCACCGATGACGACCGCATGCTGGCCATCCCGCGAACGTTCCAGCATCGCTTCGACATCGCGAATACCCCGGAAACAGAGCACCCCTTCGGCGTCGGCACCGGGAACCGGGAGTCGGATCGGGTCAGCACCGGTGGCGATTAGAATGCGATCGTAATTGATCTTATCGCCGTTACGTAGTTGTACCTGATGATTGCTGCGATCGATATGCAGTGCTTCGTATTCATCGCCCGCCAGCAGCTCGATACCCTGCTCTTCGTACCAGGGGCGATCGTGGATCATGATCTCCTCCTGGGTGGTTTCTCCGGCCAGCATGGGCGACAGCATGATGCGGTTGTAGCTACCGAAGGGTTCGCGACCGATGACGGTAATTTTGTAGGCATCAGGGGCCGCCTGCAGCAGCTCCTCAAGGGTGCGGATGCTGGCCATGCCGTTACCGATTACCACCAGTTTTAAAGGGAGGGAATTGGTCTTGTTAGTCTCGGTGTTTGTTTGTGCCATAGCTGTCTCGGTGAATAAGCCTACAAACTCTAAGTTAATTAAATTAATGCTAAATAAAAAAACACTAATATACATCTGCTTTTACAGGATCGCATCATAGATGAAGCTGGTTCAAGAATGAAAGGGACCTGTTTGTGAAGAGTTAGGCAACAGTGCCCAACTTGATGTCAGCAAAGAAACTGTTCTGGATTGTCCAATCGGGAGAAAGCTGAGATCCAGAACAGCCAAATAGGAACCTGTATGAAACAGGTTAAGTATAGTTATTATTGTGTGGGGTCTTAATAGGCACTCTCCTTGAAGAGTGCCTATTATCCAGTGCCTTTTCGCTCCGTTCTGGAGACCCGTTCGATCTTTTTATTTAGCGGGCGCCGGTTACGACGCCCGTTGTATAGATTTTAGTGGGCGTCTGGCACGACACCCAGCTTTTTCACTCGGCTTAGTGGGCGTCTGGCACGACACCCACCTGGGGCATCTCTGCCAGGCCGATATCACGGGCGTGCTGTTCAAAGCCTTTGTTCTTCCAGAAGAAGGCACCGGGCATGGTGGTGGGAATCACCAATACGTAGAACAGTGCTCGGCCAACCAGGGCAGTGGCTGCCATTACTATGGACAGTGCCAGCCAGATTAGACCGGATTCCAGCAGACCGATAGCGAAAGCGGCAGCGACCAGTCCGGATACAATCATCAGGACGTTGCGGCCCAGGTAGCTCTTACCAAAGGTGGTGCACTGGATATAGTGAGCGGCAGAACCTTCACCGGATTCGGTGTTGAGGTAGCGGGCGTGGCACCAGAGGCCGAAACCTTCGATCGCCAGACCAACAACCGTCAAACCACCCAGTACCGTCAGCAGACTACTGTCGGCACCAGCTACTAGAGCGTACAGGCCCAGCAGAGGTGCACCCAGTGTCAGGCCTGTTCCGTAGAAGGAGGTCAGTACCTGCCAGTGGTTCCAGAATGGACGGGCCTTGATGCGGTAGATGCAGTGCATAAAGTAGAGCCCTACCATACCGGCAGCGATGGCAACAAAGCCGAAGATTACAGCCAGAGCGCTAAACAGGGTCATATCGGTAGCCACTGCCAGCAGGCTGAAGAACATATGGCCACCCAGTCCGGCGGCAAACAGGGCGATCCCCAGAGCTTCGCGGCTTAGGGGGGAATGCTTGAGGTTGTTGAAACCACGGTAGAATCGCAACGGTTTACCCAGGTGCAGGGTGGAAAGGAACAGAACAACCGCCTGTGCCCCCAGCAACAGCAGAGTGAAACCTACGTAGCCGGCAGTGCCTGTGAGACTGCCGAAGTCGCTGAGTCCCAACAGGGAACCCAAGAACAGCAAGGTAAAGGCACCAATCACCGCTTGAGTGGCCAGGGTGAAGATCACCAAGGGGTTTTCACGGGAGCTGAGACGCTTGAAGTTCCAGAAAGTCTCTTTGCCATTCTTCTCGTCCACAACGGTGCGGTAGCTGCCGTCTTCTTCCTGGCGATATTTGATCGGCATGGAGTCGGTACGGTTCATCTCATCTGGCAGGGTCTTGATCTGCTCGAAACGGATATTGGGGTGGGTAATCTCAGGATCAGGGAAACCGGGGATTTGCACCTTGGCCTGCTCGCGATTTTCCGGGGTGTTTTCGATCACGCCGAAGTTGAGGGCGTTACCCAGACAAGCCGAAACACAGGCGGGCTTGAGGCCTACTTCCAGACGGTCCACACACATGTTGCACTTAGACACCTGGCCCTCGATGGGATCCAGTTGCGGTGCGTTGTAGGGGCACACCCAGGTACAGTAACCGCAGCCGAAACAGGTGTCGGGGTCTTGTAGAACTGCGCCATATTCGGCGTGCTTGGTATAGGCACGCGTCGGGCAGCCCTTCAAACACACCGGGTTGTCACAGTGGTTGCAAGCCATGGAGATGTTCAGGCGTTGGTAAGCGGGGTAGCTGCCACCCTCCACATAGCCGACGTTACGGAAGGCGATATGGGCAGGGTTGTCGTTCTTCTCGCTACAGGCCGCTTCACAGGCGTGACAGCCGATACAGTTGTCGGCGGTAAAGTGGAAGCCGTGCTGCTTGTTACGGTTAGGGTTGCAACCGGCCTCGGGCACGTCGTTGATGTGCATGGGGCGGTCTTGGGGCAGCGGTGCTTCCAGAATATCGCTGGAGCGGGCGATCAGGTCTACCGGATCGCCGTAGCGGTTGGTTTCAGGAACCTCAACCTCAGGCAGCTTGGCGTAGTCACGCTCTTCTTCGCGGGGATCAAAGATCACCGCGCCCTCTTCGGCGGGGTCGTAAACCTTGACGCCGGGGCCCATAGTATCGAGTTTATCGCGTAGTTTAATCAGTAAGTTGCTCATCTTAATATCCCCCTAAACCCTAGAATGCCCGTCTCAGCTTATTCATGCGTGCGGCTTCGTCCTGGTCGACATGCTCGACCCTAACGGAACACTGCTTGAAGGCTGGTTGGCGGGAATGGGGGTCCAGTAGACCCAGGCTGACGCGGTTAACGCAGTCGTGGAAATGGAAAGGTACGAATACCATGTTGCGGGGCAGACGCTGGGTCAGTTGCACCATCACCACAGCATCACCACGGCGGGAGGCCAGGCGCACATACTGCTGGTGCTTGATGCCCAGTTCAGCAGCGGAGTCCGGGTTCATCTCCATGTAAGGCGTGGGGCTGTATTTGTTCTGGTTACCGATCTTGCCGGTACGGGTACGGGTGTGGAAATGCTCCACTACGCGGCCACTGTTCAGCCAGAACGGATACTGCTCGCAAGGCGTTTCGTTGTTATCGATAAAGTCCAGAGCGATCAGGTTGGCGCGACCGCTTTCAGTCTGGAAGATACCGTCGGTGTAGATGCGCTGATCGCCTTTATCCTGACCTTCTCGGCAGGGCCACTGCAGACCCTTGTTGGCCTCGATCTTCTCGTGGCTCATGCCGGAAATATCCAGAGTACGGCCTTCACCGACGGATAGCTGTTTCATCTCTTCGAAAGCACCGGCTGGGGTGTCAGGGAAGTCTATCTTGTCGCCGTTGGGGAAACGCTTGGACATCTGGGTAAAGATCCAGAAGTCGGATTTGCTGTTGGCGTAGGGCTCGGTCACTTGGCGGACGATGTTTACGCGACGCTCGGTGTTGGTAAAGCAGCCCTCTTTCTCTGCCCAGACTCCGGCAGGGAAGAAGCAATGTGCGTATTCGGTGGTTTCTACATCCTGATAGGCATCCTGCACCACCAGGAATTCCAGCTTCTCGAGAATCTTACGGGTACGGGCGGTGTTGGGCATGGAGGTCATGGGGTTGGTAGCCACCAGCCACAGGCCCTTGATCTGACCGCTCTCGATGGCGGGGAAGATATCGGTTTGTGCCAGTCCACGCTTCTTGGGGAAGAATTCGGGGTCCACATTCCAGAACTTACCGATCTCTTCACGGTGTTCCGGTTTTTCCAGCAGACGGTAGCCGGGCAGGCCGGAGCAGGAGGACCACTCGCGGGTACCCATGGCGTTGCACTGACCGGTGATGGAGAGGCTGGTGCCGCCGGGCTTACCGATATTGCCGGTAACCAAGTTGAGGTTGTTGATATTGACCACACCGTCGGAGCCGTGGGTGCTCTGGTTGATGCCCATGGTCCAGATGCTCATGGCGGCATCGGCCTTGGCGTAGAGACGGGCGACGTTGCGGATGGTGTCTTCGTCGATACCGCAGACCTTGGAGGCGCTGACCGGATCAAACTTCTCCAGTACCTTTTCGAGCTCGTCGATACCCTGGGTGTGGGCTTCGATATAGGCACGATCTTCCAGCCCTTCCTTGAGGATGACGTGCATCAGGCTGTTGATCAGTACTACGTCGGTTCCGGGAGTAATGGGCAGGTGGATATCGGCAAATTGGGCCAGCATGGTGACGCGAGGGTCGACAACGATCAACGGGAACTTACGCTGTTCGCGGGCTTCCTTGAGGCGCCAGTAGATAACAGGGTGCTGTTCCGGCAGGTTGGAACCGAAGGCGATCAGGCAGTCGGTGTGCTCGAAATCTTCGTAACAGCCGGGAGGGCCGTCGGAACCGAAGGAGCGCTTGTAGCCCGATACCGCCGAGGCCATACAAAGGGTGGTGTTACCGTCGTAGTTATTGGTACCGATGCAGCCGCGGGCCAGCTTACCCAGGGTGTAGAACTCCTCGGTGAGAATCTGACCGGTGGAGACGATGGCAAAGGCATCGCGACCGTAGGTTTCCTGGATACGCTTGATCTCGGAAGCGGTCTTGTCCATGGCCGAATCCCAGGATACTTCCTGGTACGGCTCATGGATTTTGTCCCGCAGCAGTGGTTCGCTACCGCGACCAGCAGCTTCGAACAGTTCGTGTTCGAAGATGCCCTTGATGCAGAGCTTGCCACGATTGACGTCAGCGCCGGCAGCACCACGAGCAGAAACCGGACGACCTTCTTCGTTCAGGCCTACCTGAATGGAGCAGCCGGTGGAGCAATAGCCGCAGGTGGTGTATTTCCACTCTTTGACCTTTTTGTCAGCGATCCGGATCGGTTTTCTATCGGTACGTCCAAATAACATTTCAGTACACCCTGTTCTTTGTCCAAGTCTTATTTATGCGAAGGTTGATCTAGTTATTCTTTTATTTTGCAAATGGTGCGGAAGCAGCAGGTCGCGGCTTAAGCCGCGACTTCGATCTGACCTTCGTTCAGGCGTACTTCATAAGTAGGTACGCTCAGAGTTTCGTCTTCCTGGCAGTTACCGCTTTTCAGGCAGTAGTGCTGCTTGTACAAGGGGGAAGCGACGCTGAGGACACCATCCAGATCGGCGATCAATCCGCGGGATAGCACGTTGGCCTTACCTGCAGGGTCGTAGTTACCGATGGCATAGACCGCTTCGCTGTCTGCGAGACGGAACAGGGCAACCTGTTGGCCGTTAACCAGGGCGCATACGCCGGTGTTGGGAGCGATGTCAGTCAGGGCGCAGACGGGAGTCCAGTTTGTTGCTTGAGTCATGATAATTCTCCTAAATCTCTAAGCGGCGCTTAGCTAGCCTTGGCAATCAGTTCGCTTTTTTCGGTTTCGTTGGCAGGGCGGATCTGTCCGCGCTCTTCAACGAATACCACTTCACTGTCAGTTGCATCACTGTTGATAAAGTGACTAAAACGCTTCAGTTTCTCTGGATCTTCCAGTGTGGTTGCCCACTCGCACTGATAAGTGTCGATGTTGGACGCCATCTCGGCTTCAAGCTCTTCGCCTAGTCCCAGACTGTCGTTGATGATTACGTCTTTCAGGTAATCCATGCCGCCTTCCAGGTTGTCGAACCACACGGAAGTACGCTGCAGACGGTCTGCGGTGCGGATGTAGAACATCAGGAAGCGATCGATGTACTTGATCAGGGTTGCTTTATCGAGATCGGTGGCAAACAGGTCTGCATGACGGGGCTTCATACCGCCGTTACCGCAGACATACATGTTCCAGCCGTTTTCGGTGGCGATGATACCCACGTCCTTGCATTGGGCTTCGGCACACTCGCGGGTACAGCCGGAAACAGCGAACTTGATTTTGTGAGGAGAACGCAGGCCCTTGTAACGATCTTCCACTTCGATCGCCAGACCGACGCTATCGTCTACGCCGTAACGACACCAGGTGCTACCGACACAGGATTTAACCGTACGGAGGGATTTTCCGTAGGCGTGGCCGGTTTCAAATCCGGCATCCACCAGCTGTTTCCAGATCAACGGTAACTCGTGAAGTTGAGCACCGAACAGGTCGATACGCTGACCACCGGTGATCTTGGTGTAGAGTCCGTATTCTTTAGCCACCTCACCCAGAACGATCAGCTTGTCAGCGGTGATTTCACCACCGGCTACTCGAGGAACGATGGAATAAGTACCGTCCTTCTGCATGTTGCCCAGGTAGATGTCGTTGGTGTCCTGCAGGCCGATATGCTCGTCCTTCAGTACGTATTCGTTCCAGCAGCTGGCCATGATGGAGCCAACAGCAGGCTTACAGATTTCACAGCCGTGGCCTGTACCGTGCTTCTCCAGCAGTTCGGCGAAGGATTTGATGTTACCAACGCGCACCAGGTGGTAGATCTCCTGGCGGGTATAGGGGAAGTGCTCACAGAGGTCGTGGTTCACTTCAACGCCACGCTCTTCAAGCTCGTGGTTGACCAGGTTGGTCAGCAGCGCGGCACAACCACCACAGCCGGTAGCGGCTTTGGTCTCGGTTTTAACGTCGCCTACGGAGCAGCAGCCTGCATCCATAGCGGCGCGGATATCGCCTTTAGATACGTCGTGACAGGAACAGATCTGTGCCGTTTCAGGCAGTGCAGCTACACCCAGACCAGTCTGAGTATCGTCACCACGCTGGGGTAAGATCAGGGTGTCGGGGAATTCGGGCAGGTGAATGCCGTTAAGCATGTATTGCAGTAGCGTGCCGTAGTCTTCAGCGTCACCGATCAGTACTGCACCCAGCAGTTTTTCGTTTTTGTCGTCGACAACGATCTTCTTGTAAACCTGGCTAGGCTGATCGAAGTAGGTGTAGACGTTGGCGCCAGGCGTAGTGCCGTGGGCATCGCCGATACTGGCAACATCAACCCCCATCAGCTTAAGCTTGGTGCTCATATCGGCACCGGTAAAGGAGTGCAGTTCGCCGCTCTGGGCGATCTCTTCAACCAGGTGGCCAGCAGCGATCTTGGCCATCTGATAGCCGGGAGCTACCAGACCGAAGATGCGGTTATTCCACAGCGCACACTCACCGATGGCGTACACATCGGGGTCGGAGGTCAGACACTGGTTGTTGATCTCGATACCGCCGCGAGGTCCCACAGTCAGGCCGCTGGAACGGGCCAGTTCGTCTTGAGGGCGGATACCGGCAGAGAATAGGATCATGTCGGTTTCAAGGTGCTCACCATCGGCGAACTCCATACGGTGCAGACAGTCTTCACCGGCAACAATCTTGCTGGTGGCCTTGGAGGTGTGAACGCCTACGCCCAGCTCTTCGATCTTGGATTGCAGCAGTGCACCGCCACCTTCGTCCACCTGTACCGCCATCAGGCGGGGAGCGAATTCAACTACGTGAGCCTGAAGTCCCATATCCTTAACGGCCTTGGCCGCTTCCAGCCCCAGCAGGCCGCCACCAACAACAACGCCAACTTTGGCATCTTTGGCCGCTGCGGTCATCGCTTCAAGATCTTCGATGGTGCGGTAGACGAAGCAGTTGTCGCGGTCGTTACCTTCGATTGGAGGAACAAAGGGGTAGGATCCGGTAGCCAGCACCAGCTTGTCGTAGCCGATGGTTTCGCCCTTCTCTGAGGTCAGCTGCTTGGCTTCCAGGTCGATGCCTACCACCTTATCGCCCAGATGAACCTTAACGCCGTTGTCCTGATAGAAAGCCAGGGTGGTCAGGGCGAGAGAATCAGCATCACCGTTTTCAAAGTAGGAGGAGAGGTGAACACGGTCGTAAGCGACGCGAGGCTCTTCGCTAAAAGTGGTGATTTCGAACTGATCACGCAGGTCGCTTTCAAGCAAAGTCTCAATATATTTGTGACCGACCATGCCGTTTCCGACAACTACAACTCTTTGCTTACTCATTGCAAACTCCAGGGCTTTCTTGTGGCGGCTTTCGAACGTGTTCGAAGGCCCGTTAAATTCAAAAACTGCTCTGGTATTTGCAGAAACCGTGCCAAAGGCAGGTTTTTAATCTAAGTCGTTGATTTTCGTGAAGGCGGATCTTGAAAACGCACTCTAAAGGTGCGATTTTGTGCTTCGCACAAAGTAAGTGAGAGTGGTTTTCAATAACTCTAATTTGGAATGTTTGGTCGGGGTGCGTTTTTGTGCCCTTTTTTGGGATTTTTGCACTAATAGAATGCAATTTTTTGTGGGTGTTTGAGTGGCTATTACCTGCTAAAAAGGCGGGTGTCAGAGTAGGAGTTGCACCGCATTTAATAAGAACAGCAGCACACAGAGTCCTTTCCAAACCAATAATGGATTTTTCTCGATCAGCGGCTTGTTGCGTTCGCTGATCTGGAAGGCGCGGTTAGGATTATCCAGGTCAAACAGAAACTCAGACAGCACCGGGTAGCGACGGCTGGGATCGGCGGCGCAGGCTTTGGCCAGGCAGCCTTCGATCCAATCGGGCAGGTCAGAACGTTCGTGGCGGGATGAGAGATAGTCCAGTTCTCCATACCCTTTGATCATGTAATTGTTTGCGGGGCGTTCTTTGTAAGGTACTTTGCCGGTGAGCATCTCGTAGGCGATGACACCGATAGAGAATAGGTCGGAGCAGTGGGTGCCTTTTTGGCCCAGCAAGTATTCCGGGGCTACGTAATTGACTGACCCTTGGGGGATATCGTTCTCCAAGGGGCTGCTGATCTCGTCGATCCCTTTGATGCGGACGGTGCCGAAATCGATCAGTTTTACCCGGCCGTTGCGGTCGATAAGGATGTTTTCCGGCTTCAGGTCTTGATGGATCATCTCCAGTCGATCCAGGGCGCGGACCGCTACGGCGATCTGTTTGATCAGCTCGCGGACCTGGTCCAGATCCGGTTTGGGATTATCCACCATCCACTGTCGTAGGGACTGGCCGGGAATATATTCGGACAGGTAGTAGAGAAACTTTTTTTCCCGTACCGGTGTGAATACTTTCATCACCGACGGGTGGTTGATCCGTTTGCCAACCCACTCCTCCTTTATAAAACCGTCTAGGTAGAGCGGGTCTTCGGCGAAGTTTTCCGAGGGGGTTTTCAACGCAAACAGCTGCTGGGATTCTTTGTCTCGGACCAGATAAAGATGGCTGCGGGTACCGCTAAACAGTACTTCCTGGACTTCATAGCCATCGATGCTGTTGCCGACTTCCAAAACAGGAGGAATGGGCAGGTGGGTCAACTTGCGATGAGCTTCGTCCAGCTCCTCAACCGGTAGCTGGTCCACATGTACTAGCAGGCAGCTGATATTATCGTCGCTGCCCGCTTCCAGAGCGGTATGTACCAGTTTTTTAGCTTCAGCTTCCAGGTCGGCTTCCAGCGCGGACAGTTTGCCGATCAGTGCTTTTTTGCCGATAAATTCATGCAGACCGTCAGTGCTGAGCATAAATAGATCGCCCTTTTCCACCGTTTCCTGGCGGTAATCGACCTCTACATGGGAATCGATACCCAAGGCTCGGGTCAGGTAGGATTTATTGCCACCGAAATTGCTGGCGTGGTCCTGAGTAAGTAGTTCCAACTCGCCATCGCGGAGACGATAGATGCGGGAATCGCCGACGTGAAACAGGTGTGCGGTGGTGGATTTGATCACGATGGCAGAGAAAGTAGTGACCAAAGAGTTTTTAGCTCGGGAGCCACTGTTGCCGTGTTGGTAGAGCCAGCGATTAAGGGCGGTCAGTACCTTGGCAGCGGAGTTCTTAACCGACCAGGAGTCGGGAGTGCTGTAGTAGTCACTGAGAAACTGAGTGACCGACGTCTGGCTGGCAACGTGGGATTCAGCGCTGGAGCTGACGCCATCGGCCAGGGCACAGGCGACACCTTTGTGTTGCAGTAATGGCGAATCGGGAGTCTGAGCTGCAAAGGCATCCTGATTCTGTTCTTTGATTCCGGCGATGGATAGTCCACCAATGCTGACTTTCAAAGATTCTGACATGGCACTCTGATTTCCCGGTTTTGTGACGGTTGTTGTTTTAGGTATTGTTGTGACGGTTGTTGTTTTAGGTATTGTTGTGGCGTGGTCAACAGCGGTCAAAGGTAAGTGTAAGTATTGCTCTTTAAAAAAAAGGAAAAAGAAACCTACGACGCTGATTTGCTGTTTCCCTGACGAAGAAAACCCCGGCTGTCCGTCAGGAGCAACCAGGGTTGGGCTCTAAAAAATTCTTCTCAATCCCATGATTAGGATACGTCGATCATCTGAACGCTACCGTCTTCGCCGATCTCAGCGATCTGGCCTTTAGGCTCTTCCATCATCAGTAGGGTAACGAAACCGATGATTGCTGTACCGGCGATCACCATAAAGAAGGTGGAGTAATCAACCAGAGACAGAACTGTCAGGTAAACCACCGCACCGACGTTACCGTAAGCACCCGTCATACCAGCGATCTGGCCAGTCAGACGACGCTTGATCAGAGGAACCGCTGCGAACACCGCACCTTCACCAGACTGTACGAAGAAGGAACAAGCCATGGCAGCAGCTACTGCCAGGAACAGAGGCCAGGAGCTATCGATCATCGCCATCAGACCGTAACCAGCTGCTAGACCCGCAGTCAGAATCAACAGTACCGTCTTACGACCGAAGCGGTCACTCAACCAACCACCGGCAGGACGAGAAGCCAGGTTCATAAATGCGTAGGCAGAAGCCAGCAGACCGGCGTAAACCATGTCCAGTTCGAATACATCGGCGAAGAACAGCGGCAGCATGGAAACTACAGCCAGCTCAGAACCGAAGGTAGCAAAGTAAAGGATGTTCAGTACCGCAACTTGCTTGAACTTGTAGCGGTGAATCTCAGGTACTTCTTTAACGAAGATCTCTTTGTTGATGCTGTAGGCTTTGTAACAGTCGTAGATGTAAAGCACCACCAGTCCAACGTAAATTGAGTTAGCAAACAGCTCGCTAATGGTGCTGACACCAGCAGGAGACAGCTTCCAGGTTAGCAATGCCAGTGCCGCATACATTGGAACTTTCATCACTAACAGGAACCAGAAATCACCTTTGCTGGTTACTTCCAGACCACCGATCTTCTTCGGCTTGAAGTAGGTTGAACCCTTAGGCGTATCGTTAACGTTTTTGTACCAGATAAAGCTGAATACCAGAGAGATCGCACCGGTTAAGGCAACTGCGTATCTCCAGCCATCTTCTCCACCGAACAGCAAAGCGATAGTTGGCAATAGCATTGCGCCAGCGGCAGAACCGAAGTTACCCCAGCCACCGTAGATACCTTCTGCGGTACCCAGCTCGTTGGCAGGGAACCACTCACTCACCATGCGGATACCAACCACGAAACCGGCACCGACAAAGCCTAGGGCGAAACGGGCGATGGCGGCCTGGTCGAAGGTATCAGCCATGGCAAAGAAGAAACAGGGAAATGCTGACAGGAACAGAATAGCGGAATAGACGATTCGTGGACCGTATTTGTCGGTGAGCATGCCGATCAATACTCGGGCCGGAATGGTCAGGGCGACGTTAAGGATCAGCAGGGTTTTGATCTCACCTCTGGTTAGGCCGAGAGACTCGGCGATCACACCCATCAAAGGGGCGTGGTTAAACCAGACGAAAAAGGTGATAAAGAAAGCGATCCAGCTCATGTGTAAAGTTTTCATCTTTCCGGTAAAGGAAAACAGATTAAACTTTTCCGATTGAACACTCATGGGGACGTACCTCATAACTAATAATTTGATGGTTTCCCTAGAGCAGAAACTGTGCCAATGAAAACATATTATTTAATAAGGTTTTAAAAACAGTTGGTTATATCTGTTCTTGATGGTTTTTAAGTGGGTTTGCTGGTTTGTGCGGTGCGCAATAAATGCTGTCCGATGGTGCGTGTTTTTGGTGCTTACAGATGATGTGCACCCAATTGGTGTTCGTATTGGTGCTCAGTTGCACCAATATTCGACAGCTTTATATTAGAAGCTGGTTATTTTGGTGCAGTGTGGGAATGAGCGCCAGAAAGGCAATCCTGCGACGGTGCAATAGGCCTAAAATAGGGCGGTAAGTAGCCTACCAGGTGAATATTTGAAGGAGGTTTTTAATCTCTATCCATGCGGTTGAGCATGGTCTTGGTGAGGACATAGAACAGGTAGGATTCGTAGACGGCGGCAAAAATAAAGACTGCGCAGGTGATCCAGATTGTTAGGTTGGTGGAGATGTAGCCTGCGTTGTAGAGCATATAGAGGGGGACTAAAATCGCGACCCCAATCACAAGAGTCAGTACGATCATGCCCCAGCCAACGGGTAGGGTTCTTCGCTTGTTGTCAGACTGCATCTCTTGCATATCTATATGGCCCTGTTGGATCAGAAATCGGAGAAGTAACCTAGTTTAGCTTAGCAGTTGCTACAGCTAAGTGAAGTATTTCTGGCAACTATTAGCACTTGAACGGGAAGGCAAATAAAAAGCCGGTAGAGTTCGATCTTTACCGGCTTTAACAGTGATTTCGAAGTGATCAGGCGGTAGCCTTTTGAGGTGCTTCCTCCTCAACCGCTTCTACTTTCTTGGGACGATGCTGGTCGATATCTTCCACCTTGCTTTGCTTTTCGTACAGGAATCGCAGCACCTCGTGGCGGTAGTGGTTGTACTGACTGTCGTCAGCTAAAGCGATTCGATCCCTGGGGCGTGCCAGCTCGATATCCAAAATCTCACCGACCGTTGCTGCCGGACCGTTGGTCATCATCACGATGCGGTCGGATAGCAGCACTGCCTCGTCCACATCGTGGGTGATCATGATCACCGTATTGTTTAGCTCGTTTTGGATCTCCATCAGAGAGTCCTGAAGGTGTGCCCGGGTCAGGGCATCCAGAGCACCGAAGGGCTCATCCATCAGCAGCACCTTGGGTTCCATGGCCAGGGCGCGGGCGATACCCACCCGCTGCTTCATACCGCCGGAGATTTCGTCCGGGCGCTTATGCATGGCGTGATCCATATGTACCAGAGACAGGTTATGCTCGATCCATTCCTTGATCTCAGCCTTGCTCTTCTTGCCCTTGAATACCTGCTTCACCGCCAGTTCAACGTTCTCGTATGCGCTGAGCCAGGGCAGCAGACTGTGGTTCTGGAATACCACCGCACGTTCGGGTCCCGGTGTATTAACCTCGCGGCCATCCAGCAACACGCCCCCGGTGGTTGCCTGATAGAGACCGGCGACAATATTCAGCACGGTGGATTTACCGCAACCGGAGTGACCGATCAGGGAGACAAACTCTCCCTCTTTGATTTTTAAGTCCACACCGTCGAGGGCCTTAAAAGGGCCGCTAGGGGTTGGGAATTCGATGGAAACATCGCTGATTTCTAAATGTGTTTTAACCATGATATTGCTTCCCTTGTTAACAGTTGTTGACGCTGTGCGGTTAAAAAGATGTATATCGCCAGCCATCGTCGTTACCTCAATAGAGAGCTCGTTTTTTTCGGCTGTTGTCGATCGTTATCGAAGTACGGCACTCTTATCCCAAGATACTTTCTTCTGCAGCATCAACATGACGCGGTCCAGCATGAAACCGATCACACCGATCACCAATACCGCAACCATGATGCGACCTAGGGAGTTGGAGCTACCGTTCTGGAACTCGTCCCAGACAAACTTACCCAGACCCGGGTTTTGCGCCAGCATCTCGGCGGCAATTAGAACCATCCAGGCGATACCCAGCGACAGACGCAAGCCGGTGAACATCATCGGAATGGATGAAGGCAGCACGATCTTGGTGACATGGGTGAAAAAGTTAAGACGCAGTACCTTGCTGACGTTTTGCAGATCCTGAGTGATAGCTGATACCCCTACTGCTGTGTTGATCATGGTGGGCCATAGGCAGCAAAGGCTGACGGTGATCAGAGAAGTAACAAAAGATTTGGCGAACATCGGGTCTTTGCTCACATAGAGCGCACTGACCACCATAGTAACCAGTGGTAGCCAGGCTAGCGGTGAAACCGGCTTAAACAGTTGAATAAGTGGGTTGAGAGCACTGTATAGACCCGAATTGAGGCCGATCATGATGCCTACCGGAATGGCAATAACCGAGGCTACCAGGAAGCCAGACATTACGGTGATCAGGCTGGTGACAATCTGATCGAAGAAGGTAGGCTTGCCTGTATAGGGACGAACCTTAATTTTGGCGTCCGGGTTCTTGGCCAGTTTCTTGGCGTTACGCTCATCCTGGCGCTCGTAGAACTCGACCTCTTTCTGGCGTTCCCGTTTGTGTTCTTTAACCAGGTTGAAACTCTGCTCGTAAACCTGGACTGGGCCGGGGAATTGTCCCAGTGATGTGTCGATGCTGTTGGCTGCACCCTGCCAGATAAACAGGAATGCCAGAATGCCAGCCATAGGGATGGCTAGACCTTTGAAAATGGTAGCGAGTTGGGCGCTGACGTTTTCACCCTTGAGCAGGAGCATCCAGGGTTCTAACCAGCTGATATTTTGCAGCATGCGACTCATAACTCTTTCTCCTTCATGCGCTTACATAGAGTGCCGCCTTTGGCGCTCGGCGCAATGCACCCTGCGGGGTGCGACCGAGGTTGGACCGGACCCCAAGGTCCGGTCACAGCGGTGTGTTAATAACCTGGCCGGTTAATAGAGCAACACGGTTATGTGTTGCCATTGGCTGAAAGCCAATGCGAGCCCCATAAAGTCCAGTAAGTTCGAATACTTACGACAGATTTTGTGGGGCGATAGACAAATAGGTAGTTAACTTATTTGTCCGCCAGGCCAATGTATTTAGATCTGTTCTTCAGGCTTAAGACCGATAGAGAACTTCTTCAGGTATTCGTTTGGTTCACGACCGTTGTAGGTGATGCCGTCGATGAAGTGGGTCTGTGGGGCACGGAAACCATCTTCTTCAGCAAAGTTAGGGAACTCCGAAGCGGTCAGCTTACCTTCAGCGATCAGCTCTTCAGCAGCCTGCTTGTAGATGTCAGGACGGTAAACCTTCTTGGCGATGTCCATGAACCAGCTATCGGCTTTAGGCTCGGCGATCTGACCCCAGCGACGCATCTGAGTCAGGTACCAGATAGCATCGGAGTAGTAGGGGTAAGTAGCGTTGTAGCGGAAGAATACGTTGAAGTCTGGAACATCACGCTTGTCACCTTTCTCGTATTCGAAGGTACCGGTCATGGAATTGGCGATAACTTCATAGTCAGCGCCGACGTATTCGGAGCGAGACAGGATCTCTACCGCTTCAGGACGGTTGGCGTTATTTTCGTCATCTAACCATTTAGCGGCGCGAATCATCGCCTTAACGACGCGGATATGGGTATTGGGGTTTTCATCGGCCCAGGACTTGGATACGCCGAATACTTTCTCGGGGTTGTCCTTCCAGATTTCGTAGTCGGTGACTACAGGTACACCGATACCCTTGAATACTGCTTGCTGGTTCCAAGGCTCACCTACGCAGTAACCGTAAATGGTGCCCGCTTCCATGGTGGCTGGCATCTGTGGAGGAGGCGTTACGGACAGCAGCGCATCGGCGTCGATCTGACCGCTGGTGTCACCTTTGTGAGGAGCGTAGTAGCCCGGGTGGATACCACCGGCCGCTAACCAGTAGCGCAGCTCGTAGTTGTGAGTAGAAACTGGGAATACCATACCCATGTTGAATGGCTTGCCGTCATCTTTGTATTTCTCGATGACTGGCTTAAGGGCATCCGCTTTAATGGGATGCTGAACCTTACCGTCTGCATCGGTAGGAATATTGGGTTTCATCTGCTCCCAGATATCGTTGGATACGGTGATGGCGTTACCGTTAAGGTCCATGGAGAAGGCGGTGATGATATGGGACTGGGTTCCGAAACCGATTGTGGCGCCCAGAGGCTGTCCGGCCAGCATGTGTGCACCATCAAGTTGACCGTCGATCACACGGTCCAGTAGAACCTTCCAGTTAGCCTGGGCTTCCAGTGTGACGTAGAGACCTTCATCTTCGAAGAAGCCTTTTTCATAAGCGACGGCCAGGGGAGCCATATCGGTCAATTTGATAAAACCGAATTTAAGGTCCTCTTTCTCAGGCTCTCCTACTTCAGCGATAGCCGGAGCTGCGATCAGTGAACCACCGAGAATGGCTGTGCTCACCATGGTGGCGGCTGCCAATTTACGCAGTACAGAGACCGGCTTGTTGCAAGGATTAGTCTTCGACATTGATAGATCCTCTTAGGGTTTTGAATTTGAAAACTGTAAAAAGAAAAGGCGCCTGCTCCTTAACGTTTGACCGTCAGGTGCAGGCGCCTTTGCCTGTTTCTAAAACTGTTAGCTAAATGCTTTTTGGGGGTGCCGTCGTTGGCGCTGATCCCAAATTAATTCTTGTCTTGTACTTAGCATAACCTGTGCCAGTTTTTTAACTCGTTGTAATTTATGAGTTATTTTATAAGTTGTGCTAAATTGGCCGTTTTTTAGTGCGTTTTTGCGGTGCACAAAATAGTTGTGGTGATCTAAGTTGGGGTGGGATAAATGGCCGGTGACCGAATCTGGTGCTCAACTTCGGTGCGTATGAAAAGCAGTTTCTAGTTGGGTAAAGAGTTAAGGAATTGGAAACGCTTTAGGGATTGGGTTCGGAGAAGGGGTGAGGCACTTTTTTGGTGCCGGATTGTAGAAAGCGTGTAGTGGTGATGATCGATAAAGGAGGGCTTAGTTGTTCAGTGCCTGTATCAATTCACGGGCAACGTCACCCATACGCTGAGCGCGGTTCATGGCCAGCTTGCGCATAGCGATATAAGCCTGCTCTTCGTCGCATTCGTGTTTTTTCATCAACAAGCCTTTGGCGCGTTCAATCTGCTTGCGGTCGGCCAATTGTGATTTGGTTAGTTGCAGCTCTTTCTGGACTCGCACCAGGTTGGCAAACTGATCTCGACTGCTGTCGATGATCGGCTTCAGTGGGATTTCTGAGGGATCTATATGCTGGTAGCAGCTGGCGCCCGCTTCTACTAACTGCTGGACGATCTCCGGTTTGGAGCTTTGGTGAGTAAACACCAGAGTAGGGCTACCGCTAAGCTGGATCAGGGTTTCAACCAAGGCCACTGTGCCCAGGTCGGCGCTATCCTGGCTGACAATCAGCACCTCCGGGGCAATGCTGTCGATCTGAATGTCTGCCAGTTGGCTGACCCGCATTGTGGTTAACTTCTCAAAGCCTTCCTGCTGCAATTGCTGGCACAGACTTTCCGCCCTATTGGGCAGTTCATCGATCACCAAAATACTGATTTGCGTTGCGCAGTTCATAGCTCCGATTCCGGTTGGTATGGCTAGCTAAAGCGATTTATCGGGACGTCTTTATCGATCCGGTTTAGCCGAAGCTATTTTACAGGTCGATTTTGACGGTTATATAAATCAATTAGCAAAGGCTGTTCCAGAACGGTCTAATATCCTCCTGTTTTTGCAAAAAAATCATTCAAGATGTTGAAAGTAAAAGGGATGTTTTTAGTGTGGAAAACGAGTGATGACTTGGGGTCGGGGGGGCGGTAGTGCCAGAGGGCACACAATTTGTGCGGCGGTGCACAAGTCTGCAGCGAAATACGTTGCGTAATT
Source organism: Motiliproteus sp. (assembly GCA_026196225.1). GTDB lineage: Bacteria > Pseudomonadota > Gammaproteobacteria > Pseudomonadales > Balneatricaceae > Motiliproteus. Next base: position 81,825 of record JAPHRD010000119.1, read on the forward strand.
CACCAATCAGCCTAAATCATCAGTTCCATCAGCTTACGGGTTTCCAAGCCCCATTTTTCGGCGATGGTATAGCCGACAATGCTATCGTCGTGTGCTTTGAGGTCGCGCTCTTTGGGAAGGATCAATTTTCTATCCTTGGTATCAAATACCACCAAGACGGATGGGCTTAGGGGGTCTTGGTTATCTTTAGCTAACACCAGAGCGACATGCTTGCTCTTCAGCTCCACTACGGATCCGGCAGGGTATACACCGACAAAACGGATAAACTGCTGAGCTAGTGTCGGATTAAAATGAAATTGGCTCCATTCGTATATCTTACGCAAGGCCTCGGTGGGGGGCATGCCTTTGTGGTAACAGCGGTCGCTGGTGATCGCATCATAGACGTCGACTATTGCCGCCATCTGACCGTAAACCGAGATCTCCTCGCCTTTCAGTCCCTTAGGGTAACCGCTGCCGTCGTAACGCTCGTGATGCTCGGCGGCCACTGCCAGGGCAATGGGGGAGATGTCGGGTGACTTCTCCAAAATTTCGCGACTCATCACCACATGGTGGCGCATGATCTTGAACTCTTCGTCGGTCAATTTCCCCGGCTTGTTGAGTACCTCTAACGGCGTCTTGATCTTGCCAATATCGTGCAGCATTGAGCCGATACCGATCTGTAGGACCTCCTCCGGCTCCATCTCCAAATATTGTGCAAACGCCACCATCAGGGTGCAGATACTGACGGAGTGTTCGAAGGTGTACTGGTCGGCATCGCGGATTCTGCCTAAGCCCATGAGGGCATTAGGATTGCGCATCAGCGACTGAGCCATCTTTGTGACGGTTTGTTCGGTTTTTTCCAGTTCAACCTGTTTACCCAGACGAACGTCATTCATGGTGTCAGTGATCAGCTGACTGGCGTCTTTAGATAGGGTGACCGCCTGGGTGAGTTCCTGGTGGTAATCGGTGGGTTTTACCGGCTTCGGTTTTTGTGGCGTTTCTCTCAGAATCTCTTTAACGGCCTGATCTTGACGACGGTCATCCTCTTCCTTGGTGGGGGCTTCATCAAGGTCTGTTCCTTTGGCTGTATCGATATAGAGTTCACGAACGCCCGTCTCGTGCACTTTCACCAGGGTAGAATCGTTTTTAACGGCGAATTGACTGCGAACAAAATTATGGTCGATCCATCGACAATTGAGGTCGTGGATATACATACCAACGGTGAGAGATTCGACGGGAATCTTTTTGATCATTCAGCTTATCCTAATTAAGCAATACCGGCTTTTTAACATCGTTTAGGGTGTTTTTGAACGCATAGATGAAAAAATATTGAGATATCGCAACCTTTTTGACTTAGCTCTCTCTAACTATCCAGTTTAGGACAAATTCTTCGGAGATGTATCAATGAGAAAACTGGCGCTCCTCAGCTTCTTAATGTTGGGACCGTTGTTGGCGATGGCGTCAGAACAACAGTTTGTTTCTAAGGGGCAGCCGCCACAATTGATCGAGTTGTACACCTCTGAGGGGTGTTCCAGCTGCCCTCCGGCGGATAAAAAGGTCTCAGGGCTGATCGAACACCCGCAGCTGTGGGATAAATTAGTACCCATGGCCTTTCATGTGGACTATTGGGATTATCTCGGTTGGCAGGATCCCTATGCCCAATCTCAGTTTAGCCAGCGTCAACGGTTGTTGAAGCAGAAAGGTCAGATTAAGGCTGTGTACACACCGGGATGGGTGGTCGATGGCCAGGAATGGCGCGGCTTCTTTCGGGGGCGGCCATTACCCTCGCAGCAGACCCGTGATGGCGGAGTTTTGAAGGCAAAACGAAATGGCCAGCAACTGATGATCGATTACCAGCCTGCTTCGGCTCCCAAAGGTTCCCTGACCGCCCACGTTTCAATTTTAGGGTTTGATCTGCACAGCGACATTGCCCGAGGGGAAAATCGTGGCTTGAGCCTTGAGCATCAATTTGTGGTTTTGGACAAACAATTGATGAAGGGAGACGGTGTCTGGAGTTTCCAATTGCCAGCGCTGGCTAGCAATGGCAATGGACGCAAAGCGTTGGTGGTATGGATCGATCAGCCGGGCATGAGTCAGCCAATGCAGGTGGTTGCGGGCTGGTTAGAGTAGCAGGGGAGTATTTCAGTACTTTTTAGGTGAGCCCCAAAAAAATTAAAGGGCCTGAAGATTTCCTACCTTCAAGCCCTCTATCATCATGACTTCTCAATCCTGAGAATCAGTGAACATCCTGTCACCGCCAATTCCATCTGCCTTCCTTGGGAATGGTTCTATTATGGTGATCTGCTACTTCGGCGACTATAGGAAAAACTCCTATTTTTGTGTCAAAGTCCGATATTTATCGATCGTTGTGATGGGGCGTTGACAGAAGGCCTGTTGAGAGTAGTAACTGACCGGACCAGAGTCTTGCTATTAACTCGCGGGGCTAAACAGGTACAATAGCCGGCGTTTTGTCACCAATCTCGGGCGATCAAAATACCCGCCTGGGAGAATTATCTTAATTATGCGGTTGAATTTAAGCTATGAGTGAACAGTTGCAATGGGTGTTGGTGGTCGTAGGCTTGGGGATTGTTGTGGCCCTGGCAATGTTGATCCGCCATCAGCTACGACAGCAGCGAGAGCAGAAGCAGGCGCAACAGGAACTTTTGGAAGATCTGCAACAGCAGGCTGAAAAGCAACGAGATCACCTGGTTGAGAGTATCCGGGTTATCTCTCTGGCTATGCAGGATGAACAGTGTGAGCTGGCTGAAGGCTGCATTCGCCTGAAGGTATTGCTCGATCATTTAGCGCCTTATTTGCATGAGCATGAAGACTTTTCGGTCATTAACGAGATGTTTGAAGCAACTAAACACATGCCGATTCTGGAAGAGTGGAAAAAGCTCAAGATTAAACGTCGATTTGAGCTGACTGCTGAACGGGAAGCGTTGGAGCAGAAATACAAGTTGCAGATACTGGCGGCGGCTGAAAAACTGGCGAAGTATCGTTTTCAGCAATAACCATCCAACTGCAAAATAGAAATTCGGGAGGCCTTGTCGTAGCGTGGAACTGATTGTCACTATCGTCCTAACCGCATTGATTCTCGGTTCTCTGTTGTTTGTCCTCAGCCGTTCGACAACGCCCAACTATCGTCCAAGTCGACCGAAGGTTGCGGATCTGCTGCAAAAGGTGATTGAGGGCGATGCTACCCAGCAAGCGTGGGACTTGTTTATTGGCTACCCCATTCTTCATGATCCTGAACTTGAAGAGATAAGGCAGCGCTGTATTACCCTGAGCGAAGGTGACGAGCATAACTCGCCATTCCCTTCGGGTATTGGCCGATTTATTTTTAACCGAGCGGGTCGTGAGAAGGTGAAAGAGATCTATGAGGATCTGCAGAAACTGATTGCTTCCAACCGTGAGTTTTAACATCGCTAATTCAATCGAGCCGGATTGCAACTATCGATAATCGCCTTGTCTCAATCATAATCGTGTCTTCTCAATAAAAGTCACCTCGATAACATCTACAAATTGCTCCGGTTTTGTATATCGAGAGCACCTTGTCGACTATCCATAGGCTCGATTATTGACGCCAAAATTAGGGGGTATCGACGACCTGCTGGTGGAAAGAGCCTGTTGCAGAACTCTTTACCGTTTCGAAATGGTAAAAAAAAAGCCCCTGGACAAAATCAGGGGCTTGGTATCGTTTAGGTCGTCGTTATTTCTTCGGCAGCTCATCCAGATTGAATTGACCCACCAGTTGTTGCAGATCGTTGGATAGTTGCAATAGCGCTTGAGTGCTTGCTTCGACCCGGTGAGAATTTTCCGCAGTTTGATCGGCAATATCGTTGATATTGACAATGCTGCGGTTGATCTCCGTGGCGACCGACTGCTGCTCCTCGGCGGCGGTAGCGTTCTGAGTGTTTAGCGAGTTGACGCTGTCGATTGCAGAGGTAATATCGGTCAGGAACTGTCCGGTTTCTTCGGTCTGGCCGACACTCACTTGCGCCCGTTCACAGCTTTTCATCATTACTGATGCGGCTTCGCGGGCATTGCTCTGAAGCCCCTCGATCATCGCCTGAATCTCGGTGGTTGACTCGTGGGTACGATTGGCAAGTGCGCGGACTTCATCCGCAACGACGGCGAAGCCTCGTCCCTGTTCACCGGCGCGGGCGGCCTCAATGGCAGCGTTAAGAGCCAGCAGGTTGGTTTGCCCTGCGATGGTGGAAATCACTTCCACCACTTTACCTATTCCGTCGCTCTGCTCTTCCAGTTGTTGTACAACTTTTGAGGTTTCCGATAGGTCCTGAGCTAACTGATTGATGCTGTCGATAGATTCGCGCACCTTAGCTAATCCAGCCGTAGCCTGGTGGTTGGTTTCACCCGCCTGATGGGCTGCCTGGGTGGCGTTGTTTGCCACTTCGTGGGAGGTCTGTTCCATCTCGGTAAAGGCGGTGGCTACCTGGTCGGTTTCGTTTTGTTGGCGGCGAGTACCTTCCATATTGGCTTCGGTAGCCGATTCCAGCTGGCTCGATTCCTGGGTTAGCTGGTGGGTAGAGTTGAGTACCTGGCTGATGATGTTACTGAATTTCTCCATCATCCGGTTGAAATTGCCAGCAACCTCGCCAATCTCATCGTTGCTGTTGATGTCGATTCGATGATTAAGGTTGGCTGTCTCTTCCACATCACGCAAAGTGCGCGTCATAGAATGGAGGGGTTTGATTACGACTTTACGCAACATCCAGCTGATGACTACTAGGCCGATTACCAGCATCAGGGTATTGAGGCCAATATTGGTCCAGATCTGTTGGGAAACGTTGGCGTCCAATTCCGCTAGTGAGAAATCCAGTCGTACCGCACCCAAAACGGTACCCTCTTTAGCCGCGTGGCAGGTTAGACAGTTAGTGCCGCGGAAATCAGCACTGGCGACCAGCGGGAAGGCAATTGTCAGACGGCGGCCATCTTCAGCGCTATAGAATGTCTCGAGTGTTTTGCCTTGCAGGGCCTGCTGATCGAGATCATCGCTTGGAGCCGAGGAGCCTTTGGCTGGGCCGTACAGTTTACTGACCTCGTCTCCCCGTAAGACTTTGGCATCGACAACCTCTTCTCGGGCAATGACCTTATCTCTGGCCAGCTCTTTTTGAGCCATTTTGCCGGTCAGCATCAAGGTGTTTACGTTGTCGAAATAGGATTCCGCCAGACTGTTGGCCTGATCCACAACCATCTCTTCAACCATCGCTCGTTGGCTGCTGAATTGATAGAGGGCAGACACCAGCAGCATGGTTAAGAACAGGACCACGAGAGCGATATCAATTTTGGTACTGATAGAACGGGTATTCATAGCGCCTGATTTCCTGTTAATGAGTCGCTAAGCGAAAAGGGTTACCGAGTGGACCCAGTTGCTATTGCTGAAAAATGACAGCCAATTGACTGGCAGCGTTGCCGTTAGCTGATTTTCAGTGATGATAGAGACATAGCTTTTATAATGATTTAAGCACTGAGAATAGCAGCATTAGCCATACAGTTGTAAAGATTGCCTTAAAATGCCCTTCGATTAATTGATCTTTATCAGGATGTTGTTCAGAGATTGTACAGCTGAACGCTGCTCTGGCCGCTCACAGATCTCTGAACACCGTGATGGGGGGATGCTTGATAATGCGACGGGTGGCGTAAAGACCTGCAGCGGTAACCAGGACAGCACCGCAAATCACGTTGATCAGCCACATTGATGGCGAGGGTTGGTAGTCCAGATTAAATAGGAAGCCATAGAGCCAGAATAATATCCCCTCGTTGAGAATCGACGCCAGCAGACCTGCTACCGCACCTACCAAGGCAAACTCCATCGATAGAACAGCGGTCAGGGTGCGGCGATTAGCTCCAAGGGTTCGCAGTAGCGCCCCTTCCTGCAGTCGCTCATCGATACTGCTGGCCAGCGCTGCAAACAATACGGTGACTCCGGCGGCAAGGACGAACAGCATCACATATTCCACAGCAATTGCCACCTGAGCGACGATCTGACGAATATTGGACAGCAACTGCTCCACCTCAAGCAAGGTCAGGGTCGGGAACTGCTGAAGTAGTTCATTGAGCGCGAGGCTGCGTTCGGGATCAAGATAGAAACTGGTGATATAGTTGGCCGGTAAACCTTGCAGGCTGTCAGGTGGGAAAATGACATAGAAATTGGGCCGCAGAGAGCCCCAGTCAAGGGTGCGTAAGCTGATAATCTCGGCGTCGATATTGCGATCTCCAAAATCAAAGCGAAGCTGATCGCCAATGGTGACTCCTAAATCCCTTGCGAGATCGGCTTCTAAAGAGATGTACGGTTTGCCCTTGTCTTGCGCTTGCCACCAGCGTCCATCCACCAGCCGATTATCCTCGGCCAGTTCAGCTGACCAGGTCAGGTTTAGCTCACGGCTGATCGCTCGGCGTCCCGGTGATTTTTCCGGTAGCCACTGGCTCGCCGACTGCTCGTTGATATGGCTCAGACGTCCCCTAACCATGGGGTAAATACCGCTGTGCTGGATCCTTTTAGATTGGAAGAACTGTTCCAGGTCCGGTACCTGCCAGGCCTGGATATTGATCAGAAAATTGTTGGGGGCCTGCTCCGGTAGCTGTTTTTCCCAATTCTCCACCAGATCGTTGCGGACGCTGAGGATTAGGGTCATAGCCGCCAGGGTTATACCGAATGCGAAGAGTTGCCCCAAACTGTCGGAAGGGTGGCGTTGCAGGTTTTTGCTGGCCAGTCGCCAACTCATGGGGCCTGATATCCGGGTCAGAAGCTTCAGTAGAAACCAGGCCAGCAGCCCCAAAATGAAGCTGCCAACCGAACCGATACCGGCAACGATTAAGGTCAGGCGAATATCCTGGGTGTAGACAAATAAAAGTATGGCGATCAGCAGCGCCGCCATCCCGTAAACCATCCAGGCGCTGATAGGCAAAGGATTCAACTCCCGACGCAGCACCCGCAGTGGGGATACACTGCTCAGGCGGAGCAATGGCGGCAGTGAGAAGCCTGCCAGTACCAACAAACCGGTGGCTAACCCTATCAAGGCCGGCTCTAACCCTGGGCCCGGTAGATCGCCAGGTAGTAATCCGCTCATCAGTTCAACCAAGGCGTACTGGGCAAACCAGCCCAGCGCCACTCCCAACGATGAGACCAGGGTTCCGGCGATCAGTAATTGTGCGATGTAAAGTTTGAGGATCTGCTTTTGCCTCTGGCCCAGACAACGGAGCAGTGCGGCTTGATCGTAGTGGCGTTCACTAAAGCGTCGAGCCGCCATGGCGATGGCGATGCTGGCCATAATCACGGCCAATAAACCGGAAAGATTGAGGTAGCTTTGAGCGCGCTTCAGGGTTGTGCCGAGGCTGGCGTTCTCGCGTTCGACGTTGAGAATACGCTGCCCCGGTTTTAGTTGAGTGTCTAACCATTGCCGAAAAGGCTCTAGCTGGGCCGGATCACCGTTGAAAAGGTAGCGATAGGTAACCCGGCTGCCGGGTTGCACAATCTCCGTAGCGGGTATATCCGCCAGATTGATCAGTGCCCGTGGTTGCAGACTGAACAGACCTCCGCCGCGATCCGGCTCGTGAAGCAGCACCCGATCGACCCTGAAGGTGGCTGATCCTAGCTCCAGGGAATCACCTAGTTGTAGTTGCAGTGATTCCATAATACGGGGTTCCAGCCAGATCGTACCTGGTCCGGGGCCCTGCTTTACCACTTCCGGAGAGTCCTGAGACCGCGGTTCAGCGACCTTGATAGCACCTTTTAACGGGTAGCGGCTGTCGACGGCTTTGACGGTGGATAGCAGCATCTGCTCTGCTTGAATCAGCATGCTGGCAAACACCAATTGCTCGCTGTATTGCAATTGTCGTTGTTGAGCTTGTTGGCGTAGGTCAGACTCGAATGGGCGGGCACTGGTGAGAACTAAATCCGCTCCCAGAAACTCGGTGGCTTGGCGTACTAGAGCACGCTCCACCCGGTCGCTGAAGAAACCCACGGCGCTGCTGGCTGTCACTGCAATCAGCAATGCGGCCAGCAATAGTCTCAGCTCGCCGCCTTTCCATTCTCGCCACAATAAGCGCAATGCCAGCGTTCGGGAGTGGGTTGTTGGAGCAGAGCTATCGACGGGGCTCATAGCGCCTGTAATCCCTGAGTATTGTCGGCAGGCTGATCGTTGAGGTTTTGCAGGCGGCCATCGACCAGTTGCAGACGATAATCGCAACGCTTGGCCAGACTGACATCGTGAGTCACCAGTATCAGGGTGGTTTGTTGTTCGCGGTTAAGTTCGAACAGCAACTCGATAATGCGTTCGCCGGTGTGGGGGTCTAGATTCCCCGTGGGTTCATCGGCAAACAGAACTTTAGGGTCGCTGGCAAAGGCACGGGCCAGGGCCACACGCTGTTGCTCACCGCCGGATAGTTGTTTGGGATAGTGGCTGAGCCTGTGTTGCAGGCCGACACGCTCCAGCAGCTGTTGGGCTTCTTGATCGGCGCGACTGTTGCCTTGAAGTTCCAGCGGCAGCATAACGTTTTCCTGCGCGGTCAAAGCCGGCAGCAGTTGAAAATTCTGAAAAACGAAACCGACGGTGTGACTTCGAACTTCTGCACGCTGATCTTCGTCCAATGCGGTTAGACGGTGGCCGTTAAGCCAAATATCGCCACTGCTGGCACTATCGAGACCGGCAAGCAGACCCAGTAGCGTCGATTTACCCGCGCCAGAGGCTCCAAGAATAGCAACGCTATCACCTTGGTTGACCTCGAGGTCAAGGCCGCTGAGAATGGTCAGGGTGCCCTCTTGGGCATCCACCTGTTTACAGAGATTGCGGGCTGATAGGATGCTGTTTGCCGATTTGGAGGAAAAATCTGTTGTCGATTCTGAAACCTTTTTCATTGTTGCTACTGTTGTCTCTGCCAGGTGTTGGATGGGCCAATAGTGTGTTGATTCTTGGAGATAGTATAAGCGCAGGATACGGTATCGAGGTCGACGCCGGTTGGGTCAGTCTGTTGCGTCAACGTCTGCAGCGCGATGGGCTGGCGGATCCGCAACAGGTGGTCAATGCCAGTATTAGCGGTGAAACCACCAGTGGAGGTCTTACCCGCTTGCCGGAATTGTTGCAGCGTCATCAGCCGAAACTGGTAGTGATCGAGCTGGGCGCCAACGATGGGCTGCGGGGTACGCCATTGCTGGCTGTAGAACACAATCTCAGCGCTTTGATCTCGACCTCCAAACAGGCTGGTGCCGAGGTGATGGTCCTGGGGATGCGAATTCCGCCGAATTACGGTCGTCGCTATACCGAAGCGTTTTTCCAGCTGTTTGCCCGTGTGTCTGAGGATCATCAGGTTGCCTATTATCCGTTCTTCTTGCAGGGAGTCGGGGGACATCCCGAGTTAATGCAGCTGGATGGACTGCACCCTAACAGCAAGGCCCAGCCCCTGCTGCTGGATAATGTCTGGCCGTTATTCGAATCACTATTGACTCGTCAGGGGCGCTAAAGTTTCTGTTGAATCAGTATAAGTTAACGAATTGATGATGTTATGGAGGCTGCTGGTGAAGGCTGAAAGGCTCGAGCTGCGTAATGGAACAAAGGGCTTTTCCAGTTTCTTGCAGTGACGCTTAACCTCCAAGCAGGCGTTGTGGCTGACGCAATCGATGGCGCAGAATACTAAGTCGGCGCGATTGAGATGGTTGTGCAGTTCGCTTTGATTGTTCTCCAGACCGCCATCATGGTAGATCAGGGTACCGTTATAACTTTCAGTCAGTGAGCGTAGGTGGGGTAGGGTGCTACGACGACCGCCGACGTATACCAGTTGCCGACCTTCCAGATCCATAGAGTCACGGTCCTGTTCTTCTGTACTGCAACTTATGAGAAAACGTTGGAGACTGGTTTCCAGGTCGTCTTTTTCCTGCATCACTTCGTGGAGCTGCTCTTTTAAGCCTTCCTGTCCCTGCAGCAGTTCGGTGAGACGAATCTCACGATGACTCAGCTGCTCTTCGGCCCAATCTAATCGTTTCAATAACTGACGATTACGTTTCTCACTGGCCTGCAGTTGTTTATTAAGGGCACTGACGTCGGGAGCTGGTTGGGTGATCTGTTGCTGCAGCGCTTGCAGTGCTTTCTGCTGGGCTTGATACAGCTGGTCACGCTGTTGCAGTGCTTTATGATGGTTTTTTTGCCGTACTTCAAGCAGCTGCTGTAGATCCTTGACCTGTTGTTGCAGGTGGTTGCCACGCTGCATCTTTGCATGATGGCTATGGCCTTGCAGATGGGAAAGCATATGCACCTGTTGTTGCACACGATTCACCAGTGCACTTGGTGTTTGAGGATGGGTCATCAGAGACCAGAACAGCCCGGCGACGTCGCCGTCTTCTACAGCCATGTCCCAGTAGTCGGCGAATTCATCAAGTTCGAGAGATTGCAGCCGCTTTAGCCAGCGGTGGTACTTGCGGTCTAACTGTTTATGCAGATTACGGCCAGCTCCCTCTTTTTGCGCAGCCGCCTGTACCATCAGCGCGTGCAGTTCGTAATCGGCTAGATCCTCGGCGTTTCGGAGCCGGCTTTGACGAGCGACCTTTTGCAGTTCAACGATTGTTAGGCAGGTGCCGATAATGGCGCAGTGGTAGTGATGAGGAAGCTCCCACAGCTTCAGACGGCTGGAGTGCATGGGGGTTTCGATAGTTAATTCCTTAGCCACAGAGGTCCATTTATAAATGCAAAACAAATTAGATGAGAATGATAATGACTATCGTTAATAAGTCAAATGCTGTGTTTGTGCTGATAGCCGTTGGGTTGGTTAACTTGAGATGGCGGTCAGGCAGCAAGCAGGGGCTGAACCTGAGAGTGGTTTATTTGATGAGTTATTGGAAGAAGCAAATTAAGTGGCAATAAAAAACCCGCCAAAGGCGGGTTTTTCTATCTTAACGCTGCTGATCAGTTGTTGGCGTGTAGCTCTTCATTCAGCTGGATAGCGCTCTTGTTGGTTTTAACTTCGATACGACCGGTCTGGGAGTTGCGGCGGAATAGCAGGTCTGTTTGGCCTGCGAGATCGCCAGCTTTAACCACTTCGACTTCCTGGTTCTGATCGTCGAGAACCATCACTTTGGAACCGCCGGTAACGTAGAGACCGGCTTCGACGGTGCAGCGATCGCCCAGAGGGATGCCTAGGCCAGCATTGGCACCCAGCAGGCAGCCTTCGCCGACGGAGATCACAACATTGTTGCCACCGCTGAGGGTTCCCATGGTGGAGCAGCCGCCGCCCAGGTCGGAGCCTTCGCCGACGACAACGCCTGCAGAAATACGGCCTTCAACCATGCTGGTGCCCAGGGTGCCGGCATTAAAGTTAACAAAACCTTCGTGCATGATGGTGGTGCCTTCACCCAGGTGGGCGCCCAGACGTACACGAGATGTGGCTGCAATACGCGTACCGGCAGGAACCACGTAGTTGGCCATTTTCGGGAATTTGTCGACGGAATGAACGTCCAGCAGTTTGCCTTGTGCGCGTGCCTGTAGTTGACGCATTGGCAGGTCTTCCAGAGACACCGCGCCTTCGTTGGTCCAGGCAACGTTAGGCAGCAGGCCGAACATACCGTCCAGGTTGGTGCCGTGTGGCTGGACAATTCGCTGTGAAATCAAGGTCAACTTCAGGTACACCTCGGGGGTGGATGCAGGCTTGTCATCATCCTGAAGAATACAGAGTACCAGAGGCTGCTCGGTACCTTGAAGGGCTTCAGCAATCTCCTGCTGGTCTTGGGCGTTAACCGCGCCGAAGGCTTTTGATAGATCTGCCAACTGATCGCTGCTGATCTCGATTGCCTGGTTTCCGCCTTCGTAACCGACTACGCCAGCCAGGGCTCTGATTAGGCTGTTGCAGGGTTCGAATACTGGCTTGGTGTAGTACACCTCCAGCCAATCACCCTTGGAAGATTTGGTGCCGATACCCAGACCGAGACAGAAGTTGTTGCCGCTCATTGTTTATTCTCCACTAGAAACTGTTTTCACCGTTGTTGAGCTGACGGTGCTTAAATTTGATTATTGGTTAAAAAGACCCTGGTAAGCGGCATCGGAAAACCCCAGATGCAGCTGGTCGTCTGTTTTCAGAAGCGGGCGTTTGATTATGGCCGGATGCTCCAGCATCAGATCGATGGCTCGTGCCTGATCGATATCCTGTTTTTGAGCGTCCTCCAGCTTACGCCAGGTGGTCCCACGGCGATTTAACAGCGCTTCCCAGCCAAGCTGTTGTGCCCATTGTTCGAGTGCTTGCTTTTCGAGGCCCTGCTTTCGGTAATCGTGGAACTGGTAGTCGATACCGGCGCCATCCAACCATTTCTTGGCTTTGCGGATGGTGTCGCAGTTGCTGATACCGTAAAGAGTTACCATGTTGGATCTTCCCTTTGTTCGAATGACTTATAGCGAGGCAACAAAGCGCTGAATACGCTCAGCGGCTTCGATGCACTCTTCCAGCGGGGCAACCAGTGCCATGCGTACGCGGTTGCTACCCGGATTGCTGCTCCCTGATTGCCTCGATAAGTAGGAGCCAGCCAGTACCGTGATATTTTGCTGAGCAAAAAGTTCACGGGCAAAGGTTTCATCATCGATCGGAGTCTTGGGCCAGAGATAGAATCCAGCATCGGGGCGGTTCACCTCCAGCACCCCTTCGAGTCTATCTAGAACCGCGTCAAACTTGGCGCGATAGAGATCTCGATTGGTAACCACATGTTGTTCATCTTCCCAAGCGGAGATGCTGGCGCGCTGGGTGTAGATAGGCATGGAGCAGCCGTGGTAGGTGCGAAACAGCAGAAACTTCTGCAGTAGTTCACCATCACCGGCAACAAACCCGGATCTCAATCCAGGTAGGTTGGAGCGCTTGGACAGACTGTGGAATGCCAAACAGCGTCGATAGTCGTTGCGGCCCAGTTCGGCGCAAGCTTGTAGTAGACCAACAGGTGGCTGGTTCTCGTCGAAGTAGATCTCCGAGTAGCACTCGTCGGCGGCGATTATAAAGTCATACTGATCAGCCAGGGCGATCAGTTTTTTCAGCTGCTCAATGCTGGTAACATTGCCGGTCGGGTTGCCCGGTGAGCAGAGGAACAGCAGTTGGCAGCGCTGCCAGACGTCAGTCGGTACGGCATCGTAATCGGGTTGGAAGTTATTCTCTTCCAGGCAGTTGAGAAAATAGGGTTCAGCACCGGCCAGGTAAGCCGCGCCTTCGTAAATCTGGTAGAACGGATTGGGGCTAACAACTAGTGGCGTGGCTGACTGGTTGCGATCGATAACCGACTGGGTAATGGCAAACAGTGCTTCACGGGTGCCGTTGCAGGGCAGGATGTTGTGTTCTGGATCCAGTGAGCCGGGGTTTAGCTGGAAGCGTTTCTCAGCCCAGTTGGCGATGGTAGAGCGTAGCTCGGGCAGGCCTTTAGTAGTTGGGTAGCCCGACAGCGTGTGGAGTTGTTCAATGAGCTCCTGGCGTACGAAATCCGGGGCCGGGTGCTTGGGCTCGCCGATAGAGAGGGCAATGTGTTCAAGTTCTTCCGGAGGTGTCACACCTGCTTTCAGTTTGTTGAGTCGTTCAAATGGATAGGGCTGCAGTTTACTAAGATCAGGATTCATTGGGGACTCGTACCGGGTTTAAATTTTCGGCTCAGCGGTGAATTGCCGAGGCTGTACCGACCGGCAATTATAATTCAGCGGCTAGGAAAGTGATAGCAGCCAGCTGAGCCTTAAACAGTAGCAAATTAGTACAGGGCGCTTTCCATCTGCTTGTCCAGCTCTTCAATGATGCGGGTTTGGAGACGCTCTGCCAGCGCGGGGTCGGTAATAGGATGACCTTCGCTGTCAGTGATAAAGAAAACGTCTTCTACGCGCTCGCCGACGTTGACGATTTTGGCATTGTTGAGGTGAATCTGGCATTCCAGCAGCACCTGACCGATACGGGCCAGCAGGCCGGGGCGGTCGGAGGTGGTGACCTCCATGGCGGTCACATGGCGCTCGGGATCGGTGCTGAGAATGACTTGGGTGGGCATGGCAAACAGTTTCAATTGTCGGGGCATGCGGCGCTGTACGATCGCCTTATAGTCAGCGGGATCATCCAGTTCGTCCACCAAAGTGTTTTTGATTCGCAGAATGTATTCTGGGTTGTCGCCGATCGGCTGGTTGTTTTCGTCCAGGACAATAAAGGTGTTGTAGCTAAAGCCATCGTTGTTGGTGATGATGCGGGCGTCCTGGATGCTCAGGTTTAGTTGGTCCAGCGCCGCAGCCGAGGCCGCGAACAGACCCTCGTGGTCGCGCATAAAGATAAAGATCTGGGTGGCGCCCTCGTAGATCCGGGTGCTGGTTTCTTTGACCAGAACCAGTGGCATCTCTCGATCGCTGTGGTTGAGGATCGCTTCGGTATGCCAGGCGATATCCTGTGCTTCTTCGCGCAGGAAGTAGTCGTCTGCCAGTGTGGCCCACTGACATTCAGCGCTGTAATCGCTGATGCCGCGATGCTTGAGCATGTTCTGGGCTTCGACCTGTACCTGTTCGATGCGATCCTCTTTGTTGTAGGGGTTTTCCAGGCCGCGACGCAGTACCCGCTTGGTGTGGTTATAGAGCTGGCGCATCAGCGAGGCGCGCCAGTTGTTCCAAAGGGTATTGTTGGTGGCACAGATGTCAGCCACGGTGAGCGCAAACAGGTAGTCCAGGTGGATACTGTCGCGCACCTTCAGGGAGAAATCGTAGATCACTTCCGGATCGGAGATATCTTTACGCTGGGCGGTGATGGACATCAGCAGATGGTTTTCCACCAGCCAGCCCACCAGATGGGTGTCCCACTTGCCTAGATGATGGCGTTTACAAAATTCCCGCGCATCTACTGCGCCGAGCTCTGAATGGTCTCCGCCTCGGCCCTTGGCGATGTCGTGGTAGAGGCCGGCGATATAGAGCAGGGCGACCTTGGGAATGCGACGAACGATCTGATTGGCGATAGGGAATTTTTCTGCCTGATCCTGGTGGCGAAAGCGGCGCATGTTGGTGATGACTTTCAGGGTGTGAGCGTCGACCGTATAGATGTGGAACAGGTCGTGCTGCATCTGACCGACGATCAAACCAAATTCTGGCAAGTAGCGGCCGAGAATACCGTAGCGATTCATGCGTTTGAGTTCGGTGGTGACCCCTTCGGGGCTGCGCATCAGTTCCATAAACAGGGAGGTGTTGCGGATATCGTTACGGAACTCATCGTCGATCAGGTGACGGTTTACCCGTAGCAGGCGCATGGTGGAGGCGCGGACACCTTCCAGTTCAGGATTTTGCGCCAGTAGGACAAACATCTCCATCATGGCGAAGGGGTTCTTTTCGAACACGTCGTCTTCGGCAACTTCGATGTGATTGGCGCGGATCTGGAAACGATTGTTGAGGGGCCGAACTTCCTGGTTGTCCTCGGTATCGAGAATCGCTTCTTCAAAGTGCTGTAGCAGCATGTCGTTGAATTCTGCCAGCGACATTGCGATACGGTAGTACTTGCTCATGAACTGTTCGACCGCCCGAGCGCCGTCGTTGTCTTCGTAACCAAAGAATTCTGCCAAGGTGCGTTGGTGATCGAACAGTAAGCGATTTTCGCAGCGACCGGTGAGCATGTGCAGAGCGTAGCGGACGCTCCAGAGGTAAAGTTCACCTTTGTCCAGAGCGACCAATTCGCTTTCGGTCAGGAATCCATGATCAACCAAGTCGCGTACGTAGGTGGCACCGAAGTGGCGTTTTGCAACCCAGCCTACGGTCTGAATGTCCCGCAGACCGCCGGCGGAATCCTTGATGTTCGGTTCGAGGTTGTATTCGGTGTCGTTGGTGCGATGGTGACGCTTCTTCTGTTCTTCAACCTTGGCTTTGTAGAATTCGACGCTGGACCAGGCGCTGTTGGCGGTAACACGGTCGTACATGTCAGCTCTCAGGCTGTCCTCGCCAACTAGGGTGCGGGATTCAATCAGGTTGGTGGCAACGGTGATATCTTTGCGGGCTTCTTCAAAGCAGTGTTCGATGGTGCGGACGCTGCTGCCAACGTCCAGGCTGATATCCCATAGAAAAGTCAGGAAGCCTTCGATGCTGTCGCGGAACTGTTCCGGATCTTCATCCTTAAGCAGGATCAGCAGGTCAATATCGGAGTGAGGGTGGAGTTCACCACGGCCGTAACCGCCGACGGCGACCAGGGCTATTCTGTCCCCTTCGGGCCATTGGTATTGAGCCCAGGCGCGTCGTAATAGTTGATCCAGCATCCAGGCGCGGCCGTAGATCAGGGTGCGAATATCGACCCCTTCTCGAAAGCGGTGATCCAGTTCCTCCTGGCCCTTTTTCAAGGTGTCCTTAAAAACTTTCAGGAAGGGGTCGGTACCAGACAGGGTTTGCTCGAAAGCATCTGCGTCATACAGCCCGCGATCGGTAGAAAAATTGACAAGAATGTCGGTCATGGGTGCTCCGGTACTACTTTCCCTGATGCTTGATGCTCTGGTTTGGGTAACCGCCGTCGTTGGCTAAGTCTAAATCTTACCCTGCTCTTCGTCGCGCAAGGTGAGAATTTCGACACCATCATCGGTAACCAGAAGCGTATGTTCCCACTGCGCTGAAAGGCGTTTGTCAGCTGTTTCAACTGTCCAGCCGTCGCGTTTAGATAGTTTGGTGTGACGCTTGCCAGCGTTGACCATGGGTTCAATCGTAAAACACATGCCGGGCTTGAGTGTGACGCCTGTGTCTGGCTTGCCGTAGTGCAGTACCTGAGGTTCTTCGTGGAACTCTTTGCCAATGCCGTGACCGCAGTACTCTCGAACTACCGAGTAGTAATTGCCTTCGGCATGTTTCTGGATAGCATGGCCAATATCGCCCAGGCGAACACCGGGTTTGACCATGTTGATTCCCAGATAGAGGCATTCCTGGGCAACTTCCACCAGGCGGCGTGCGTGGGTGGGTGTTTTGCCGACAAAAAACATCTTGCTGGTATCACCATGATAACCGTCTTTGATGACGGTGATGTCCACATTGATGATGTCACCATTTTTCAATGGCTTGTCATTGGGAATGCCGTGGCAGACCACCTGGTTGATCGAGGTGCAGATCGACTTGGGAAATCCGTGATAATTCAAGGGTGCGGGGATAGCCTGCTGTTTGTCGACGATATAGTCGTGACAGATCTGGTTAAGGTGATTGGTGGTCACCCCGGCCTTGATGTGCGGTTCGATCATGTCCAGTACTTCGGCAGCCAGTTTTCCGGCTACACGCATCTTTTCGATCTCTTCAGGAGTTTTTATGGTGACAGTCATAAATAAATGAATTCGTAAAACGGTTTTGTGATTGTTCGGAAATGGGTTTCCGAGTGCTGCGGCTATTTATAGCAGTAGAGCGATGCAAGGGCATCATTGTACACGCATGGTGGTAAGTTGGAAGCGTATCTTTATATTGCACGGCGGATGTGGTATAAAGTCGCGCTCCCGGGAACCGGCTCGGTTTTTTGGGGTGAACAATTAATTTAACGTCGCACATATACCGACACATTCGCTCTGGGTGCCCTTCGGGGTGAGCAATGGGGTATATGGAGGCCTAACCCAAACATTTAAGGAAGTTAGTATGACTCAAGTCTCTATGCGTGAGCTGCTTAAAGCAGGTGCTCACTTTGGTCACCAGACCCGCTACTGGAACCCGAAAATGGGTAAGTACATTTTCGGTGCACGTAACAAAATTCATATCATTAACCTGGAGCACACTGTTCCTGCTCTGAATGATTCTCTGAGCTTTGTTCAGCGTCTGGCTACCAACAAGAACAAGATTTTGTTCGTTGGCACCAAGCGTGCTGCCTCTAAGGTGGTTCGCGAAGAAGCAACTCGCGCCAGCATGCCTTACGTCAACCATCGCTGGTTGGGTGGTATGTTGACCAACTACAAAACTATCCGTGCTTCCATCAAGCGTTTCCGCGAACTGGAGCAGCAGTCTCAGGACGGTACTTTTGAGAAGCTGACCAAAAAAGAAGCCTTGATGAATACCCGTGAGATGGACAAGCTTGAGCGCTCCATCGGTGGTATTAAAGAGATGGGTGGTCTGCCGGACGCATTGTTTGTTGTTGATGTTGATCACGAGCGTATCGCAATCAATGAAGCTAACAAGCTGGGTATCCCTGTAATCGGCATCGTTGATACTAACAGCAATCCTGATGGTATCGACTACGTTATCCCTGGTAACGACGACGCTCTGCGCGCTATTCAGATCTACGTTAAAGCTATGGCTGATGCGTGTCTGGAAGGTACTGGCGCCGATCAGGGTGAGTTCGTAGAAGTTGAAGAGCAGGCCGAAGCTGCGGCTGAGTAAGCTGTAGCCGAAGGGCCTATTGCAGGCTTCATAAGGGGGGCGATGTCCCCCTTTTTTTTGAACGTATTTTGAATTCTGAGAGGAATTATCATGGCAGCGAAGATCTCTGCTTCTATGGTTAAAGAGCTGCGCGAGCGTACGAGCTTGGGCATGCTGGAATGTAAAAAAGCGCTGGCTGAAGCTGATGGTGACATCGAGCTGGCGATTGAAAATCTGCGCAAGTCCAGCGGTATGAAGGCGGCCAAAAAGGCTGGTCGTACTGCGGCGGACGGTGTTGTTGCAGTTAAAGTTGCTGATGACAACAGCTACGGCGTAGTGGTTGAAGTTAACTCTGAAACTGACTTCGTTGCTCGCGATGCTGGTTTCCTGGCATACGTTGATACAGTCGTTGAGGCTGCGTTTGCTGCCAAGCAGGCTGACGTTGCTGCGTTGATGGCGGGTGATCTTGAATCAGCTCGTGAAGCGCTGGTACAGAAAATCGGTGAGAACATTAGTGTTCGTCGTATTGCTCTGGTTGAAGGTGCGAATGTTGGTGCTTATGTCCACAGCAACAACAAAATTGCCGTGCTGACCTCTCTGACTGCTGGTGAAAATGTTGTCGCTAAAGATGTAGCAATGCACACTGCTGCGGTTAATCCTCGCGTTGCTAAGCCTGAGGAGATGCCTGAGGAAGTGCTGATCAAAGAGAAAGAAATCATTCTTGCTCAGCCTGATATGGCAGGTAAGCCTGCTGAGATCGCTGAAAAGATGGTTGGCGGTCGCATCAAGAAGTTCCTGGCTGAAAATTCCTTGGTTGAGCAGGCGTTCGTTAAGAATCCTGAGGTCAAGGTTGGTCAGTTGATCAAAGATGCTGGCGCAGATATCAACGGCTTCGTTCGTTTCGAAGTGGGTGAAGGTATCGAAGTAGAAAAAGTCGATTTCGCAGACGAAGTCGCAGCCGCACTGAAATAAGTGCTGCCCTCTCTGCGCAGGCTGTAGTTATTGTCGTAGCTCAGCCTGTGCAACTCCTCGGCCTAGTGATAAACTGCCTACCAAATTTTTCCGGGGATACAAATCAGTGACTGATAAGAGCAAAGCGCATTACAAGCGGATTTTGTTGAAGCTCAGTGGCGAAGCTTTAATGGGTTCGGAGAACTTCGGCATAGATCCAGCGATTCTTGATCGCATGGCATTGGAGATCGGCCAGCTGGTCGGAATCGGTGTTCAGGTTGGGTTGGTGATCGGCGGTGGTAACCTATTTCGCGGCGCGGCGCTGAGTAAGGCCGGTATGGATCGCGTAACCGGTGATCATATGGGTATGCTGGCGACAGTTATGAATGCTCTGGCCATGCGTGATTCATTAGAACGCAACAATATTACCACTCGGGTTATGTCGGCCATCTCAATGGTTGGTGTTGTCGACAACTACGATAGACGTCAAGCCATGCGCTACCTGAATCAAGGTGATGTGGTGATCTTCTCTGCCGGTACTGGCAACCCCTTCTTTACTACTGATTCCGCTGCATGCTTACGGGGTATTGAAGTAGAGGCCGATGTGGTGCTGAAAGCTACTAAGGTTGATGGAGTCTATTCTGACGACCCGGTGAAAAATCCTGCCGCTACCAAGTATGATCGTCTCAGCTACGATGAAGTATTAGAGAAACAGCTGGGTGTTATGGATTTGACCGCGATGTGCCTGACTCGTGATCACGGTATGCCGGTGAGAGTATTTAATATGAACAAGCCTGGCGCCCTGGTGACTGTTGTTCGGGGCGGTGATGAAGGGACGCTGATCGAAAGCGTTCTGGTTGAAGGAGAAAGTCGTGATTGATGAGATTAGAGAAGATGCCCTGGAACGCATGCAAAAGAGCGTTCAGTCACTGGTAGACAACTTTAAGAAGATTCGCACCGGTCGGGCACACCCCAGTATTCTGGATACAGTTAGAGTTTCTTATTACGGCTCTGAGACGCCGTTGAGTCAGGTCGCCAACGTTAACGTTGAGGACGCCCGGACTCTGACGGTTACTCCCTGGGAAAAGCCTATGGTACCTGAGATTGAGAAGGCGATCATGAAGTCTGATCTCGGTCTTAATCCTTCCACGGCCGGCATGGTGATTCGAGTGCCAATGCCTCCTTTGACTGAGGAAACCCGTAAAGGTTATATCCGTCAGGCTCGTCAGGAAGCAGAAAATGCTCGCGTAGCGATCCGTAATATCCGTCGTGATGCCAATAGCGATGTCAAAGAGCTGCTGAAAGAAAAAGAGATTACTGAAGACGATGATCGTCGTAGTCAGGACGCAATTCAGAAGATCACCGACAGCAGTATCGCTGAAGTTGAGAATCATCTTCAGACCAAAGAAGCTGATTTGATGGAAATCTAATCAGCTGCTTGTTGCTGATTGATCTTGGGAACCAGGGAAGACATGAGTGAGCTGAAATCCTTCCAAAAATTGCCTCGGCATGTGGCAATCATCATGGATGGAAACAACCGATGGGCTAAGGCGCGTCGGTTGCCCAGTCTCGCCGGCCATAAGGCGGGCGTCGATGCTGTCCGTGCTACTGTGAATGGATGCGCCCGCTATGGTGTTGAATCGCTGACGCTGTTTGCGTTCAGCAGCGAAAACTGGCGGCGGCCCGAGATGGAAGTCAAAGGGTTGATGGAGCTGTTTATGCTTGCCCTGAAGCGGGAAGTGAAAAAACTCCATCAGCACAACATTCGACTCAAGGTGATTGGCGACAAAAGTCGTTTTAGCGACAGTTTACAGCGCAAAATTGCAGACGCAGAGCAGTTGACCGCAGGAAATACAGGGCTGACCCTCAATGTGGCGGCTAACTACGGTGGTCAATGGGATATTGTTCAGGCTGCCCAGGAGCTGGCGAGCAAAGTAAAAGCTGGCGAATTGCAGGTTGATCAAATCGATGAGTCGATGTTCGAGTCCCATATGACCCTGGCGGGTCAACCGCCCGCTGATCTCTGTATTCGCACGGGTGGCGAGCAGCGAATCAGTAACTTTTTACTCTGGCACTTTGCCTACGCAGAGTTCTACTTTACCCCTAAATATTGGCCTGACTTTGATCTGAGCGTGCTTGAAGATGCCTTCGATGCATACTCGGGACGGCAGCGACGTTTCGGCAAGACCAGTGAGCAGGTTGAAGCCGAGGAGCATGATGCTTAAACAACGTGTGTTGACCGCTCTTGTGCTGGCGCCATTGGTGCTGGCTGCAGTTTTTCTACTTCCTCTCTCCTATTTTCAGTGGTTTATCGCAGTTGTTACTCTGCTGGGCGCTTGGGAGTGGGGGAATCTGTCTGATTTTAGATCGCCGCCACAGCGCTGGGGGTATGCTTTGGTGGTCACCGCGGCGGTGCCAATGATTGTGCTGTTGTCGATGTCGGCGCAGTTGTTGTTGCTGGTTAGTGCTGGATTCTGGATGTTGGTTATCTACTGGGTTAAAAGCTATCCCGATACAGCAGCACAGTGGGGTGGGCGTCCTGTACGAGCACTGATGGGGGTGGTGGTGTTGATTCCCACCTGGCAAGCCTTGGTTCTTTTAAAGCAGATGGTGCCCGCTGGCGGGCTGCTATTGTTGCTCATGCTAATCGTTTGGGGTGCTGATATAGGTGCCTATTTTGCTGGCCGTGCCTGGGGGCGTGAGAAATTAGCACCAGCGGTTAGTCCCGGAAAAACCATGGCGGGATTCTATGGTGGTTTAGCGACTAGCATGTTGATCGCTGTGGTTGCGGCTTGGTATTGGCAGTTGTCAGGTGCCGATATAGTTTTATTTATGGCGGTCTGTCTGCTGACTGCGCTGGCGTCGGTGCTGGGAGACCTGTTGGAGAGCATGGTTAAACGTCATCGCGGTATTAAGGACAGCAGTCAGTTGCTGCCCGGTCACGGTGGTGTCATGGATCGAATTGATAGTTTGACTGCAGCGGCTCCTGTGTTCGCGCTGGGAACCTCTTTGCTTGGATTCGGTCAGTAGTAACGGTTTAACAACAGGTTTTGTATAGATGGATATTTTGCAGACCATTCTGGCTGCGATAGTCACCCTTGGTATTCTGGTTACCATTCACGAATACGGGCACTTTTGGGTCGCGCGGCGCTGCGGCGTCAAGGTGTTGCGTTTCTCTATTGGTTTCGGAAAAGGGCTTTACCGCTGGTATGACTCTCAGGGAACCGAATATGTAATCGCAGCGATTCCGCTAGGTGGTTACGTGAAAATGCTTGATGAACGCGAAGGTGATGTGCCTGAGGCGTTGTTGGAGCAGACCTTTAACCGTAAGCCGGTCAGTCAGCGAATTGCCATAGTCGTAGCCGGCCCCGCCGTTAATCTACTATTTGCCGTCTTTGCCTATTGGCTGATGTTTATGGCGGGGATCAGTACCGTTGCTCCGGTTGTCGGGGAAGTGCGTCAGGATTCGCCGGCAGCGGTGGCGGAAATGCTGGGCAACGAAGAAATTTTAGCCGTTGATGGTCACGACGTTAGAAGCTGGGAGGACGTAAACCTCCGTCTTGCGGCTCGTATCGGTGAAACTGGTCGAGTAGTGGTTGATACCCGTTCGTTGGATAGCGGCGCTGCTCACTCCTACGGCGTTGATATTCGTGAATGGCAGATCGATGAGCATCGCGGGCCTATTGATAGTCTGGGGTTGGTGCCTTTCCGGCCTCATGTGCCCGCCAAGATCGGGCATCTGGTTGAAGGGGGGCAGGCCCAGAAGTCCGGATTGCAAATTGGTGATCTGGTCTTGGAGATGAATGGTGATCCAATTGAAGATTGGATAGATCTGGTTAAGAGAATCCAAAAAAGCGCTGACAAGCAGGTGGTCTTTAGTTTGGACCGCAATGGCCAGGCTTTGGAGCTGACTCTGACGCCGGCTTCAAAACAGGCTAAAGATGGGAGCCATTACGGTTATATTGGTGCCGGTGTCGAGCAGGTAAGTTGGCCGCCCGAACTGTTGAGAGAAATCAGCTACGGGGTTTTCGAAGCGCTGCCAGTTGCCATTGCTAAGACCCATCAAATGATTACCCTAACCCTTGAATCTATTGGAAAGATGATTCAAGGGGCAATTTCGGTAAAAAACTTGAGTGGGCCTATAACCATTGCTAAAGTGGCGGGGGCTTCGGCGGAGTCGGGTCTGGAAAGCTTCCTGAATTTTCTGGCCTACCTGAGCATTAGCCTGGGAATACTTAATTTGCTGCCTATTCCGATGTTGGATGGGGGGCATCTACTTTACTACGTCATCGAAGCCGTTCGCGGTCGCCCGGTATCTGAAAAGATACAGATAATTGGGCTGAAGATCGGAATGGCGCTGTTGATGACGCTAATGATTCTAGCTTTTTATAACGATCTGGCGCGTCTCTAATTGGTGTACGTGATGTCAATGAGGTTTTTGGAACGGGATTGTAGCGCTGCATGAGACGCAAGCTGACCTTACTGTTAATCGGTATTCTATTTCCGGTCGCCCTTTGGGCAGATAGTTTTCAAGTTTCTGATATCCGCGTGGATGGCCTGCGCCGATTGGATCTGGGTACCGTGTTTCGGGCTTTCCCGGTCGATGTTGGTGATCAGGTTGATTCCC
Organism: Motiliproteus sp.; assembly: GCA_026196225.1. Classification (GTDB taxonomy): domain Bacteria; phylum Pseudomonadota; class Gammaproteobacteria; order Pseudomonadales; family Balneatricaceae; genus Motiliproteus. The sequence goes on from JAPHRD010000119.1 coordinate 105,669, forward strand.
GGGGGTTAGCTGATGCTGCCCGTACGCTGTTTGCCAGCGGTTACTTTAACGATATTCAGTTGCTCCGTGATGGCGATTTGCTGATCGTACGGGTGAAGGAACGTCCGGCCCTTAGTAATATCACCATCGAAGGAAACAAGGTCATTGAGACCGAGCCCCTGCTTGAAGGATTGAAAGATTTGGGCTTGCAGGAAGGAGAGGTGTTTCAACGCGCCACTCTGGAGCGAATCCGTTTAGAGTTGTCTCGATTGTATGCGGCGCAAGGTCGCTATGGCGCATGGATTGAAGCAGGTGTTGAAGAGTTACCGGAAAACCGCGTCGGCCTGACTATCAACATTAAAGAAGGTGAAGCCGCAACCATTCGCCATATCAATATCGTTGGTAATGAGGTCTTCACCGATGAAGAGCTAACTCGGGACTTTGAGCTGGGTGAGCCGGGTCTGCTACCTATTATTTCTAATAATGGTAAATATGCCCGAGAGAAGCTAAGTGGCGATCTCGAGCGGCTGCGTACATTTTATCTCAATCGTGGTTATATCAATTTCAGGATTGAGTCGACACAAGTTTCTCTAACCACTGATCGCAAGCATGTCTATGTCACCATTAATGTTCACGAAGGAGATCTCTACTATTTCGGAGGCTTTCAGTTTGCAGGTGATCTAGAGGTGCCGGAAGAGGAACTTCATGGCTTGGTATCCTTCCAGGAAGGTGACGTTTTTTCCCGTAAGGCCATGGTTGATAGTGCTGACAAAATTCAAAAACGTTTCGGCAGAGCAGGCTTTATTCAAGCCAATGTCAACCCGAATCCTGATATCGATGAAGAAAATAATCGTATCAATATCACCTTTTCCATGAGCGCAGGTCGCCGGATCTACGTCAGGCGTATTAATTTTCGCGGCAATACAACCAGTGTAGATGAGGTTCTGAGGCGGGAGATGCGTCAGATGGAAGCCGCTTACGCTAACAGTTTCTATATTGAGAAGTCAAAATCCCGTCTTGAACGTTTAAGTTATTTTAATTCGGTTAATGTAGAAACTGTACCTGTACCGGGCTCTGAAGATCAGGTGGATCTTGAGTACAGTGTGGTGGAGCAACTATCTGGAAATCTTAGTGCTAGTGTCGGATTTTCACAACGTTCTGGTCTTTTGTTAGCACTATCAGTCTCACAGGAAAATTTTCTAGGAAGTGGTAAGAATGTCTCCGTCGGCATTAATAATAGTGATACCGATACGGAGTACAGCTTCAGTTACACCGATCCTTACTATACGGTTGATGGAGTAAGCCGAGGTTTCAGTCTGTTCTTCCGCAAGGAGGATCGGGATGAGGATGATCTGAGCAACTACGCGCTAGACTCTTTCGGCGGGAGTATCAATTTCGGTTACCCCATCGATGAATTTCAGCGGCTTCGTTTTTCTGTCGGCTATGAAAATATCGACGTTCAACTTGGCTCCGATGTCCCTACGGAAATCACTGATTTTGTTGTCGAAGAGGGTGATAATTACAATGTTTTCAAGTCCAGTCTTCGTTGGTCAGAAAATCGTCTTAATCGTGGGGTGCTAGCTACTAGAGGGTATTCACAGGCGCTCACTTTTGAAGCATCAGTTCCTGGAAGCGATATCAGTTATTTCACTTTGAAGTATCGTGGTCAGCGCTATTTTCCAATTACTCATGGTTGGTTGATTAATTTGGAAACTGATCTGGGCTACGGCGATAGTTATGGCGATACCAGTGAGTTACCTTTCTTCAAACATTTCTTCTCCGGTGGTTTTTCCTCCGTTAGAGGCTTTAAAAACAACACACTGGGGCCAAAGGGAAGTAACGTCGATGAAGACCCTCTTGGTGGTAACGTGTTGATTGAAGGTACTGCAGAATTGATTTTCCCGTTTCCATTTGTTGAAGATCGTAGCAAGTTGCGCTCATTGTTATTTATAGATGTAGGTAGTGTATTTGATACTAGCTGCTTAAGTAGTAATTTGAATTGCGACAGTGGTGTTAAACTAGACGATTTGAGGGCGTCTGTAGGCGTTGGTGTATCATGGATCACCTTTATAGGACCTCTGTCGTTTTCTATTGCGACACCGATTTTAGAGAAAACGGGTGACGAAACTGAGGTATTCCAGTTTGCGCTGGGGCAGACCTTCTAAACTAGACTAGGAGAGGATAATGAAATTTGTAAAGCTGCTATTGGGCGCATTTTTGATGGCACCAATGATCGCCATGGCACAGAATTACGCGGTGCTCGATATTGAGGGGGCTATTAGTGCCTCTAAACAGGCAAAAGCGGTTAAAGAACAGTTGCAGTTGCAACAGGCCGGGCAACGACACCAATTGATGGCTCTGGCCGAAGAAGGAAATGGCTTGAACAAGAAGCTGGAAAAAGAAGCCGATTTTCTCAGTGAGGGGGAGCGCAAGGCGCTGCTTCTGCAGGTGCAGAAGAAATTCCAGCAGTTTCAGGAGTTGAAGTTGCAGCTGCAACAGGAAACTCAGAAGCAGGAAAAAGCGTTTCTACAACAGCTGCGCCCCAAAGTGGAAGAGATTCTCAAGGTTATCGTGGAAAAGAACAAGATTGACCTAATCTTCAACAAGCGCGCCTTAGTTTATACCGCCCCCCTGTATGATCTGACTGCTCAGGTGGTCGAAGAGCTCAACAAGCAGTAAGCATGAACCAGCCTGAGTACACGCTGCAACAGATAGCTGAGGCTATCGATGCCCAGTTGATCGGCGATCCCAATCGGATTGTTCGCGGTATTCAGACTCTAGAAAAGGCGGGTCCCTCGGATCTAGCCTTTCTATCCAATCCTTTGTATCAAGCTCAACTGGATAATGCTCAGGCCGCAGCAGTGATACTTTCCCCATCCGATGCTGAGCGTTGTTCTGTTGACGCATTGGTAATGGATAATCCCTATCTTGGCTATGCCCAGGTTAGTCATTGGTTCGATCGCAAGCCAGAATCGACCGGGGGTGTGCACACCTCCGCTATTGTGGATCCTACAGCTGATGTTAATCCTAGCGCCGCTATTGGACCCAACGCAGTTATTGGTGCGAATACGACAATAGAGAAAGATGTGGTCATCGGTGCCAATACTGTCGTTGAAGCCGATTGTCGGATAGGAAGTGGTTCTCAGCTAGCTGCAAATGTCAGCGTCTATCACGAATCTATTATTGGCGAGCGAGTTATCATTCATAGCGCTGCGGTGATCGGAGCGGATGGTTTTGGCTTTGCTCCTAATCGACAGCAATGGGTCAAGATTGCTCAGATAGGGCGGGTGGTTATCGGTGATGATGTCGAGATTGGTGCCGGAACAACCATTGACAGGGGTGCCCTAGGGGATACCTGTATTGCCGATGGTGTAAAGCTGGACAACCAGATTCAGGTAGCTCACAACGTTGAAATTGGTGAAAACACAGCAATTGCAGGTTGTGTCGCTATCGCTGGAAGCACTAAAATAGGTCGCCGTTGCGCAATTGCCGGCGCTTCTAATATTGTTGGTCATTTGACCATTGCCGATGATGTACAGGTAATGGCGAACACTCTGGTAACCAAATCGATATCGTCGCCAGGTGTGTATGCATCCGGAACGGGCATGATGCCTCACCGTAAGTGGAAGCGAAATGTGGTTCGTTTCCGTCAGTTGGATCAACTGGCTAGTCGTTTAAGCGTGTTGGAAAAACAGTTTAAAAACGACGAATAATTAAGGTTACTTTTTCAAGTCAAAGGTTAGTTTTTAGATGATGGATGTTAAGGAAATTAGGGAATATCTGCCTCACCGTTACCCGTTTTTGTTGGTAGATCGAGTCACCGAGCTGGAGTTGGGTGATTCAATTGTTGCTTACAAGAATGTGACGGTAAACGAGCCATTTTTTAATGGTCACTTTCCTGATCATCCTGTGATGCCTGGTGTGCTGATCGTTGAGGCGATGGCACAGGCTGCTGGTATTCTTGGTTTTAAAACCATGGATAAGAAGCCTGAAGATGGCTCTATCTACTATTTTGTTGGTTCTGACAAGTTGCGTTTTAAGCGCCCTGTTGTGCCGGGAGACCGTTTGCAGTTAGAAGCAAAGGTGCTGTCCGAGAAACGGGGAATCTGGAAGTTCGAATGTCGGGCGACCGTAGATGGGGAGCTTGCTAGCTCTGCAACGATTTTGTGTGCTGATCGGAAAGTATAATCTTGATTGATAACCGCGCTCATATTGATCCGAAAGCCCAGCTGGCTGATGATGTCGAGGTTGGGCCTTGGTCATGGATCGGACCGAATGTGGTAATTGGGGCAGGGACGAAAATCGCCTCACACGCTGTGGTTAAAGGTCCCACGGTCATTGGCCGCAACAATCAAATATTTCAGTTCGCCAGCGTTGGCGAAGATTGCCAGGATAAAAAGTATGCTGGTGAGCCGACCCGTCTGGAGATTGGTGACGATAATGTCTTCCGTGAAGGCTGCACCATTCACCGGGGCACTGTTCAGGATCAGGGCGTTACCATCATCGGTAACGACAACCTGTTTATGGCCCAGGCTCACGTGGCCCATGACTGCGTCCTTGGGGATCACATTGTGGTGGCGAACAACGTAGCCATTGCGGGTCATGTTCAGGTCGGCGACTACGCCATTTTAGGTGGTGCGACAGCAGTCCATCAGTTTTGTCGTATCGGCGCTCACGTTATGTGTGGCGGTGGCAGCATCGTATTACAGGATATCCCCTCTTACGTGATGGCCAATGGTAATTCAGCCAAGCCTCATGGAATTAATTCAGAGGGGTTGAAGCGTCGTGGATTCACCCCTGAAGCCATTCGCATCTTGCGTCAGGCCTACAAGATTATCTATCGTCAGGGCCTGAAGCTTGAAGAAGCGGTGAAACAGCTGCAGTCCATGAGTGGGCAATGCCCAGAACTGTTGCCACTCATCGACGACCTCAACCAATCATCCCGCGGAATCATCCGCTAACCCATCGTTCTGCATATAGGAGGGGCTGTGCGAATTGCACTGGTTGCCGGAGAAGCATCCGGTGATATTCTTGGCGCAGGCCTGATCAAAGCTCTAAAACAGCGCTGTCCCGATCTCCAGTTTGAGGGGATCGGCGGGCCGTTGATGTTGGAGCAGGGAATGACCTCATTCTTCCCTATGGAGCGCCTATCGGTGATGGGGTTGGTGGAAGTGTTGGGGCGATTCCGTGAACTGTTGGGAATTCGCAATCAATTGCGTGACCGCTGGCTTGATAACCCCCCTGATATCCTGATCGGCATTGATGCTCCCGATTTTAACTTGCCCCTAGAGCGACGGTTGCGCGAGTCTGGTGTAACCACCTGCCATTACGTCAGTCCGTCGGTGTGGGCGTGGCGGGAAGGGCGAGTGAAAAAGATCGCTCGTTCTGTGGATCTGATGCTCTGTCTGCTTCCTTTCGAAAAAGCTTTTTATGATCGTCATGACGTTGACGCCCGCTTTATCGGTCATACCCTGGCCGATGACATTGCAATGCAACCGGACACCAACGCAGCACGCGTTGAATTGGAATTGGATGCCGAGGCTCGGTGGGTGGCGATGCTACCAGGTAGTCGCGGAGGTGAAGTGGAACGACTCGCGCCGGTGTTTCTCGATACAGCCCGCTGGCTACTGGAGCGGGAGCCCGATCTGCGATTTGTTGTGCCCGCTGCCAATCAGGAGCGTTACCAGCAGCTGGAAGCGATGGTGGCCGATAGCGGTCTTTCTATCCGGCTGATCCATGGTAAATCCCGCCAAGTGATGCAGGCGGCGGATGCGGTGTTAATGGCATCGGGTACCGCCTCGTTGGAAGGGATGTTGCTGAAAAAACCGATGGTGGTGGCTTATAAGCTTGCTCCTTTAACCCATGCGATCGCTTCTCGGATGTTAAAGATTCGCTATATGTCGTTACCGAACCTGCTAGCAGATGCGCCTTTAGTACCCGAATTCCTTCAAGATCAGGTCACACCCGAAGCGGTGGGTCAGGCGCTGCTGAATCAATTGACCGACCAACAGCATCACGATCAGACGGTACAGCGTTTTACCGAACTGCATCAGCAACTGCGGTTAAATGCCAGTGAGAAGGCTGCGTCTGCAATCCTTGAGCTGATCGATTCCGCCAAGAGTGCTTGTTGATGGAACAGTCTGGGCTAAATTTTTACCAAGCGGATGACCGTTTGATCGCCGGCGTCGACGAGGTAGGTCGGGGGCCGCTGTTTGGTGATGTGGTAACGGCAGCCGTGATTCTGGACCCGAACCAGCCTATCGATGGTCTTAACGATTCCAAAAAACTGACCGAAAAACGCCGTGAAGCGCTGTTCGATGAAATTAAATCCAAAGCGCTCAGTTGGTGTGTTGCTCGCGCCAGTGTCGAAGAGATCGATGAGCTAAATATTCTGCATGCCACCATGTTGGCAATGACTCGCGCAGTAGAAGGATTGTCGGTGGCACCCAGTTATGCCCTGATTGATGGCAATCGCTGCCCGCCCCTCAGTTGTCCCAGCGAAGCGGTGGTCAAAGGCGATGGCAAAGTCGCAGCCATCAGTGCTGCGTCCATATTAGCCAAGGTTACCCGCGACCGTGAAATGGTGGCGTTTGACCACCAGTACCCCGGCTATGGCTTGGCAAAACATAAAGGCTATCCTACCAGCGCACATCTGGATGCGCTGAAACAGCTTGGGCCTACGCCATTGCATCGACGCTCCTTTGCGCCGGTCCGTCAACTTCTCGATCAATAACAGACAATAAAGAACCCTCATGAACGCTGATGCTACTCCAGGATTTGTCCATCTGAGAACCCACTCCGAATACTCGGTGGTGGACGGTCTTGTTCGTGTCAAAGAACTCGCCAAAACAGCTTCTGAGCAGAGTATGCCGGCGGTCGCGTTGACCGATCAGGTGAACTTTTATGCCCTGATCAAGTTCTATCAGGCCGCTCTAGATGCGGGCGTTAAGCCCATCTGTGGCGCAGATATGTGGCTGGAGAATCGGGTCGATGCAGACGAAGCTGCAACTCGAATGACGTTGCTGGTGATGGACCGTCATGGCTACCGTAATCTCACCGAACTGATCGCTCGAGCTTACCAGGAAGGGCAGGGGCTGCAGCCGGAAAAAGCGATTCTCAAGGCGGAATGGATTGCCGAAAAGAGTGAGGGATTGATTGCCTTGTCGGGGGCCAAGGAGGGGGAGATCGGCCAGGCGCTGCTGTCTGGCAAGCAGGATGAGGCCGAAAAACTGCTGCAAGAGTGGCAGTCTGTGTTCCCGGATAGATTCTATCTGGAAATCCAGCGCACCGGGCGGGCCAATGATGAAGAGAATCTTCATGCTTCGTTGGCGTTGGCCAGTTCCCATGGGTGCCCGGTGGTGGCCACCAATGAAGTGATGTTTATGCGCGCTGACGACTTCGATGCCCACGAAGCTCGAGTCTGCATCAATCAGGGGCGGGTTTTGGACGATCCCCGCCGTCCAAAGGATTACAGCGCCGAACAGTATTTTCGAAGCGCCGACGAGATGCGGGCACTGTTTTCTGATATTCCTGAAGCTTTGGCCAACACCCTTGAAATAGCCAAGCGCTGCAATATCGAGATTGAGTTGGGCAAGTACTATCTGCCTGCCTACCCCATCCCGGAAGATATGACCATGGACGAGTTCTTTATCGAGATCTCAGAAAAGGGTTTGGAAGAACGGTTGGAGAAAATTCTCGATCGCAATGATCCGGAATATGCAGAAAAGCGCAAGCCCTACGAAGAGCGGCTCAAATTCGAACTCGATATTATCATCGAGATGGGTTTTCCCGGTTACTTCTTGATCGTTATGGACTTTATCCAGTGGAGTAAGGACAACGGTATTCCTGTGGGGCCGGGGCGGGGTTCAGGTGCCGGCTCGCTGGTAGCCTATGTTCAGAAAATTACCGATCTGGACCCGCTGGAATATGATCTGCTGTTCGAACGATTCCTTAATCCAGAGCGGGTATCCATGCCCGACTTCGATATCGACTTCTGCATGGAAAACCGTGATCAGGTTATCGACTACGTAGCCGAGACCTACGGACGTGATGCGGTATCTCAGATCATCACCTTCGGTACCATGGCGGCTAAGGCTGTGGTTCGTGACGTGGCCCGAGTGCAGGGCAAACCCTTTGGTATGGCCGACAAGCTCTCCAAACTGATCCCTTTTGAGATCGGTATGACCCTCAACAAAGCGGTGGAACAGGAGCAGGCGCTGCGGGAGTTTATCGACGGTAGCGATGAGGTCCAGGACATCATGGAGATGGCCTACAAGCTGGAGGGGGTGACCCGAGGCGTAGGTAAACACGCTGGTGGAGTGGTAATAGCACCAACACGGTTAACGGATTTTGCCCCGCTTTTCTGCGATGAGTTTGGTGGTGGCCTGGTAACTCAGTTCGATAAGAACGATGTTGAAGCTGCCGGTCTGGTTAAGTTTGACTTCCTGGGTCTGCGGACCTTGACCATCATCGATTGGGCTCTTAAGACGATCCACCGACAGCAGGAGAAACTAGACGAAGCTCCCCTAGATATCAATGCTATTGATCTGGAAGAAGCCCCGGTTTATGAGATGTTGAAGCGGGGCGATACCACTGCGGTATTCCAACTGGAATCCAGTGGTATGAAGGATCTGATGAAGCGTCTGCTGCCTTCACGCTTTGAGGATATCGTAGCCCTGGTGGCCCTGTTCCGACCAGGACCTTTGCAGTCCGGCATGGTTGACGACTTTATCAACCGTAAGCATGGTCGAGCCAAGCTCTCTTATCCCCATCCCGATTACGAGTATATGCCGCTGCAGCCGGTACTGGAGCCCACCTATGGAGTGGTTCTGTATCAGGAGCAGGTTATGCAGATTGCTCAGGTGATGGCGGGCTACTCCCTAGGCGGCGCTGACATGTTGCGTCGTGCCATGGGTAAGAAAAAGCCGGAGGAGATGGCCAAGCAGCGGGCGATTTTCCTGGAGGGCTGTGAAGGTCAGGGTATCGATCTGGATCTGGCTGGAAATATCTTCGACCTTGTAGAGAAATTTGCCGGCTACGGCTTTAACAAGTCTCACTCGGCCGCTTATGCCTTGGTCTCCTACCAGACCGCTTGGCTCAAAAATTATTACCCTGCGCCCTTTATGGCTGCGGTTATGTCTTCCGATATGCAGAACACCGACAAAGTGGTTATCTTTATCGAAGAGTGCCGCACTATGGGCTTGCCGTTGGTGCTTCCCGACGTCAACAGTGGCGAGTTTATGTTTGCCGTTAACGATGCCGGTGAGATTGTGTACGGCCTCGGTGCTGTTAAAGGGGTGGGCGAAGGCCCTATCGAAGCCATCGTTCAGGCCCGTCAGGAGGATGGTCCCTTTACCGATCTGTTTGATTTCTGCGATCGGGTTGGAGTCAAAAATATCAATAAACGGGTGCTGGAAGCGCTGGTGCGTTGTGGTGCGCTGGATAATATTGGTCCCAGCCGGGCGGTATTGATGCAGGCGATCCCGGATGCGGTAAAAGCTGCAGATCAGAACGCCCGTAATCAGGACAGTGGTATTGGCGATCTGTTTGGCTCTATTGTTGATAGCGGCCCGGCTCAGGACAGCGATGTCTACGAAACCTATCGTGGTGTTCATGAATTGACCCCAAAAGAGCAGTTGCGGGGCGAAAAAGAAACGCTGGGCTTGTACGTTACCGGCCACCCGATCGAAGAGTATGAACAAGAACTGCGCAAGTTTGTTCCTAATCGTTTGGTGGATCTAAAACCGGCGCCACGTCAGACCCAAAAAATGGCGGGTCTGGTGGTTGATGTGCGCCTGCGCAAGACCAAGCGGGGAGACACCCTGGCCTTTGTCACCCTCGACGACCGCAGCGCTCGCATGGAAGTCACTCTGTTCGGGGATACCTACGAAGAGCATCGCGAACTTATTGCCGTAGACAAAGTATTAGTGGTCGAGGGAGAGGTATCCCACGATGATTATTCTGGTTCTTTAAAAGTACGCGGTAACCGGATGCTGGATATTGCAGCAGCCCGACGCATTTTTGCGTCCCATTTAGAGTTGCAGCTCAATGCCGAGGATTCCAAATTGTTGGCGACTCTGCAGGGTTGGTTGGAAAGCCATCGCAGTGAAGGGGTTGCGGTGCGTATCCGTTATCAGCGTCCCGATGCTGTGGGGCTGGTACAGCTGGGCGAGCAGTGGCAGGTTCGAGTATCGGATGAGTTGTTGCTGGAACTACAGCGTTTGTACGGTAGCGAGCGTGTAAAGCTGGTTTATAGCTGATCTCTGCGCCGATAAACGGCTTGACTATACTAAGAGTTGTGTCTAGATGTGATTAGACGTGCCGATCGGCGCTGAAAAGGAGAGATGTTCGAGCCGTAACAATCTAACACCGGGGGGAGTCGTTAAAACAGGAGGACTTCCCTATGAAGCTACTTGTATCCTGCCTACTCATTTTGTCTCTTTCTTCCACCCTTGGCTGGGCTGGCAAACTGCCTTTTCAGCTTGAACCGGTAGATTCTCGTCAGCAACAGTTTAATTCGCTGTTTTTGGAATTGCGTTATGCCCCTGATCAACCCCGCGCCGTAGCGGTCGAGAGGAAGATCTGGATGCTTTGGCTGCAGTCTGGAAACCAGCAAATCGACCAGTTGATGAAAGACGCCATGGATGCTCGGCGTTGGTATGACTTTGATCGGGCGCTGGATTTACTAGATCAGGTGGTGGCCTTGGACCCAAAATATCCTGAAGCCTGGAATCAGCGTGCTATTGTCCATTTCTTCCGTGGCGATCATCATCAGTCGTTAGTGGATATCTCGAAAGCCCTAGAGCTGGAACCGCGGCATTTTGGTGCCTTGGCGGGTCGTGGTGTTATCCGCTTGCAACAGGGCAAAGCGGCACTAGCCTTCCAGAATATTAAGGCGGCAATGCAATATCATCCCTATCTTCAGGAGCGACAGTTGTTCCCGGTGTTGATGAAGCAATCCGAGATTTTGGCACCCTAAGGCTGGTCTGTTGATAGTGCCTGTTTTTGCCAGCTATCTCCAGGACTGATCCTCGCTTTAAGGGGGGATTACGAGGCTAATTTAGCCTTTGTACGACTGGTAACCCTGTGGCTGAAAGGTTACACTTCGCCATTAATTTTTTCCGGTAGGGTCCGGGAAAATCGAGCTCTAGGACTCGGAAGCGAAGGTATATGAACCCCAATTATCTGGATTTTGAACAGCCCATTGCCGAGCTGGAAGCGAAGATTGAAGAGCTTCGTTTAGTCGGTGAAGACAGCGAGGTCAATATCAATGATGAGATCGAGCGTCTGCAAGAGAAAAACATTGCCCTGACAGAACAGGTTTTCAGTGACCTATCTGCCTGGCAGGTGGCTCAGGTTGCACGCCATCCGCTGCGTCCTTACACACTGGACTATGCCGATCTTATTTTCGAGGACTTTGACGAGCTACACGGTGATCGTCACTTCTCTGATGATAGCGCCATGGTTGGTGGGATCGCCCGATTGGAAGGTGAGCCTGTGATGGTGATTGGCCATCAGAAGGGTCGTGAAGTAAAAGAGAAGGTTAAGCGTAATTTTGGAATGCCGAGGCCTGAAGGCTACCGCAAGGCTTGCCGCCTGATGGAGATGGCTGAGCGTTTCAATCTTCCTGTTATGACCTTTATCGATACTCCAGGGGCCTATCCTGGAATCGATGCCGAAGAGCGTGGCCAGAGTGAGGCTATTGCCTATAACCTGGCGGTGATGTCACGGTTGAAGACGCCAATTATTTCTACAGTTGTGGGCGAAGGTGGTTCCGGTGGTGCATTGGCGATCGGTGTTTGCGATGAGCTGATGATGCTGCAATATTCTACCTATTCCGTTATCTCTCCCGAAGGTTGTGCTTCTATCCTTTGGAAAAGTGCCGAAAAGGCTTCAGATGCTGCCAAGGCGATGGGAATTACGTCAGAACGACTGCACGAATTAGGTTTGGTAGATAAAGTGATCTCCGAACCCCTGGGTGGTGCTCACCGAGATTCCGAGCTGATGGCTGCGAGTATCAAGAAGCAGTTGGTAGATTCGCTTCAACGTCTGCAGTCTCTGTCTGTTGAAACCCTGATGCAGCAGCGCTATCAGCGCCTGATGTCTTACGGCATTAGCTGATCTTTATAGCCCCGCCTGAGGGTGGGGCTAATCTTATGTCTCCCTCTGCTGATTTTCTGCTCGAGCAACTGTCAGCACATCGTTCTGTCAATCGTTGGTTCGTGGCCCTAAGTGGTGGATTAGATTCCACGGCGTTATTGCATCTGGCGATCGCGGCGGGATTGTCTAAAAGTCGTCAGCTTCAGGCTATCCATATTCATCACGGTATGCAGTCAGAAGCGGATGATTGGGAAGCGCATTGCCAACAGCTGTGCCAACGCTTGCAGGTGCCGTTGATAGTTCACCATGTTGAAGTGGCTTCTGGTGCCAGTGCAGAGGCGATGGCCCGACAGGCCCGTTACCAAGCGTTCGAGCAGATCCTTGGGCCGGGGGATGGTTTGCTGATGGCTCATCACTTGGATGATCAGGCGGAAACTCTATTATTGCGAATGTTACGGGGTAGCGGTCCACGAGGGTTGGCGGCGATTCCGCAAGAGCGCGCGTTGGGTGAGGCTTTGCTGTTCCGACCGTTGTTGTCACTAACGCGACAGCAACTGTTGGATTATGCCTGTCAACATGAGTTGGACTGGTGTGAAGATCCTTCCAATCAGTCAGAAGATTACGACCGTAATTTTCTTCGCCATCAGGTCATGCCTGTGCTGACAGAGCGCTGGCCCCGAGTTGCAACCTCTTTTGCACAGTCGGCGACGTATTGTGCAGAATCAGATCGACTCAATCAGCAGTTGGCTGAGCTGGATCTGCAGGCCCATGGTGATGGTGAGTCCCTGCAATGTCAGTCGTTATCGCAATTGAGCGAAGAGCGGCAGCGCAATCTGTTGCGTTATTGGTTGGGCAGGCAGGGAGCTTCATTGCCTTCCATCTCTGTGTTGATGCGGATCATCGAAGAGCTGTTGCCAGCGCGGGATGATGCTCAGCCCTTGGTGGCTTGGGCGGATGTGGAGGTCCGGCGTTTTCAGGGAGCCATTTATTTAACATCTGCTCGCTGGCAAGTGCCCGAGTCGATCATCCCTTGGCAAATCGACAGTACCCAAAAGTTTGAATTTGGTCGTTTGTCGACGCAATCGACAAAAGGGGAGGGGTTGGCGTTAAAATATCTGGCCGATGTGGAGATTCGTTTCCGTCGAGGGGGTGAGCGCATCAAGCCTGTAGGTCAGAAAAATACCAGAGCGTTGAAAAAGCTGTTACAGGAGTCTCAAATTCCACCCTGGCGCAGGTCTCAGCTGCCGCTTATTTATGTGGCCGGCGAGCTGGTGGCAGTGGCTGGTCTGTGGATTGCGGACGGTTATCAGGCCTTACCGGACGAAGCTGGAATAAAGTTTTGCTGGGAGTCGTTTTTTTACGTCGATCATGATTGAGGCACTAGACCTTATCTGCTACTCTGTAGCCCCATCTTGAGGTGCTCGCATCTCCCTATTTAGTCACTGTATTACATCTTGCTGACAGGTTCCGAATGACGCATTATATTTTCGTCACGGGCGGTGTTGTGTCCTCATTGGGAAAGGGCATCGCTTCTGCTTCTCTTGCCGCGATTCTTGAGGCCCGCGGCCTATCTGTGACCATGCTTAAGCTGGATCCCTACATTAATGTAGATCCAGGTACCATGAGTCCGTTCCAACATGGCGAGGTCTTCGTTACCGAGGATGGCGCCGAAACCGATCTGGATTTAGGTCACTACGAGCGTTTTATTCGTACGACCATGAGCCAGGGAAATAACTTCACCACCGGCCGTATTTACGAGGAAGTGCTGCGCAAAGAACGTCGCGGCGACTACCTGGGCGGTACCGTGCAGGTAATCCCCCATATTACTGATGAGATCAAACGTCGTGTGATTGAAGGCGCAGGTAACGCCGACATCGCCCTCGTTGAAATCGGCGGTACCGTTGGTGATATCGAATCACTGCCGTTTTTGGAAGCGGTTCGTCAATTGCGGGTTGAATTGGGTAGTTCCCGGGCAATGTTCATGCACCTGACCTTGGTGCCTTATATTGCTACCGCCGGTGAAACCAAAACCAAACCATCCCAGCACTCGGTGAAGGAACTGCGCTCCATCGGTATTCAACCGGATATCCTGGTGTGTCGTTCTGATCACGAAATTCCAGCGTCTTCTCGCCGTAAACTGTCTCTGTTTACCAACGTTGAAGAGCGCGCGGTTATCTCCTTACCGGATGCCAATACGATCTATCGTATCCCCCGTATGCTCCATGAACAGGGGCTGGACGAGATCGTGGTGGATAAGTTCCGTCTTGACTGTGGCGTGGCCGATTTGACTGAATGGGATGATGTGGTGGATGCCAAGCTTAATCCTCACAAAGAGGTCACCATCGCCATGGTCGGTAAGTACATGGAGTTGCTGGATGCCTATAAGTCATTGATCGAAGCGATGATCCACGCCGGTATTAAAAACCGCACCAAGGTGAATCTGCGCTATATCGATTCTGAAGATATTGAACGCAATGGTACCGACCAGCTGGCTGACGTTGATGCCATTCTGGTCCCTGGCGGATTTGGTGAGCGCGGTGTTGAAGGTAAAATCTCCACGGTTCGCTATGCCCGTGAAAACAAGGTGCCTTACCTGGGTATCTGCCTGGGTATGCAGGTAGCCGTTATCGAATTTGCTCGTAATGTGGCAGGTCTTGAAAACGCCAACAGCACCGAATTCAAGGTTGATGCTGAACATCCTGTTGTGGGTCTGATCACCGAATGGACAACCTCCGAGGGTGGTGTTGAAACCCGCGGCGCTGAGGATGACCTCGGTGGTACCATGCGACTGGGCGCCCAGGAATGCAGACTGAGTGCTGATTCCACTGCTTATAAGAACTACGGTAAAGAGGTTGTTCTGGAGCGTCATCGCCACCGCTATGAGGTCAACAACAATTACGTAGACCAGCTTAAGGCGGCAGGTTTGCGCATCGCTGGTCGATCTATGGATGATGCCTTGGTTGAAGTGGTTGAAGTACCTGATCATCCTTGGTTTGTGGCCTGTCAGTTCCATCCGGAATTCACCTCGACGCCCAGAGATGGGCATGGCCTATTTGCCGGTTTTGTGAAGGCCGCGCTGAATAACGCAGGTAAGTAATGATTGAGTAACAGCCAGAATTTCTGGCTGTTTTTGTTTCTGAGCGCGGTTTCTTACCATTGGGTCTGGACAACGTCAGAGGCAAACGGAATTTAAAATTGTTTGATTTGGAGTGATTGGCAAGATGGCTGAAATTGCAGATATCAAAGCACGTGAGGTTCTTGATTCACGTGGTAACCCAACCGTAGAAGCTGACGTGATCCTGGCATCAGGCGCGTTTGGTACCGCTTGTGCGCCTTCTGGTGCATCTACAGGTTCTCGCGAAGCGCTGGAACTGCGTGACGGCGATGCCGCTCGCTATAAAGGCAAAGGTGTGTTGAAAGCTGTTGCCGCAGTCAACGGTCCTATACGTGACCTGCTGGTGGGTAAGGATGCGCTGGATCAGCGTGCACTGGACCAGGCGATGATCAATCTGGACGGTACTGATAACAAAGCCACTCTGGGCGCCAATGCTATTCTGGCTGTTTCTCTGGCTGCTGCGAAAGCCGCTGCTGTTGAGAAAGGCATGCCGCTGTACGCCCATATTGCTGAGCTGAATGGTAACGCCGGCGATTTCACCATGCCTGTTCCGATGATGAACATCATCAACGGTGGTGAGCATGCGGACAACAACGTTGATATCCAAGAGTTTATGGTTCAGCCCGTTGGTGCTCCAAGCTTTGCTGAAGCACTGCGCATCGGTGCTGAAATCTTCCATGCACTAAAGGCTGTTTTGTCTGGTCGTGGTCTCAACACTGCCGTGGGTGACGAAGGTGGCTTCGCTCCTAATCTGGCGTCTAACGAAGAAGCGCTGGTAGTAATCAAAGAAGCGATCGACAAGGCTGGCTACGAGCTGGGCAAAGATATCACTCTGGCTCTGGACTGTGCCTCTTCTGAGTTCTACAAAGATGGCAAATATGACCTGTCCGGAGAAGGTAAAGTATTCGACGCGGCTGGCTTCGCTGATTACCTGGCCGACCTCTCTGCCAACTACCCCATTGTTTCCATCGAAGATGGCATGGATGAGAGCGACTGGGACGGCTGGGCAGATCTGACTAACAAGATCGGTGACAAAGTTCAGCTGGTGGGTGATGATCTGTTTGTTACCAATACCAAAATCCTGGGTGAAGGCATTGAGAAAAGCATCGCCAACTCCATTCTGATCAAGTTCAACCAGATCGGTAGCCTCAGCGAAACGCTGGATGCTATCAAGATGGCTCAGGATGCCGGTTACACCGCCGTTATCTCCCACCGTTCCGGTGAGACCGAAGATACCACTATCGCTGATCTGGCTGTTGCCACTAAGGCTGGTCAAATCAAGACTGGTTCTTTGTGCCGCTCTGACCGCGTAGCCAAGTATAACCGTCTGCTGCGGATCGAAGAGGAGCTCAGCGGCAAGGCTCCTTACAATGGTCTGTCCGAGATCAAAGGTCAGGCATAATTTAATGCTGATCTGTTGATTCCAGGCCAGCGTTACGCTGAAATGGAATTATCTATCAAGGGGAGCCTAGCTCCCCTTTTTTGATCGCCGCCGACAGGGCACAATACCCTGTACATTCATCGAACTTAAGGATCACCCATGCGCTGGTTGCTGGCCCTGTTGGTCATGCTTTTTCTAGGCCTCCAGTACCGTTTATGGCTGGGTGAGGGCAGTTTGCCTTCGGTCTGGGCGTTGCAATCGACCATTGACCGGCAGCAGTTGGAGATCGAGAAACTGCAGCTGAGAAATCAGTCGTTAAAAGCGGAAGTGGATGATCTTAAGCAGGGGATCTCTGCCCTGGAGGAGCGTGCCCGTAGTGAAATGGGCATGATTCGTAAGGGAGAGACCTTCTTCCTGTTACCGGAAGAAAAGAAAGGCAAATGAGCACAGTGACCTTCAATATCGATTTTCCCCGTTTCCATGGAGCCCCTCCCTGTCAGGGTGTTATTCGATCTGTTCCGGAAGACTTTCAGGTGGATGAACTGCTGGGATTTGAACCCAGCGGTGAAGGTGAACATCAGTTTTTGCATATTCGTAAGCGCGGCGACAACACTCAGTGGCTGGCGAAACAGCTGGCCCGTTTGGCAGAGGTTAAACCTCAGGATGTAGGCTATGCCGGGCTTAAGGATCGTCATGCGCTTACCAGCCAATGGTTCAGCATCTGGATGCCCGGTAGATCAGATGTGAATTGGCAGCAGATTTGTGGAGAATCGGTAGAGTTGCTGCGAGTCGAACGTCATCATCGCAAACTCAAGCGGGGGACCCATCTGGGTAATCGCTTCAAAATCACCCTTCGGCAGCTGTCTGGAGATGTAGCACAGATTGAAGAGCGATTAAATCTCATTGTCCGTGCCGGTGTACCCAATTACTACGGTGAACAGCGATTCGGAATAGAGGCGGGTAATCTGGATCAGGCTGATAGCTTACTGACGGGGAAGATCCGAGTTAAAGATCGTCAACGTCGTGGTCTATACCTCTCAGCGGCGCGTTCACTGTTGTTTAACGAGGTTGTTGCAGAACGCATTGAACGAGGCTGTTTCGATCGTCTGCTGGAAGGTGATCGGTTCATTGAAGACGGTACCAGCAATCTTTCTAAAATTACCGAAAAAGGGCAATTGGAACAGCAGCTTGAGTCATTGGGTCTGCATCCCTCTGCTCCTCTTTTTGGTCGAGGTCGGTCACAGGTTGAAGCACAGTCCTTGGCCCTTGAAACTGATATACTGTCGGCCAGGCAGAGCTGGTGTGATGGGTTGGAACGTGCCGGGCTGAAGTCGGAGCGGCGCAGTGTTCGGCTCAAAGCCGTGAATCTGAGGTGGCAATTCGTCGATGCAGATAGCCTAGAACTTAGTTTTGTACTACCGCCCGGCGCTTTCGCAACCAGTGTATTGCGGGAGATTTGTCAGTATCGGGTCGCCGAAAACAGCCAACATCCTAATGACACCGGTGGATAGGCAGCAAAAATATAATTATGAGTATCCTGATTTCTAATGATGATGGCGTACATGCCATCGGCCTCAATCTACTGGCCACCGAGTTGGCAAAAGTGGCTGAAATCTGCGTGGTGGCCCCCGATCGCGATCGCAGTGGTGCCAGCAATTCACTGACCCTGGACCGTCCGCTGGAGCACCATCGTCTGGGCAACGGCTTTTACAGTATCAATGGAACACCCACCGATTGCGTCCACTTGGGTATCTCTGGTCTGTTCGATCACCAACCGCGGATGGTCGTTGCAGGTATCAACCGAGGGGCGAACTTAGGGGATGATGTGCTCTATTCCGGCACTGTTGCGGCGGCGATGGAGGGGCGATATCTTCAGCGACCTGCGATGGCAATATCGCTAGTGGGGAACAATCATTATGCCACAGCAGCGGAGATCACCCGGCAGCTGATCAGCGATGTTAATCATCTTAATTTGGCGCCACGAACGGTATTAAACGTCAACGTACCTGATCTGCCTATTGAAGAGATCAAAGGAATTCACATTACCCGCCTTGGTCATCGCAATTTGGCGGCTCAGCCGGTTCGTTCTGTTGACCCCCGTGGCAAAGAGCGGTTTTGGATTGCCGCCGCCGGTGATGCTGAAGACAGTGGTCCCGGAACCGATTTTTACGCAGTCCATGAGGGCTATGTTTCGATAACGCCTCTGCAGGCGGATATGACGCAGTATTCGGGATTCGATAATTTGGGATCCTGGTTAGAGGGTTTAGAGTGAGCACGATTTCTGTACAGGGTATTGGCATGACCTCCCGCCGAACCCGTGAGCGGTTGATTAGCCGTCTGGCGCAGTCTGGTATCAAAGATCAGCGGGTTCTTGATGTGATGCGAGAAATGCCACGTCATCTGTTTGTGGACGAGGCGTTGTCTCATCGGGCCTACGAAGATACTGCTTTGCCTATCGGCTATAACCAGACCATCTCCCAGCCCTATATTGTCGCCAAGATGACCGAAGCTTTGTTGGATGGTGGTGAACTACAACGGGTACTGGAGATCGGCACCGGATCGGGCTATCAGACCGCAGTGTTGGCGCTGTTGGTCAAACGGATCTTCAGTGTGGAGCGCATTCTGCCGCTGCAGGAGAAGGGACGCTCGCTGATTAGCAAGTTGGGCATGCACAATGTTCAGTTTAAACACGCCGACGGCGGTTTTGGTTGGCCTGAAAAGGGTCCCTTTGACGGCATTATCTGTGCCGCAGCTCCAGAACAGATCCCGCCAGAGTTGTTTGAACAGTTGGCTATCGGCGGCCGCTTAATCATACCTGTTGGGGGAGCCACCCAGCAGCTGCGGTTGGTGGTTAGGCAATCGGAAACTGAATACATACAATCGGTGCTGGAAGGAGTCAAATTTGTGCCGATGTTAAGTGGTTCCATTCGTTAGTGATTAAAGGGAAGCGTGTTTGTGAGGACGACTAAGGATTGGATCTACCTGTGGTTGCGCGGTGTTGCGATGGGGGCTGCAGATGCAGTGCCGGGGGTGTCCGGCGGTACGGTCGCATTTATTACCGGTATTTATGAAGAGTTGCTGGAATCGATTCGTTCGGTCAATCCCAGTGCAGTCAAAGTATTGTTTTCTCAGGGGATCAAGGCTTTCTGGAACCATATTAACGGCACCTTCCTGGTGGTGTTGCTGTTCGGTATTCTCGGTAGTTTAGCCACCATTGCCCGTGTAGTTATCTACTTGCTGGAGACCTACCCAACTATGTTATGGGCGTTCTTCTTCGGATTGATACTCTCGTCATCGATATGGATGCTAGGGCAGGTCAAGCAGTGGGATAGCAATAAGGTATTGATGCTGTTTTTCGGTGCTGTCGTAGCTTATATGTTGACCATGATCAGCCCGGTGCAGGCTGAGATCACTAAATTATCGGTGGTGTTGGCAGGTGCTATCGCCATCTGTGCAATGATCCTTCCCGGTATCTCTGGAAGCTTTATTCTGCTGCTGATGGGGATGTACGCGCCGATTATGGGGGCGATCAAAGGTTTTGAAGTGGATATCCTTGGTCTGTTTATGTTTGGCTGCCTGGTCGGGCTGTTGAGCTTTTCTCATCTTCTTTCCTGGATGTTTCGTCACTATCATGACCTTACCGTAGCTCTGTTAACCGGCTTTATGATCGGGTCGCTGAATAAGGTATGGCCCTGGAAATTTACCACCTCCTACCGTATCAATAGTCATGGAGATCAGGTGCCGTTGGTACAGGATAACGTGATGCCGGTTAGCTATCAGGCGCTGACAGGAGAAGAACCTTTTATATTACTGGCGCTTTTATTGATGCTTGTTGGTGGTGCCTTGGTATATATTCTTGAACTGAAAATGAATTCAAAGAGTTAAGGAGTATTACGCGGTGCGGTACGGCCGCTGAACCAAGGTGCAATTGTTGCTGAATAGATCCCGTTGCCTTGAAACTGTCTACCGTCGAGCTGCGGTTGTGGCACGGTTTTGTTCAATAAAATTGTTGCCGCTCCTTCTAGTTGTTTCGCTCTATGGCTGCTCAGGTGGTAGCTATGCTCCGGTAAGTGAGCGCTCACTTGAAAAGAATCGAAAGCCTGCACCGCAACGAACGGTGGTCAGTTCTTCCACTAGTAAAAGTCACTACGTTGTTCAACGGGGCGACACTCTCTATTCCATCGCATTTAGGTATGGCAAGGATTTTCGTGCCTTGGCTCGTGCCAACGGTATAGGTTCCCACTACCGCATTTATCCGGGCCAGCGTATTCGCTTGCAGGAAGCGCCACTTGTTTCGTCTAAACCAAACAAGCCTGTTAGTCGTCCTAAATCTGTTGCGAGTAAAACAAAACACGAAAAAGTAAACCAAAACCGTCCTGCTACCGTAAAACCCACACAACCTAAGGCAACTGGCAAAGTGTTTTGGCGCTGGCCCGCAAAAGGAAAAATAATTCAGCATTATCGTGGTCAAGGTAAGTTGAATAAGGGTGTAAATATCTCAGCTAATCGTGGTGATTCGGTAGTTGCTGCCGCTTCTGGGGAGGTGGTTTATGCAGGTAGTGGTTTACTCGGCTATGGAAATCTGATTATCATCAATCATAATCAGCAGTTTTTAAGCGCCTATGCGCACAACCACAAAATCTTCGTTCAAGAGAGCGATAGAGTGAAAGGTGGTGAAAAGATTGCTGAAGCGGGGAGTAGCGGTACAACGCGGACGATGTTACATTTCGAGATCCGCAAGGACGGTAAACCGGTGAACCCGTTGAATTATTTGCCTAAGCGATAATAAAAATAAATGAGCCGCTTCGGGAGGGTCGTAAGACTCGCTAGAAGTGGAAAAGCAGGTAACAGCCCTATGCACACACTCGAACTGGCGCAACCAAAAGCGAGAATCATGAGCGGCAAAAAAAAGAGCACAAACAAGGACAGCGTTGAGAAAAAAAGCTCCAGTGATAAGGCGGTCATGGATAAGGCCCGTAGTGAGGTTCACGAAGACCTCTTGCATGCCAAACACCTAGACGCCACTCAGCTTTACCTCAACGAAATCGGATTTTCCCCACTGCTGTCAGCGGAGGAAGAAGTTTATTTTTCCCGCCGTGCACTGAAAGGGGACGAAGCTTCACGCAAGCGGATGATCGAAAGCAATCTGCGCCTAGTGGTGAAGATCGCCCGACGTTACATCAATCGCGGCCTGACGCTATTGGATCTTATCGAAGAGGGTAACCTTGGATTGATCCGTGCGGTAGAAAAGTTCGATCCCGAGCGTGGCTTCCGCTTTTCTACCTACGCCACTTGGTGGATTCGCCAAACCATTGAGCGGGCCATCATGAACCAGACCCGCACCATTCGCCTTCCCATACACGTGGTCAAGGAGTTGAACGTATACCTCCGTGCTGCCCGCGCTTTGGCTCAGAAACTGGATCATGAACCCACCTGCGAAGAGATCGCAGAGATGCTCGATAAGCCAGTGGCTAACGTTAAAAAGATGCTGGGGCTTAATGAGCGAGTCAGTTCTGTTGATACTCCTATGGGGAAAGATTCCGACAAGTCATTGTTGGAGACCATTCCCGATACCGAAGCCGCTGATCCGGAATCCTGGCTACAAAATACCAATTTGATTGGTCGACTGGATGAGTGGCTAGATACGCTTCCGGAAAAACATAGTGAAGTACTAGCTCGTCGCTTTGGTTTGCGCGGCTATGAAATGAGCACCTTGGAAGAGGTGGGCCGGGAGATCGGCTTGACTCGCGAACGGGTACGCCAGATTCAAGTGGAAGCACTAAAACGGCTACGGGAGATTGTTGAGAATAACGGTCTGACCGGTCCCGATCTGCTAGAGTAAAATTTTTAGATCTCTGTGGCGGACGAAAAGAGCTCTTGGTGCTAACGCTCCAGGAGCTTTAATTTATCTGGCCTGCCATCCCAGGTCGCCGCATCCGACGGCGGCGATTTCATCTCACTGATATTGGGCCATGTCTGGGCCAGTTCGGCATTTAGTTCAATAAAATGCTGCTGGTGATCGGGTACATCATCCTCTTCAAATATTGCCTCTGCGGGGCATTCGGGCTCGCAGAGGGCACAATCGATACATTCATCAGGATGAATAACCAGGAAGTTAGGACCCTCGTAAAAGCAATCCACCGGGCAAACATCGACACAGTCGGTGTATTTGCACTTGATGCAGTTTTCGGTCACCACAAAGGTCATCTGACTAACCTCGTAAAGGGAGAGATGCCCTCAAGTATAGTCAGTTTGTGGCAACCGCAAGGTTGTTGGTATTTGGCTTTGCTACAGCTGCTGTTTCAACAGGTAAAGCGCTTCCAGAGCCTGGCGCGGCGTCAGCTCATCGGGATCCAGCTCTTCAAGCGCCTTTTCTAAAGGATGGGGCTGGCTGCTGAACATATCCGCCTGAATTGGCGAGGGACCGTTGCCGCTCGTTCCTGTTTCCAGAGGTGTCTGTTCCAACTTCAATAACTTATCTTTCGCTTGGGTGATGACTGTGCTTGGTACACCGGCCAGCTGGGCGACCTGTAATCCATAGGATTGGCTGGCTGGACCCTGGTGGACGCTGTGCATAAATATAATGCGGTCGTTATGTTCGGTCGCGGTAAGGTGAACATTGGCCACACCGGGGGTGGTTTCGGGCAGTGCGGTCAATTCAAAATAGTGGGTGGCAAAGAGGGTGAATGCCTGAGTCTGGCTGGCCAGATAACGGGCACAGGACCAGGCCAAAGATAGACCGTCGAAGGTGCTGGTTCCGCGTCCTACTTCATCCATCAATACCAGACTACGGCTTGTGGCATTGTGTAGAATATTAGCGGTTTCGGTCATCTCCACCATAAAGGTGGAACGGCCACCTGCCAGATCATCAGAGGATCCCATCCGGGTAAAGATGCGGTCAACCAGGCCGATGCTGGCTGTTTCGGCAGGGACATAACTACCGATATGGGCCAGCAGTACGATCAATGCTGTCTGACGCATAAAGGTCGATTTACCGCCCATGTTAGGGCCGGTGACGATCAACATCCGTCGATCTTCGTCCATCTTCAGATCGTTGGCCACAAAGGGGTCTTCAGAAACTTGTTCGACCACTACGTGGCGGCCGCCAACAATATCTAAGCCGGCATCTGCTACCAGTTCCGGCGCACAGAAATTTAGCTCTACCGCCCGTTCTGCGAGGTTATGAAGCACATCTAGTTCCGCTAGTGCAGCGCCACATTCCTGCAGCGGGAACAGAGACTCAGCCAGAGTTTCCAGCAGCGCCTCGTACAGTGCTTTTTCTCGGGCAAGAGCACGACTTTTGGCGCTTAGGGCCTTGTCTTCAAACTCCTTCAGTTCAGGAGTGATAAAACGTTCGGCATTTTTCAGTGTTTGCCTGCGGATATATTCGGTGGGTGCCTGCTCCGATTGCAGGCGGCTGATCTCGATGAAATAGCCGTGAACACGATTAAAGCCCACTTTCAGTGTTGGGATGCCAGTACGTTCCCGCTCGCGTTGCTCCAATTGGACCAAATAGTCACCGGCGTTTTCGCTCAGTTCCCTTAACTCGTCCAGTTCTTCGTCATAGCCAGTCGCAATGACGCCGCCATCACGGATGACCACGGGAGGGTTTTCCAGAATGGCGCTGCTGAGCAGCGATTCGATCTCAGGAAACTCGCCAATCGCCTTTTTCAGTTGTTTCAGCAGCGGTGCTTCAATAGCGTCGAGAAGCTGTTGCAGTTGAGGCAGTACCCGAAGTGCTCGATTGAGTCGCTCTAAGTCTCTTGGCCGGGCCGAGCGCAAGGCAACTCGAGCTAGTATGCGTTCGATATCGCCAATCTGTTTTAATTCTGCGTTGAAATCTTCGTAGCGATAATCGCTAACCAGGCATTCGATGGCGAACTGGCGCTGCTTGATGGTCTCGAGGTCCCGCAGCGGGCGGTGCAGCCAGCGGCGCAGTAGACGCCCACCCATGGGGGTGGCGGTTTTGTTAAGCACCGATGCCAGGGTGTTTTCATTGCCCCCTATCAGGTTGATATCTAGCTCAAGGTTGCGACGGGTAGCGGCATCCAGAACGACGCTGTCGTCACGGCGTTCGACACAGATGGAACGGATGTGAGGTAGAGCCGTGCGCTGGGTCTCTTTGGCATACTGAAGCAAGCAGCCAGCGGAACGCAGTGCAATCGCCAGGTGTTCGCAGCCAAATCCGCTAAGATCATGGGTTTGGAACTGTTGGTTGAGTAATCGTAAAGCCGTGTCTAGCTCAAAGTTCCAAGGTGGCTGGCGGCGCAAGCCGTTGTACCGATCAAGGCTGTCTTCAAGACCGTCTTCTTCGTTAAACAGTAGCTCGGCGGGTTTTAGTCGGGCCAGTTCGCCTTGCAGAGATTCTTCGCCCTTAACTTCTGAAACAATAAAGCGGCCGCCGCTGATATCAAGGCTGGCAATCCCGAACAGATCATCCTCTCGGCATACCGCTACCAGCAGATTGTCGTGGGCTTCATCCAGTAAGGCTTCGTCGGTAATGGTCCCTGGGGTGACAATACGCATCACCTTGCGCTCCACAGGCCCCTTACTGGTGGCTGGATCACCCACCTGCTCACAGATGGCTACCGAACGGCCGGCACGAACGATTTTTGCTACATAACCGTCCGCTGCATGGTACGGAATTCCGGCCATGGGAATCGGCTCGCCAGCGGTGTGACCGCGGCTGGTTAGAGATATATCTAACAACTCAGCCGCTTGTTTAGCGTCATCGAAAAAGAGCTCATAGAAATCCCCCATCCGGTAAAAAACCAGTTCATTGGGGTGTTCGGCTTTGATGCGAAAATACTGCTGCATCATTGGCGTATGTGAGGATCCTTTGGAGTTCTTGGCCTTTGCCATATCGATCTATTGCTGCCTGTTGGGTTGAGTGGATTTAGTGAGCTAGGCATTGTACGTGAAAGCGGGAATTATTCGAAGAGTGACTGCTAGGCTGCCGGATGATGTTAAATATCGGTAGCTAAAAATAATAAATTTCAATAACTTGGCGTAGAGCCAAAAGTTCTTGTAAGGCATCACTTGCGTTTCAATTATTTTGTGAAATAATACTGATCAAATATACAGTAGTCGTATGCCGGAATGCCAAGGCAGCTGATCAGATAGGGTGAAAACGATGGATGACAACAAAAAGAAGGCGCTCTCCGCGGCTTTAGGTCAGATTGAACGTCAATTCGGTAAAGGCGCTGTGATGCGCATGGGGGATCAGCCCCGCGAAGCGATCCCTTCTGTATCCACTGGTTCGTTAGGACTTGATATCGCTTTGGGCATCGGTGGCTTGCCTTTTGGACGTATTGTTGAAATTTACGGACCAGAGTCCTCCGGTAAAACTACGTTGACCCTTCAGGTGATCGCTGAGGCACAAAAGATAGGTAAAACCTGTGCCTTTGTGGATGCCGAGCACGCTCTAGACCCTATCTATGCGGAAAAACTGGGCGTTAACCTGGACGATATGTTGGTCTCTCAGCCAGACACCGGTGAACAGGCGCTGGAAATTACCGACATGCTGGTTCGTTCTAACGCTGTTGACGTGGTTGTGGTCGATTCGGTTGCCGCTTTGACTCCCAGGGCAGAGATCGAAGGAGATATGGGTGATACCCATGTTGGTTTGCAAGCCCGATTGATGTCTCAAGCCCTCAGAAAAATTACTGGTAACGTTAAAAATGCCAACTGTCTGGTTATCTTTATTAACCAGATTCGGATGAAAATCGGCGTTATGTTTGGCTCCCCAGAAACCACCACCGGTGGTAACGCGCTGAAGTTCTACTCATCAGTCCGTTTGGATATCCGTCGGACCGGTGCTGTTAAGCAGGGCGATGAGGTTGTCGGTAACGAGACCCGGGTGAAGGTAGTTAAGAACAAAGTATCACCACCGTTCAAACAGGCTGAATTCCAGATCTTCTACGGTCATGGTATTTACCAAATGGGTGAGGTGATCGACTTAGGGGTTAAGCAGGGACTGTTGGATAAATCCGGCGCTTGGTACGCCTACAAGGGTAGCAAAATTGGTCAAGGTAAGGCCAACGCGGCACGTTATCTGGAAGATAACCCAGAGATTGCCGCTGAGGTGGAGACTGAGATTCGGGCGCAGCTGCTGAATTTGCCGAAGCCTGAAGAGAAGGTAAAAGAGAAAAAGCCTGAAGAACTGAAGTTCTAATCGTTGATAGGTTTGTCGATATGGAAAAAAGCGACCCAAGGGTCGCTTTATTTTGGTTCATCGCGCTTTACCGGGAAAGGCATCTTTTATCTTCAAGAAGAAGTACGTCTTGTCCCGGTAACCGTATGCCATCCGCTTTAACACTTTGA
>JAPHRD010000085.1 GCA_026196225.1 Motiliproteus sp.
TCGATTACCGACCCAGAAAGCCAGCGCGATCGGTGAGTTGCTACCCCATAACTGGCAACCGCCTGAATCTGACACGGTGTGATGCCCGGACGCTTACGAACAATCCACCCCTCACAACCATTCTTTATTTGTTCACTCTCTATTCCCGTTTTTCTCTATATTTTTCCCAAGGCTACTATCCATTCCTTGGATCGATATGGCTGAGCGCTCCTGTTCTAGGATCGACATCATAGGCTTTGCCGAAACCAACGACGTAACGCCCTGATTCCGGTTTAAGCTTTATTAAATGAAAATCCGGCAATCCTCTTAACAGCTTGATCATCTCACCAAATTGTTCGGTCATCTGATCTAACACCTCGCCATATAGTTTGTTCTCTCTGGGAGTATCTACTGCTATACATTCAAAACTAAGCCGTTCTCGTGCAAATATATTTCGAGTCTCAGCTTCGTTACGAATAAACAAAATAGAGCATTGAGGATGAGCAATTAAGTTACCCGTGTGTGTCGCTAACTCACTGACGAATATGTAGAAATCACCCTGCGCATCTCTGAAATAAGGTGCATAGCTTGATTCAGGTTGACCTGTGGCAGTCACCGTTGCCAATAACAAGGACTGCTGATCTTGCTGAAGCCGTCGCGCATCCTCAGCAAGACTCTCTAAATCCAAAGCTTTCTCTTCTTTATTGTCCTTAGCCATAGGGGTTCCACCGGTAACTGAAATAGATTCAAGCGCTTAAGCCATTTAGATGAATATTTAACCAACAGTATCCACTAATTCATATTGTGTTCAGGTCGATATGCTTAGTATGGGCCTAACAGCCTTTGAGGATAGTAATTTGCTTGCCCTGGAACAATACATAGCACATCCCTCCCAGGTCCCTATCAAACTGGAACCCTCCTCTTTTTTACCTCAATGCAGCTCCAATAATCGTTACTATGGCGGGATTAAGTGTCGTTGGGGACGAAAAGTTTCCGTTGGTCGGCTACTACGTTTATCGCTGCCGCAAATTCATCCCGACTTTTTTGCCATTGTCCAGGTTATATGGCGCCGCCTTGTGTCAGACGACTATGAACTCGGGCTGGTTTTTCTCGATCAACAACAAGCTTTTCAGATGCGCATGCTTGAACAGGTTTGTCATATTACCTGCTATCAGCAGTGGATCTATGAAAAGGAAGGACGTCGGTTGAGCCGAGAGCAAGCGGCAACGGAATGGATTAGTAAATTTGCCAGCCATTTTCCCCAAGCCGTCGCTTGATACCAGCGCTCACCTTAACTGCGACATTCCCGCTATAGGCTCTATCGAAATACTCCCCTATAATGTTTTCCAAACATAGGTAGATCCATCTCTATAACTACCTGTCTATGCTGAGATTATTTTTTATGCAGAAAACTGTCGAAGTCGCCAACATCCAGATTAACAATGATTCACCTTTTGTACTTTTTGGTGGAATGAATGTTCTGGAGTCAAGAGATCTGGCCATGGCGATTGCTGAGCACTATGTAGAGGTGACCCAACGCTTAGGAATCCCTTACGTTTTTAAAGCATCTTTCGACAAAGCCAATCGCTCATCGATCAATTCCTTTCGCGGCCCCGGCATGGAAGAGGGACTGAAAATTCTGCAAGAGGTCAAAAATCAGTTTCAGGTTCCTATCATCACCGATCTCCACGAACCTTATCAGGCAGCACCGGTAGCAGAAGTCGCTGACATTATTCAGCTGCCGGCCTTTCTATCACGACAAACCGATCTAGTGGTAGCCATGGCTAAGACCGGAGCCGCAATCAATATCAAAAAAGCTCAGTTTCTAGCTCCCCAGGAGATGAAACATATTCTTAAAAAATGCGAAGATGCCGGCAATGACCGATTGATCCTTTGCGAACGGGGTAGTAGCTTCGGATACAATAATTTGGTTGTTGATATGCTTGGTTTCTCCATCATGAAAGAGATGGGCTACCCGGTCATGTTTGACGCCACCCATGCGTTGCAGATGCCTGGCGGTCGCAGCGATTCAGCCGATGGCAGACGTGCACTGGCAGCACAATTATCAAGAGCAGGTCTATCACAAGGTATTGCTGGTCTATTTTTGGAAGCACATCCTGAACCGAATCAGGCTAAGTGCGATGGCCCTTGCGCCCTACCCTTGGATAAACTGGAACCTTATTTACAACAGATGAAAGCGGTGGATGAATTGATTAAATCCTTTCCATCCCTGAGCACCAGCTAGCAACAACTGAACACTGGCAAACGACCAAAGATCGTCGACAAAAGATCAATAGGAGGGTCTGGAGAAAGAAGGCATATTAACAGCCTACTCCGGATCAATAAGTGAACTAGCTTTCTGAAAATATAGGAAATTCGATGGCAGAGGCTTTTCCACTAGATTTTTCTACACTGCGTAAAGGGATGATTCTGGGGCCTGAGCACCATCAGTTCAAGCTACTCAAACCCGTCAGTAACAGCCCCATCGGCCAAGTTTGGCATGCGGAAGATCTATCCACAGGCGACAAAAACAACGATCCAGATAAAGTCGCCATCGAGATCGTTAATCCCGTATTGCTGCAAGGCCGCTCTCTAGAATTATTCAAGACCCAGGTCAGCCTGTGTAAACAGCTTGATATGCCCCATATCGCTAAAACCTATGGCTACTTTTTAAGCCGCGAAGGTTGGATGTTTGTAGCCATGGAGCCGATTAATACTCGCAGCTTGGCTCGTATCCTTCTCGAAGACGGCTATCAACAACTGAGTGTTGAAAAATCTCGCATCATACTTAGCCAAGTTGCTAAAGCGCTGGATTTTGCTCATAAGAAAAAAATCAGCCACGGTGATCTCAGCCCCTGGAATGTGATCATAACCCCAAAAGCCGGGGTTAAACTGGTTAACTTTGCTTTCCGACAGCCCTTGCTGCAGCAGATCCAAAAGCAAGGCATGCGTATACTCAATACCGAATTTCACGCCCCGGAAGCCTTTGATCATCTCCCTCTGTCTAACAGTGCGGATATATTCTCTTTTGCTTGCTTGGTCTATCAATTGTTCAGTGGTCATCCACCGTTCAGCCCTGAGCAACCGCTCGATGCCCGGGACGTCAGCAATTTAGAAGCTCCCAAACAGCTTTCGCTTGAGCAATGGGAAACACTCAAACCGGCACTTTCCGATAATCCAGGTGATCGACCAGCCAGCGCCACCGCTTTGTTGCAGAAGTTGTTTCCCACCAATGCAGCGACCGAAAGCGCAGACGCTGGCCACAAGCTGCAATCAACGCCGATCGATAGTGCTAAAACGATCAAACGAACCGTTAGCGTGGCTAAAACCGGCTCAATGTCCTCCAAGACACTACTGTCCGCCACTGTTACTTTCATTGCCGGGGTCCTAATTGGATATGGTGCCTCCACCTATCTCGCGAATAAAAGCCATGACGCGACTATAAATTCCATCTCACAGTTGCAGTCTCTTCTGGCCCAGCCCGTGAACAGTGAAAACAAAGTCGCTATCAGCCAGCTCTACGCTGAGTTAAAAGCCAGTCATGTTTCTCCTCAGCTCCTTAGCTCACTGGATAAGCAACTTGAAGGCTATAAGGTTCGGCTGACCAACGCTAAGGAACTCCGTGCTCGACCTAAGACAGTTATGGTTGGCGAAAGCACCGTTGGGGCAGTGTCGCCATCTGAACAGAAGCCTGAATTGGAAACCCAGGGCTTTATTGCAGGCTCGATATTCAAAGATGAGATCATAAAAGATGTCTACGGCCCCAATATGGTGGTGATTCCCGCTGGAAAATTCACCATGGGGGATCGAAACCGCCGGGGGGATGACAACGAGTTGCCAGCCCATCAGGTTCATATTCGTCATCCATTTGCGCTCTCCCAGAATGAAGTAACCTTCAGTGAATACGACCTCTTTGCTCTCGACACGGGGCGAACCTTACCCGACGATGAAGGCTGGGGCCGTGGCGATCGCCCTGTTATCAACGTCAGCTGGAATGACGCCAACGCCTACGCCGATTGGCTGCGTCGCAAAACCGGTCTGGCCTATCGCCTGCCCACCGAGGCGGAGTGGGAATACGGCGCCCGCGCCAAGACCGCAACAGCCTTTTGGTGGGGTAATGACAAGGGACGCAATAAAGCCGTCTGCGATGACTGCGGTAGCCCTTTTGATGGTCGTCAAACCGCCCCGGTAGGTAGCTTCAAAGCCAACGCATTTGGTCTCAATGATATGAACGGCAACGTCTATGAATGGGTGTCCGATTGTTACAACAACACCTACCATGACGCGCCGAAAGACGGATCCAGCTGGAATGTCGGCCAGTGCAACTACCGAGTAATGCGGGGAGGCTCTTGGTACGATATTTCGCGCCTGCTGCGTTCGGCCAGCCGCTACCGCCATCCCCCCAACAGTAGCCGCAACAGTTGGGGCTTCCGCTTAGCGCTGGATCTTGAGTAAAGGAATCACATCCGATTCCTCTAATTTTGCCAAATTCTAATTGATATATACCAAACTACCTGGCGCTTTAGGCCTAAGGGACTAAACATTGGTATTAGTCGCTTTAGGTTGCATAGCAACAAAAGTAATATTGCTGCTATAATCCCGCCACTCTTTTAAGAATCCGACCTTAAAAGTCGGGTTCTCTCACTAAATGACATAAGGGGAAATTCCATGAAACAACCTGTTCGCGTTGCAGTTACCGGTGCTGCGGGTCAGATCAGCTACTCTTTGCTGATTCGTGTCGCTTCTGGACAGATGCTGGGTGATGATCAGCCAGTAATCCTGCAACTGCTGGAGATCACTCCTGCTCTGGACGCTCTGAAGGGCGTAGCGATGGAGCTTGAAGACTGTGCATTCCCCCTTCTGCAAGGTGTTGTTCAAACTGACGACCCTAACGTTGCATTCAAAGATGCAGACTACGCTTTGCTGGTAGGTGCTCGTCCTCGTGGACCAGGCATGGAGCGTAAGGATCTGCTGGAAGCAAACGCAGCGATCTTCTCCGTACAGGGCAAGGCTCTGAACGATCACGCTAGCCGCGACGTTAAAGTTCTGGTTGTAGGCAACCCAGCCAACACCAACGCTCTGATCGCTCAGCAGAATGCTCCTGACCTGAACCCTGGTCAGTTCACTGCTATGACTCGTCTTGACCATAACCGTGCCGCCGCACAGCTGGCCAACAAGACTGGCAAGCACTGCACCGACGTTAAGAAGGTCACTATCTGGGGTAACCACTCCGCTACTCAGTATCCTGACATCAGCACTACCACCATCGATGGCACTGCTGCTACCGATCTGGTTGAAGAGTCCTGGTACAAAGAAGAATTCATCCCTGTTGTTCAGCAGCGTGGCGCTGCGATCATTCAGGCTCGTGGCCTGTCCAGTGCTGCTTCTGCTGCTAACGCCGCAGTTGACCACATGCGCAGCTGGGCTCTGGGTACTGAAGAAGGCGATTGGGTTTCCATGGGTATCCCAAGCGACGGTAGCTACGGCATCGCTGAAGGTCTGATCTACTCATTCCCTTGCACCTGTAAAGACGGTCAGTACGAAATCGTTCAGGGCTTGGAAATCAGTGATTTCAGCCGTGAGAAGATGACTGCTACCGAAACAGAGCTGGCTGAAGAACGCGACGCTGTTAAGCACCTGTTCGCCTAAGTTCTGAATCAAGCTTAATCAAAAGCCGCTACCTTCGGGTTGCGGCTTTTTTTGTGCTCATCTTTCAGGTTCTGCATCTGAAAGGCGTTTATCTATTGATTCTGAAAAGAAAGTGCCGATAATTCATAAGAAACCATACGGCTATCTACATGAGCAAAGAACTCGAACAACATCAACGAAAAGAATCGATCCTTTTTTACGGGTCGGGACTGATTCTAGTTTTACTGGGTTTTATTCTCGCCTATCAGTTTGTCGAACCCGCACCGCCTAAAACCATTCGTATCGCTACTGGCAATCCGAATAACGCCTACTATCAATTTGCTCAGGAATATCGCCAAGCCTTGCTCAAGCAGGGGATTGAGCTGGAAGTGTTAAGCAGCGCAGGCTCTGTCGAAAATCTTCAACTTCTAACCCAAGGCGAAGTCGATATTGCCTTTGTACAGGGCGGTATCCCCAAACAGCCTGGAGCAGAACTTCAATCGTTGGGAAGTCTCTATTTTGAGCCACTATGGGTTTTTTACCGTCAGGGCATTGAATTCACTCATCTCTCCAATTTGGCTGGTAAGCGACTCGCGATTGGCAAAGATGGTAGCGGTACTCGCGCAGTAGCTTTACGCCTGTTAGCCGACAATGGCATTCAAGATAACAACGCCGAACTTTTGCCGTTATCCGGAGAAGATGCTGCCAATGCCTTGATCCAAGGGGATATAGACCTTTATTTCAGCGTCACCAGCCCAAAATCACCCGTAGTTCAGATGCTATTAGAGCAGCCAGACATAAAATTATTCAGTTTTGATAGAGCACCAGCCTATACCCGACTACACCGATATCTTTCCAGCGTTGAAGTACCCGAAGGTATCGCTAGCCTGGCTAAAAATATCCCTGAGCAAACTATTACTCTGATCGCTCCAGCCGCCACTCTGGTCATCCGTGATGATTTCCACCCCGCACTGGCCACGTTGATGTTGCAAGCAGCTACGGAAAGCCACGGACAAGGAGGCGTATTTGAAAGTATTGGCCAATTCCCCTCCAACCAGTATTTAGATTATCCAATCCACGAAGATGCCGAACGCTTTATAAAATCCGGCCCACCCTTTTTACAACGCTATATGCCATTCTGGCTAGCCAATATGCTGGACCGCCTGATCGTCATGCTGGTGCCGCTGATCACGTTAATGATCCCTCTGGCAAAGGTACTTCCGCCAACTTACCGCTGGCGGGTGCGCTCTCGAATTTATCGCTGGTACGATCAACTGCGTTCTTTGGATTTCCGTGCGGAAGCCACCAATGACGTTACCGGTGTACAAGAACTGTTACAAGAGCTCCTCGATATCGAAAACGACGTGATGCAGGTGGTCGTACCGAAATCCTATGCAGACACCCAATACAACTTACGTCTTCACATTCGCCTAATTAGGGAGCGGTTAGAGCGTAAAATAATGACACTGAGCCAATCGCAGGCCAATCCTTGATCATGCAGCCAGCAATAACATTTAGAGCCTCAATACTGTTTCTGTTATGTCTAGTCTCTGGACCAGTCTTGGCCATTGAAAGCTGCGAAAAGGACGGTGAAATCATATTCACCAAAGAATGCATCAACGCCATCCTAGAAAAAGAAAAGCAGCAGGCGAAAAAACCCAAGAAGGTACAACAACCTACCTCTCAACCTACCTCTCAACCTACCTCTCAACCTACCTCTCAACCTACTGCGGTTGATACAGAATCAAAGCCCGATAGCACTCTGGCAGTGAAGCCTGAAGAGGAAGATAGAAAAAGACCTGACCCTGTTGAATCTAAGCAACAGCTGCCGGTTGCAGACCTCAATAAAGAGAAAGAAAAAAGCGACCCCTTAAGCAATCCCGATAATGATTCTACTGCTACCGCTATATCGACTGAGAAGCCCATGCCCCCCAGCAGCGTAGAGGAGAAACCAGATTCCCCACCATCCGCATCAGAGCCAAAGATCGAATTTCGCCAAACTGAGAAAGCACAAAAGACACTGCCAAAACGCCGTATTATTGAAAGTGCAGCTAGCCAACCTTCAAAGAAAGACAGCCAATGCAAAGGGCTTGAATTCATTGCGGCTGCAGAGAAAGGTGATCTTGCCTTTGTTCAACACTGTGGATCAGACCACGATCTACTAGAAGCCAGCGATATCCGTAGCGGTTCCAGAGGTAGAACTGCACTTCATTGGGCTATCATCAATAACAACAGTGAGATTATAAATCATCTGCTCAATGTGAACGCGCCTGTCAATCTTCGCTCTCGCTCTGATATGGGGGCGTCAGCAATTCATTTAGCCGCAGAAGCGGGCAACACTGAGGTAGTTAATCTACTACTAAATAATGGAGCCTCCATTGTCGCTTCGGACCTTCTAAAACAGACCCCTTTACACCGTGCCGCAAAAAAAGGACATATCGATACAGTTAGATATCTGCTGGAAAAGGGTGCGCCAGGGAATGCTGAAGATCGGGTGGGGAAAACACCGCTAATTTCAGCCAGCCAAAATGGTGGCTTAGCTCTGATCAAACTGCTTGCATCAAAAGGTGGGAACGTTACTCACACCACTTCCGCAGGCATGACTGCACTTCACTACGCTTCTGAGCAATCACTAGCATCTACAAAGTACCTTATCGCTACTGGTGCAGATATCGATGCCGTGAATAATGAGGGCGAAACACCACTAGGCGCGCTAGTGCGTAAAGATATCGATCGTTACTGGCCTACTATCAAGTTTCTCGTTGAACGGGGCGCATCTCTAGATCAACAGGATATGCGGGGGGACACACTCGTTGACCTAAGCCTTAAGCGCAACCATCTACCTCTATTCCAGCTATTACTATCCAATAAAATCGATATCAGCCAAGTACGAATTGTGCAACTCAAGGGAAAGCCTAGATTTATTGAGGCATTACAGGCGCAGAACCTCCTATAGCCTATTTCTATTATTGAATGAACCATCAATTAAAACAGCTGAAAATAGGAAAAATACCTATATAAACTAATGCACTAAAAACTGCATACTTATCTCGCGAGGTTATCAGAAGGACCTGATAGCTGAAAAGGATTCCGGCTAGGATGCATGGAAAGCAAAGCGCAATCCGCCTCGCCGAAGGGCTCAAACCAGGATGGTTTAGAGCCCTTTGCTTTTTCTTATAAGTTACCGTTCCTGCCCCAAACCAGCGCCCGCCTGTCAAAACCTATACTACAAACTATTCAAGTTATGCCTGTACCTGAGATTCTATATTGGTGGTTACTATTTTCATTGGGCATAGAACGAATAACCCCCAGCACAGCGTTCTGGGGTTATTCGTATTAGGCGATTGCCGATGGAAGTCCTCGGAGCAGGGCTTTGTCTATTTCCGCCGCGGCCCTGCTCTCGAGCAGGTCATTTCGATGAGTGACGGATATAAAAAAACCCGGTCCAACGGACCGGGTTCTTCTATATTAGGCGCTTGGCGATGACCTACTCTCA
>JAPHRD010000120.1 GCA_026196225.1 Motiliproteus sp.
AAATCGATTCCAAGGACTTTGATAGTAGACATGAGATGGCTCCTCTTTTTGGTTCACTCCGAAGCCTTGGCTCTGGAGCGAGGGGAACCATCTCATTAAGCCGGTCATAAGACCGGCTTTTTACTCTGTCCAATCGATCAGGCGATCTCGGCTTCCTCCGACGGTTCCGCCTGATTTTCCCGCATCTCTTTGGCAATTCGATAGGGATTATCCGATTCCAACAAGGTCTTGGCTTTTGGCATCGGGAACTCCACATCCAGATCCACCACGCTACCGTCTCGGCAGACGTTGATCACCGTATCCATCACCGATGCCATCAAAGAGTACTTGTCATCAGGCGCAGCGATCAGGGTTTGAAGCCCCAAGTCACCCATAAAGCCCAACGAGGTCTGGGTGTTTTCAGCATCCAGCTTGTTGAACGCTTCATCGAACATACTGAGACTGAATCCACCCTTAGGACCGGTGGGTGACGGCTTGATGCGATAGGTGGCCCCCATACCGGCTGCAATGGCTACGTAGAATGGCACCTGGTGCTCACCACCGGAACCGGTCTTGATCCGCTGGCTCAGGTTGGTCTTGATATTACCGTCCAGATCCTTGATCACCAGCTCGAAGTTATAGAAGTTTCGGTAGTCTTGGAGAATACTCGCTTCGCCCTCATCCTTGAGCACCTGGTGAATCCGCTCCAATGCCTCACTGTGCGGAGAGTTGGGGTCCCTGGCACTGTCGAACAAACCGCCAGCATTAGCCTGATCGGTACGTGAGAAAGTTTCCACCAGCGCCAGAATATCTTTTAGTTCCGGATTCGGCGTCATGGTGAAGCTGTACATCTCCTTGTGGAAAGGACGATGTTTGAGATGACTGTTCAGCTCGCGGATCAACTCTTTGATCTTGTCGATCTGATCGTTGAGGTGAGCAACAAAATCCGAACGGAATGCTGTTTCTGCTTCTACACGGGCACGCTCTGCCTTCTTGGTATAGTGAGCCAGCTCAGTCTCTTTCAGCGCCCCGATAGTGGCGCCAACAAACTGCTCCAGCTCCAGGTGAGTGGATTCTGCGGTGATATTGTCCAGCTCCTGATGGGACATCCCGGAGCCGTGATAGCGGGCCTTGTACTGGGCCACAGCATCACGCACAGAGTTTTTCTTCTTGTCCACCAGGGTCAGCTCGTTCTGAGCCTTGCGAGCGGCATCAAAAATGATCCGCTCCAGCTCTCCGCCACAGGACTCTTCCAGATAATCGCGTTTCTCTTGAGCCGCCTGGGCGTCAAATTCGTTCTTGGCTTCGCACTTGCTGCGTTGCTCGACGTGTTCTTCCAGCTCCTGTTCCAGCACTTCCAGATTAGCTTCACGCTTGATCATGCTGGTGCGCAGGCTCTTCAGCTGATCCACCAGCTTCTGGTGTTCCGTCTGGGTGTTTTTCTGCTCTTCAACCAAGGAGCTCAAACGCTGCTGCAGGCCGGTATCGTCCTGATTGCGGATATCCTCAATGGCCTGTCGGTAGCCTTCTACTTCAGCGTTAACCATCTCGCGTTCGTTAGCCAAACTATAGGTAGTCTCGGTGACGCCGGTCAAAGCCGCAGTAAGCCTGATCAGGTTGTCTTTAAGTCCGTCCAGGGCCTTGTGTTCCTGCTCCTGCTCGGTAAATTTAGCCTGCAAACGTTCAAAATTCTGATCCTGTTGCAACAATTGCTGTTCACGCTGGCGGCTACCCATCATCGGCGCCTGCTCGTGGATCGAGGTGGTAGCTCCTTCGGTTTGCAACATGCAATCGTAGGTCAACGCACGTTCATGACGCAGCAGTTCCTGTTCGGTTTCCACTGCCATCACTCCGCCCAGAGCACGGTTGATATAGGCCAGGGCGTGGCTATTGTCACAATCCACGTACTGAGCCAGAGAACCCGATTTGGCACGATCCAACCAGTGTTCGCTCTTGGTGGTGTTGATGATACGACAGCCCTTGAGGTGACGAGCACGGCGACGGTAGAGGGTAATAGCATCTTTAACCCGATCCGGATCGACGATCAGAGCTTCGCGGCGGGCACCGAGGAAACTCTCGATAGCGGTACGCCACTTGTCATCATTGATCTCGGTGAGTTCGCACAATGGAATCGATTCGATACCGTACTCTTCCAACAATGCCATCAGCTCGCGGGTGTTTTTACGCAGTGGTGCTCGGCCCTGCTTGAGCTGTTCGATAGCGCCCTGATGTCCTTCCAGATTCTGGCGCATGGAACTAAGATCGATCACCGCCCGTTCGAAATGGCGAGAAATGTCCAGACGCACATTGTCGATCTGTTTCTTCATCTGCTCCAGACAGTTATCCACAGCCATGGGCTCTGCTGGCCATACGTTGCCTAACAGATTTTCTCCTTCGCGCCACAGACCAACCGCTTCTTTGACAGAATCCATAAATGCAGTGGGTAATAGAGTTTCGTGCTTGGCAAAACTAACGGTGGAGCGAAGCAGATTGTAGATACCGGAGATTTTATCCTTAACCACATTGAGCTCGTGCTGCTTGGAATCGATTTTCAACTCCAGCTCTTTGATGCGATTAGCGTGGTCGGAGTTGTTCATCTCCGCCCGCAGGTCTGCCAGTTGCTGCATCAGGCGGTTAAGATCCTGTTCCAGCTTGTCGGCTTCGCTCTGCAGCCCTTGCTCTTTCTCTTTGTCAGACT
Source organism: Motiliproteus sp. (assembly GCA_026196225.1). Classification (GTDB taxonomy): domain Bacteria; phylum Pseudomonadota; class Gammaproteobacteria; order Pseudomonadales; family Balneatricaceae; genus Motiliproteus. The sequence continues at coordinate 2,678 of JAPHRD010000120.1, forward strand.
CCAGCTTTTCTTCGACACCTTCCTTTTTCAGGTCAGCCTCTTCAAAACGGGTCTCGTGAACTACCCACTCGTATTCATCGGCGTTCTTGGCATTTCGGCGGACGCCATTACAGAGCTCTTCGACCTTCTCCAGCTCATCGATACGGCTGGAGACTTCGAGAGTCTTCTGCTCCATGGCGCGGTATTCTTCCAGCGATTTGCGGAAGTCACCCACCTGAACCAGCTTAGTGTCCAGCACGTACTCACGGACAAAGCGAGTGGGGCTATCAATCGGGGTAAATTTGATGGCGTTGCGGAAGCTCTTGAGAAACTTCTCGTCATCGATCGGAATGGAGGCATCGTGACTAAGCAAAGTCATCAGTTCGCGGATAAAACGACTTGCTCGTTTTTCCAGAGTCATACCCGGGCAGCGTTGACGCAATTCCTCACGGACTTCCAGCCAGGGCCGGGGAATACGACCACCCTGCTCCTGGCGGGTAAAATCATCCAAGGTAACACTGACACCAGGTAAGATAAAACGCCCCTCAACATCCTCTTCCGGGGAAGCCAAGGAGGCGCTGATGCAAAGACCAACCGTATCCACATTGCCGGTTTCTTCGTCTTTGTACTCCAAAGCCATGTAGGTCAGGGAATCTTCGCGGGATTTGGCTCGGCCACCGCTGTGGTCATCCAAGAACCCCAGACAATAGGTCCGCAGACTACGCTCACTCTTCTGGCCAGCACTGGCGTTAAAACTGAGGTAACGCTTGTTGCCACCCACCATTACAGTCTGGATCGCATCCAGCAGCGACGATTTACCGGAACCGTTAGGGCCAACGATGGCAACATTGCCGCGGATGGGGATCTCCACCGCCCCCAGTACGTACCAGTTAACCAGTACGATCTTATTCAGCAGCTTCATCGATCACCTCCTGCTTCTCAGTCTCATTGGACTCAGCGCTTTCGCCCTGCTCTGACTGGCCTTTAGTCTCTTCAGCAGCAGTGCTGTCAGCTTCAGCCTGTTTACCTTCGGCGTCCTGTGCTTCAAGTTGTTCCTCTTCAACAGCATCATTTTCCAGTTCTTCGGCGCTGTCACTGAGTTCCTCCAACTGCCGCACCCAATCTTCCACCACCACCTGACGGATGGACGGATTGATCATCAGGGGAATGTTCTTGGGGTCGGTCTCTGGCGGCTTGCCGCGCTCGATAATGCCATGACGGTTGAACAGCGACAGAATCTCTTTGAATCGGGTCTCGTTGGGAATCTCTTTGGCGGTGAGATTCTCATACAGATGGAGCAGCTCGTCGGAATGGATAAAGGCCTTGCCGCCCTCAACATCGAAATTCTCCAACCGCTCTTCGTACTGCTGACGCATGCACAGCAAGAACAGCGACTCGTCTAAACGCAGACGCAGGTAGCGCTCTTCCCCTTTAGGGATCAAGCCGATAAAGGATTCATCCGGCTGGTAAGTCAGGGACCAGCCGATCGCCGCGAACAAGTTGGTGAAGTAGTCCACATGGGTGGATATCAAAAAATAGTGAGGCCGATGGGACGGCTTGTCGGCGTAGAGGAACTGATTCACCAGCAGCTTGTTGGCAGCGATGACAAAATCGTCTTCATCGTTCTTTTCGAAACGACTGAGAATTTTCTTGAGATCACCTAGCATGCTGACTTTCCTTGGCTACTGACTTCTTAGTGTTTTTCAAAAGGGTAAAATCCCGACATTCCACCATGTCGCAAATATTGACATAGCGGTCTTCAAATTGGAGTTGATACTTGCCCGCAACACCCTTGGCTTTGTTGCCCAGAGAAGCGATGTGACGGACGTAGCTGAAACAGATGTAATCTTCGATGGTTTCGATCTGGAATTCGCCCGCACGAATTTTATCGTTGCCATTCAGGTGGCGCTCGATGTAGGCATCTACTTTCGCCCCGGTGACTTGGCGACGCTCTTTGTACTCCTTGAAGTACTGGCGCATCATCAACACCTGGGGATCGATCACCTGCTGCTGGATGATCTTCAGAGACGGTGGCGTACGTTTGCGAGGCGCGCTACGGACGCTCTTGGGCGACATAAAGGCGTAGCTTTCAAAGGTGTCGATCCGTGGGATGCTGTCCTCATCCTGTTCTGCCAGTTTGGCGATCAGGCGGGACAATCGTGAACTCATGCCCGGAGTGGTCTTGTCCATGTAGCGGACGGTATCGGCGACGCGTTTTTCCAGACGGAATCGGAATTCATCGATCGCTGCCAAACGCTGATCTACCGATTCGAAGATACGAATAATTCGACCGATATGTTTGTGGACCTTGGCCTCGGCCTCAGCGTTGCCTAGCTCCAGAACTTCCTGATAGTGCTGAATCAGCAGGTTCAGCTTGTGCTCGTCAAACTGCAGCTCTCTCAGCATTCCCAACAACTGACGGCGGAATCTGAACGGGTTATTATGAGTTTTCAGGGTCTTGTAGTCGGACACCAGAATCGCTTCAACGAACTGCTCGAAGAAGCCTTTGACGATCTCCTGGGCGTTACTGGTAGCCGCGAAATTTTGCTTCAGCTCCCGTAATCCCAGCAACATATCGGTCAAATGAGCGCTGAATTCAGCGGCAGAACGAGCCGCTTCCTGTAACGTCAGTCCGCGGCCCTGTGGATCTGCGATAGCCGCCTCCACAGAACTCAGTACGTTCAGTACCGCGCCGCCATAGCTCTTCTTCTGGAAAGTAGCCACTTGAACCAGAGTGCGCAGAACATAACTGATGGATGGTGCCATCAGTACATAAGTGCGGTAGAGCTGCTGCTCTTCATCCAACCAACCGGTTTTAACCAGGCGACGATAGATTCGGCTGGCATATTCGGAAGTAGAACGAGGTATTTCAGATTCACCCTCATTAGCCTCGTCTTCTCCGCCCTCTTCGTCACCCTCGAGTTCAGGAGCCCAGGTACGGAAACCGTGACGAATCACAGCCTCTTCAATGGTGGAGCGCACCAGGTCCTTGGGGATAAAGGGGTCGATCAGATCCTCATCGAAAAACAGATCGGCCAGATCCACCAATACCGCCTGGTAGATATACCGGTTTTGCCCGGACAGGGGTAGAAACAGATCATCAGGAAGCTTATTAAAAAGCATCGATTGTCCTAGTTATTTTGATCACCGTTTAATCAGCTCAGGACGAGCGATCAAACAGGCCTTGAATCAGCGTATGAAGGAACTGATTCTAACCCATTACAAAAGTGAAACAAGGGTGCAATCGAGGCTCTGTTGAAGCCTGTGAAGGGGTAGATAAAACACCGCAAAAAAAAAGCCCTATAAATCAGCGGGAACATACCGAAAATCACTTAAACGACATCCGAGATCCAGGTCTTTGGCTAAACTGACCAGCCGCTTGCAGAGGTATGCCTGCTTCTTATCACGGACCAGTTTTTCAGCCAGCTTACCGCCTATTTGCTCAATATTGGCGTAGATTTCATCAAGACTGCCGTATTCACTGATCAAACGTTGAGCGGTTTTGGCGCCGACACCATCGACCCCTTTAATTTCGTTGGTACTGTCACCCGTCAGCCCCCAGTAATCGGTGAGCTGACCGGGCTCAACACCGAATTTATCCAGCACCCCCTGCTGGTCCATGGCGCGGCGGTTAAACGCATCCCATAAACACAGCTGATCTCCCTCAGCCAAGGGTAAAAGCTGACAATAACCTTTGTCGGTGGAAACCAGAGTTACCCGACCGCCCACCTGTAACATCTTGGTACTCAGGGTGGCAGCCAGATCATCCGCTTCAACGGTCGCTATTGCCAGACTGGCCAGTCCTGCATCGGCAAAACGCTGACGAAAATCCGGCAAGGCATCCCGCAGTTCATCCGCCATCGGCTTGCGGCCCGCTTTATATTCGGGGTAATCAAGGTGGCGCCAGCTTAACTCAGGGCCGTCGAAACAACAGACGCCATGGGTAGGTTTGAACTGCTTGCCAATGCGCTTTAACGAATGCAGGCAGGAATCCATCGCCCCGTTGACAGCCGCTACCCCATCACCGGGGACGGCGGCATGAACACGACGGATCAGATTAAGACCATCAATCAGCAATAGATGCTTCAACCAAAGACTCCATTAAGAGGTAGCAAATGAGCGAATTTCAATCATGATAGACGCCTCTTTGACCATAAATCAAAGGGTTGTAATCGCGACCTCCCCTCGGTTTCATATTTTTTAAGTCATTTACCTCAGCTACAAATGCAAGCTACTGTTTTTAAATAGCAATTCACACATTCTAGAGACCATACAAACCTTACCAAAGTGCTTGACCCGACCCCAAAAGCGCTATATTATTCGCGCCCACAGTTAACGTGATTCCTCGATAGCTCAGTTGGTAGAGCAGTAGACTGTTAATCTATTGGTCACAGGTTCGAGTCCTGTTCGAGGAGCCATCCTTCACGTTTACTGAAGTCGGGGTATAGCGCAGTCTGGTAGCGCGCCTGCTTTGGGAGCAGGATGTCGGGAGTTCGAATCTCTCTACCCCGACCATTTTTTATTCGGATGCTATCCTGCATCTGTCGGCAATTCCTCGATAGCTCAGTTGGTAGAGCAGTAGACTGTTAATCTATTGGTCACAGGTTCGAGTCCTGTTCGAGGAGCCACTCCCTTGCCATCTTTCCCAATCTACCTACTCTGTTTCCTACGGCACTCATTGAGAAATAACTGTTTGTCGCTAAACTGACGATCTAACTTCAACAGAATTGACACCGGAAATGACCATTCGCGCTCAAGAACAGGTTCAACTACTCGAGACCATCAGCTCGACCCTGTCTCGTTATATCAACGAATCTAATCCCTATGTGCTGTTCAACGGCCTGCTGAAGGATCTGTTATCTCTGACCGGTAGCGAATATGGTTTTATCGGCGAAGTGTTTTTTGATCGCCAACAACTACCCTACATTCAAAGCTACGCCACTACCGATATCGCCTGGAGCGCCGAAACCAGACAGCTTTATCAGGAAACCGCTGAAAAGGGGATGATATTTGGAAAACTGGACAGCCTTTATGGCGAGGTTTTGAAAACCGCTAAACCGGTCATTGCCAACACCCCGGGCGAAGATTCCCGTTCCGGTGGGCTTCCAAAAGGACATCCTCCTTTAAATAGTTTTCTAGGCCTCCCCTTCTATGCCAACAACGAACTCCAGGGCGTGGTAGGTATCGCAAACAGGCCGGGAGGCTACGATCAAGATTTGGTGGAATTTCTAGCTCCTTTCCTTTCCACCTGCAGCAATCTGATTCAGGCCTATCGCAACAACATCAAGCGGCTAGAAGTAGAAGAGGAACTGCGAAGAACCAAGCGCCGGCTATTTTCGCTGCAGGCCGGTCAATCTCTGCCTCATCAGCAAAACCGTCTATCAAACTCAGCGCTTGCGGCCGGATACCGATTCGACCCCAACAGCCAAACCCTGAGCAAAGATCTGCAACCCATCCACCTCACCATCAAGGAATCCCGATTGCTGGCCGCTCTTTTGGAAGGAGACGATCAGATTGTCAGCCACCAGCAATTAGAGCAGCTGATCTGGCCTGATACCGTCGTGGGAGACAGCTCGCTACGGGCACTGGTATTACGACTGCGCAAAAAGCTGCCCGAACTGGAGATCCGCGGTATCACCGGCCGTGGTTATCTACTCGACACTCACCACCGAAACAACTAGTGACAGCAGCGACATCAGCAAAATATCACCAAAATATCACCAAAATATCACCAGCCTATCACCCGGCTTTAACCCACCGGCTTCCGCACACTGCTAATCTTCAGGCATCAGCAAATCAGCTTGGAGAAACCACTATGAGCGAACAATCTCTCTACCAACGTCTTGGCGGCTACGATGCCATTGCCGCTGTCTGTAACGATCTGCTCCCACGGCTGGAAAATGACTCTCAGCTTGGCCGATTCTGGCAACACCGGGGTATTGATGGCATCAACCGCGAGAAGCAGCTTCTGATCGATTACCTATGTTACTCCGCCGGTGGCCCAATGGTGTATACCGGTCGCGAGATGAAGCAATCCCACGAGGGAATGGGAATTAGCGAAAGCGACTGGCAGATTTTCCTGGGCCACCTCAACGACACCCTGGATAAATTTTCACTGCCCGATCAGGAACGTAGTGACGTACTAGGTTTTATCGATAGCACTAAGGCCAATATCGTCGGAGTCTGAGCGGCTTCAAGCTTCCCACCATTTACTTTCACCTAACACCGTCACCTTCACCGTCGGGAGCTTGCGAAAAAGCTCCCGATTGTTTCTCAGCGAGTTGGTTAATAAGCAAATTCTTAAGCTATGATTGCAGGTACTCTGCAATTGTAGTGTTGTATATATGACTGATTTAGCCGGGAACACCTCGATCACATCGGCACCGCCCTCTTCTTGGTGCCCCCAGCAAACCATCGACTGGCTATCCAGCCGCGGCCGAGAAATAAAAGATATTGGACAACTGCTCACCGAATTTAGTGAGTTTTTGCTGGACCATGACGTGCCGATATACCGGATGCGGGTCAGTCTTCCGACACTCAACCCTGCGGTTTCGCGGCGAGCGTTCACCTGGTGGCGCGATGGTGATCAAATCGAAACTTACAGCGCCCCCCATAAAATTGCCCTGTCTCCCGACTACGTGGGCAGCCCGATTCAGGCGCTGCAGGCCCACGGTCAAAGCTATCGCAATAAAATTCGTTTTGCCGACGTTGATCAACTCCATCCTCAGCTGCAATCACTTGCGAAGCGAGGTGTTACCGACTACTTGGTTGTTCCTATCAGCTTTACCTTCGAAGAAACCCTGAGCCCCTGGATTCTGGCCACCGACCGAGAAAATGGCTTTATCGATTCCGATATCGACAAGTTCCACCAAGTTGCTCGCTACCTGGCCCCCTTGCTTGAAGTTCTGGCGTTACACCTGACTACACAATCGCTGCTCAACACCTACCTTGGGGCTCGTAGCGGCCAAAAAGTGCTCAACGGCAACGTTACCCGTGGCGACAGCGAACTGATCGAGGCGGTGATCTGGTACAGCGACATGCGCAACTCCACTGCCTTGGCAGAAGTGCTGGATCACGATCAACTGCTGAGCATGTTGAATTGCTATTTTGAGATCATCAGCCGCTGCGTGGCCGAACAACAAGGCGAGGTACTACGCTTTATTGGTGACGCCCTGTTGGTGGTTTTCCCGGGAGATCAGTACCCATCGCTAACAGATGCCGGAAGAGCAGCGCTCAGAGCGTCAGATAATGTAAAGGCCGAAATAGCCCACTGTAATCAGGACTTGGAACAGAAGGGGCTTCCCATCATCCAATACGGTTTGGGATTAGATGTAGGCACTGTCATTTACGGCAATGTTGGTGGTACCGAGCGGTTGGACTTTACGGTGATGGGTTCGGCGGTCAACCGTGCCGCCCGCATCGAAAGCCTGACTAAAGTGACCCAGTGCCCGCTACTGGTTTCTGAACAGATGGCCAAGCTGCTGGAGAACCAGTTTTGCTGGAAGGGCGCCTACCCAGTACCCGGCCTGAGCGACCCACTCACGGTCTACTGTGCCAAATGTGAATAGTCCGTTTCAGAGCACACCTCGACGCTCCTGATCCCGCTCGATTGAATCAAACAGCGCCTGAAAGTTACCCTCACCAAAACCCTTGTGATGATGACGCTGGATCATCTCAATAAAGATCGGACCAAATAGGTTGCGGGTGAAGATCTGCAACAGATAGCCATCTCTATCGCCATCGACCAACACCTGATGCTGCTGAATCCGACCGGGATCTTCCTCTACCCCAGGCACCCGTTCAAACACCGTTTCATAGTAGCTGTCATCGATATCTAAAGTGGCGATCTGGCTACCTCGCATGGCATCCAAAGAAGCCAGCAAGTCATCGGTGATAAACGCCAGGTGCTGCACACCCGGGCCATGGTATTCATCCAGATATTCATCAATCTGATTGTTTTTATCGCCCTTGCCTTCGTTGATAGGGATACAGAAACTGCCATCCGGCGACTTCAGGGCGTAAGAGATCAAGGCTGTTTTTTTGCCTTTGATGTCAAAGTAGCGCACCTCGGTAAATCCAAACACCTCTTTGTAAAATCGCGCCCAGGTTTCCATGGTGCCTTTGTAGACATTGTTGGTCAGGTGATCCACCGCCATAAATCCTTTATCGGGAACGATCTCTGGGTTATCCAGGGGAATAAAATCCTCATCGTAGATGGAAACGCGATCACCGAAGTGATCGATAAAATAGATGAGGCTATCGCCAATCCCGTAGATAGCAGGGTACGGCAGATCCTTGTGAATACCTTTGGCCGCACGGGCACCCCGAGCCAGCGCCGTATCAAACGCAAATTGGGCATCATCCACCCGCCAGCCCATGGAGCAGACGGCTGGCCCGTGTCGCTTCATAAATTCACTGGAGTAACCCCGACGCTCCTTATTCAGCAGGAAGTGGATGCCGTTCTGGTTGTAATAAATAATATCTTTGCCTTTAAAACGCTTCAGCTTGGAAAAACCAAAATCGATAAAAATATCATGCATATAGCAATGATCTGGAGATGCAAACTCAGTGAACTCGATCCCCCTAAGCGCCAGCGGATTTTTGATATCAGCCATAACAACCTCCCATGGGGCATAGAGTTAGCGCCCCTGATACTTCTATTCTGGCGTCGATTCAAACAAAAAAAAGAATATTATTTTTATCAACTTGATCTATTTTTTAGATACAGGTCATTTACTAACACCGGAGACCACCGTGAAACTGGACATGGAATCCCTTCGGGTACTGGATGCCATCATCGAAGCCGGCAGCTTTGGCCGCGCCGCAGAACGACTCTGCAAAGCCCAATCAGCGATCAGCTACCAGATTAAAAAACTGGAACAACAGCTGGGGTTTGAGATATTCGACCGTAGCAGCTATCGCGCCACCCTGACCGCTCGCGGTGAAATACTCTGGAGCGAAGGCCGGCGAATGCTGGAACTGGCTAGCCGAATTGAACACCTGGCCAGCCGATATCAGGAAGGCTGGGAACCCAGTTTACAGCTGGTGATTGACGCTGCTCTACCCATGGATCCTGTGTTATCAGCGTTGAAAACCCTGGTGCAGCAACAGATACCCACCCGCACCCAGGTCAAGGTAGAAGCCTTGGGCGGCGTACAGCAGCGCTTTCAACAGGATCGTTATGATCTGATGCTGGTTAAAGACTACCAACCCCGCTTGACCCTGAAAGCCATCCCGCTACCTGCCATTACCGTTGTTCTGGTAGCTCACCGTGACCACCCCCTATCCGAACAATCTAGCGTTAATCTCGACCAACTTTACGACCATGTTGAACTGACTATCCAGGATAGCCGCGAAGATATCAGCGCCGCCGAAGATCCACTCCAGTTTGGCGGTGACCGGGTGTTTTTTATGAACGGTTTCGTCACTAAAAAAAATGCCCTTTTACAGGGATTGGGATTTGGCTGGATGCCGCTATTTATGATCGGCGACGAGATTCAGACCGGCGAACTGCAGGAGCTTAAACTGGAAACAGACTCCCGGGTGACCTTTACCCCGCAACTGGTCTATGACACCCAGCGCCCCCTTGGCAAGGCTGGAGAAATGATCAGTGAATTGATCCTCAAGGAATACCGCGCCTTTGCAGATCTCTGAACGGTTGCCGACAACCGTTGTAACAAATCCTGATTGCTCTTCTCTTTAATAACACAACAAAACCCAAAGCAGCACTGCAGTCCAAGCACGACACCCTAGTGATGATCAGGAGCATCCTATGACACCCAGCCAACTTGGCAGTAACGACAGCGAGCAATTAAAAAGCCACGCCGTTGTCTTTAACTTCCAGCCATTTCTGCAAAATTGGTCGTTAGTTGCGTGGGTGACTGCCGCCTTATTGCTAAGTAGCTTGTTCACGCCAACGCTGATGGCGGCTGAAGCCAACCAACAAGGTTTCAGAGGCTATACGGCACCCTTTGTCTACACCAAACCATCCACTCCCGCTACTGATGTGGGTTTTATCGATATAGAAGGCAATCGACAGACTTTAGCTGATTATAAAGGTCAGGTGGTGCTGGTTAATCTCTGGGCAAGCTGGTGCGGCACCTGCATTCTGGAGATGCCTGAATTAGAAGCCTTGCAAAAAAAGCTGGGAGGAAAGAACTTTAAGGTACTCACACTCAATCAGGATCTTAAAAGCGGCCAACAGGCCCTAGCATTTCTTCACCAGCGTGGTTTTCAAAACCTGACCGGTCATATCGACCCTAACTACCAATTTGGCCAGGCATTTAATCAAACGCTTCTGCCTATGACCCTATTGTTCGATAGCCAGGGACGCCAGATCGGCCATTTGATCGGTGCCGCAGATTGGAATTCCAAACAGGCACAATCACTGATCAAACAATTTCTCCCCAAACTAAAACCCGAGCCTGCAGCAATCAAGCAGCCCGAGAACGACTCTTACGTGCTAGCCCCTTACCACACCAATCATGGAGCTAAATACTTCTTCAATAAATATTTGTAACGTTTGCTCAAGAACTGTCTCTTTTAGGTATCCGTGGGGAGCAAAGGCGCGGATACAGGGAGTTATAGCTACCGCTGGGATTTTTGAGGTTAATCGCAAGAATCAGAAAAACAAGCGGTGCTAATGCCCACATTAACTTACTAATAATAAAAGGAAGAAAGTCATGCCATTGATGATCAAACGCATGCTGACCGTTCTCTTAGCAGTTACTACCCTCCTTAGTTTTAGCAGTCTCTCTTATGCCGGCCCCGAGCAGGATCCCAATTGGAACGGTGCCATAACCGTCGCTACCAATCCCTGTGCGGGTGATGTCCATGATTACGGTGGCAGCTCGCGCGCTGCTAATCCCTGTGCAGCAAATCCATGCGCAGCCAATAACCCCTGTGCGGAAAATCCTTGCGCAGCTAAAAATCCTTGCGCAGCTAAAAATCCGTGTGCAGTTAAAAATCCGTGTGCAGTTAAAAATCCGTGTGCAGCTAAAAACCCCTGCGCTGCCAAGAATCCCTGCGGGTAAACGTTAAGGATAAAGAAATAACAGCTGACGCCTAAATGGGCATCAGAAGCGGTACCGAGCAGAATTCTAATAACAATCAAATAAAGTGACCGATCACCCTTTCTCAGGTGTCGAATAAGAGGTACGAACCATGGCTCAATGTATAAAGCGCTTCGGCGCGATCTTATTCACCATTTCGGCTTTGCTAATGCTAAGCCCTATCTCACATGCAGGTCCGGAGCATGATCCCAACTGGACCGGAGTAACCCTCGCGGCTTCCAACCCCTGCAGTTACAACCCTTGTGCGGCGAATCCCTGTGCTGCCAACCCGTGTGCTGCGAAAAACCCTTGCGCAGCAAATCCCTGTGCGGCCAATCCTTGCGCAGCTAACCCCTGTGCCGCCAATCCATGCGCTGCCAAAAACCCATGCGCAGCGAAAGCTGGTTTCGATCTGGATGCTTCCAAGCTGACTCGTCCAGGAGGCCCTACCGAATGGTGGGGAGATCGTGACGCGCTGGTGGCCTACGGTAAAAAGCTGTGGAATGATCCTAACCTCAGCAGCAATGGTATTACCTGCAACACTTGCCACAACAACAACAGACTGTTCCAGAAAACCTTCAAGCTGCCCTATCCACACCCTGTTCAAATGGCTAGCCAACGTGCCGGCATGAAGCAGGTTCACGCGGATGAAATGGTACAGCTCTGCATGGCTGCTCCCATGGCGCAACAGCCACTGGATTGGCAGTCGAAAGAGCTTGCAGCGCTAACCGCCTACACCGAAGATGTTCAAAAAAGCTTCCAGGTCGCAGCGATGAATCCATGCGCAGCTAATCCCTGCGCGGCAAACCCTTGTGCGGCAAACCCTTGTGCGGCAAACCCTTGTGCGGCTAAAAACACTTGTGCGGCTAAAAACCCATGCGCCGCCAATCCCTGTGCAGCCAAAAACCCCTGCGCAGCTAATCCATGTGCCGCTAAAAACCCATGCGCAGCTAAAAACCCTTGCGCTGCCAATCCTTGCGCCGCTAAAAACCCCTGCGGCGGTTATCGATAAAGAGGAAACCAAGGACCGATGCGTATAGCAATCTCTCTTCAGCCCTTGCTGAACCGCGGGTTAAAGGTATTGGTCCTTCTGCTCTTGAGTAGTATGGCCGTCACGGCCCAGTCTGCAGATTCTGGCAAGCAGATTGGGATCGATCGATTTCTCGACCAACACTGGCAACGTCCCCTGGCACCCCAGGGGACACCGCCCGGCCATTTCACCGATCTGGAACGCTCCTTGTCTCCTCAAGCCTGTGGCAGCTGCCATGTACCTCAATTTCAGGATTGGAGTAAAAGCCTGCACAGTAAAGCCATGGGGCCAGGATTGATGGGCCAGTTGGTTGAGATGTCGCCCCATGCCCGAGGTGAGCATCAAGCCTGTATTCGCTGCCACGCCCCTTTGGCGGAGCAAGCAGATCAGCTGGTGGACGAGATCAGCAACGGCAGCCCACCACTAGCTTTCAACGCAAACCAAGACACCACCAACCCACTGGACAACAGCAATCTGCATCGAAAAGGATTGGTTTGTGCGGCCTGCCACGTACGCAACAACCAACGATTTGGACCGGCCCGTAAAGATGGCAGCACGCCGGATCCCAGCCAGAAACTCCCCCACGATGGCTGGGTCAGCTCCGACGCTTATCAGGACAGTCAATTCTGCGCCGCCTGTCATCAATTTGAACCCAATGAGTTTTCCCTTAACGGCAAGTTACTGGAGAACACCTATGTTGAGTGGCAACAGAGCCGCTATGCCGAAGAAGGTGTGAGCTGTCAGGATTGCCACATGCCTGATCGCAAGCACCAATGGCGCGGAATCCACGACCCGGAAACCGTTAAATCCGGTGTCACCATTAAATCCGAACTAAGCAGCAGCTCTGAACAGATCCAGGGACTGATGACCATGACCAATACCGGCACCGGTCACCGCTTTCCCACCTACGTAACACCACAGGTGGTCATGATGGCCTATCAGGAAGATGCCCGAGGCCAGCTGATCGATGGCAGTCAGCGTTATTTTGTGGTGGCTCGCAGGGTACCTCTGAATCTAAGCCAGGAGATTTTTGATACCCGCCTGGCACCGGATGAAACAGCTCGCCTGGAATACCAGCAAAACCGACGCCCCGGTGCCACCAATCTAGTCATAAAAGTCTATGTGGAGCCCGACAAATTCTACGAAGGCTTCTACAACAGCATGTTGCAATCGGGACAGATGGGCAGAGGTGCGGCAATGCTTCAACAGGCGTTGAACGATGCCCGTCAGTCTGTGTTCACAATCTATGAGAAACGGCTGCCTTTGCCCTAACACCCTAACGCGAAACGCCAGCCCCATCCGAATTGGAGATCGTCATGAACGTACTATTAAAGACCATCAAGCCTATTGGTTTAAGCCTTGCCTGCATGGCTGCTTTTGCCTGGAACACAAGCGCCCAGGCTTCCCCGCAGGTTATCGAACTGACCCAGACCCCCTGTCAGTTTATCGAGAGCGAGAATGGTATCGATCACGGTTACAGCTCAAAACAGGCCGATGACTGCAAAGCCATCAACAAACAGACCGGCGACTCCCGCCTTGAGGGTTCAAAAACCATCACCCTGAAACCCGGCAAATATATCTTCCGGGTAACCAACAAAAACGTACCTTACGATCTCGGCTTCTGGCTGCGTGGCAAAGGGATTCTCGGTTACGCGTCCTTGCCCAGCGTCTCTGGCGGAGGCCTAACCACAGGCAAGACACTGGACTATGAGATCGAGCTAAAAGAGGGCGAATATATCTACTCCTGCCCGCTAAACCCTACCCCGGACTACAACCTAGTGGTAGCAAACTAACGCTCCAGAGACCTGGAAGAACCGGCCTTTATGCGACCCTCAAGCGATTCCGCCATAAAGGCGTCCGCCCGCGCATCCCAGTACCGCTTATTGGGGCTAGCGGCACTGGTATTGCTGTCTCTGATCGCCCTATTGGAAAACCTTTCTGGCAACGGCCAGAGCAAATCTTCTCTGCTGCTGATCGGCGTATTGCTTGGCATTACCCTGTTTCACGGCAGCGTCAGTTTTACCGCCGCTTATCGCAATCTGATTGTTTACCGCGATAGTCGTGGCATCCAAGTACAGCTGTTGATGATTGCGCTAGCGTCCGTCTTGTTCGCTCCGGCATTATCCCAGGGGCAACTGTTTGGCCAATCGGTCTATGGCGCCTTGGCACCGGTGGGTATCCAAGTGGCCGTTGGTGCCTTTATTTTTGGTATCGGCATGCAACTGGCAGGAGGCTGCGGATCCGGCACCCTCTATACCGCCGGGTCCGGTAATCTGAAAATGGTGTTAGTGATGGTCATGTCCTGCGCCGGCTCCTTCTGGGCCACTCTGGACATGCAATGGTGGCTGCAATTACCCAGCACGGCAGCGGTAAGTCTGGGTAGCAAATTGGGCTGGATCTGGGCAACAGTACTGCAACTATCGGTGCTGGCATCAATCGCCTGGGGTTTAAGGGTTTATTCAAGAAGATTTAAGCAAACGCCGTCTACCAACCGGGTAAAACCCTCTTCTATCGTGCGGCGCCTATTGAGCGGTCCCTGGCCGTTACTGGCAGCAGGCGTTGTCCTAGCCATACTAAATTTCGCCACCCTGGCTGAAGCAGGCCACCCATGGACGATCACCTGGGCTTTTAGCTTGTGGGGCGCTAAAGCGGCTACGTTAACCGGCTGGGCACCGGAGGCGGGCAGCTTTTGGACCGCACCATTTCAGAGCAGAGCGCTTGAAAGCAGCATTCTGGCTGACACTACTTCACTAATGAATATTGGTTTATTGCTTGGCGCCTTTATCGCCGCCTCCGCTGCGGGCCGGGCCGGAACAAAACCTCCCTCTACAATAAAACCCTACCTGGCAGCCATTATTGGTGGATTGATGTTGGGCTATGGTGCTCGTATCGCTTTTGGCTGCAATATCGGCGCACTGTTTTCAGGTATCGCATCGACCAGTCTCCATGGTTGGCTGTGGATTTTAGCCGCCCTTCCAGGCAACTGGGTGGGAGTGAAATTGCGGCCCGGGTTCGGACTGCGCAACTAACGGTTTCTAGTCATCCAACTGCTTATCCAACTTCTGCACTGAATCACCGACACGAATCAATCCACTCTGAACAATTCGTGCGCAGATGCCACCATGCCCCAGCATTGCAGCCACTCCCCCTTTGCCCAGCTCTTTTTCCATTCGCGAACAGGGATGACAATGAGCTGTGGCTTCAAACTCTGCCTCACCGATACGAAATCGCTGATGTCTGAGCGCATTTAAGTTAATCCCCGAGACCACCAAATTGCGTCGCAAGCGTTCAGGACTGATGTTCTCGCAATCCAGATAGGTTTCTATCAATCGAATATATTCACTGCTGATCAGGGTAACCTGCCGGGCAGAACCTTCAGTACCTCCACAGCGATGATCGCCCTCAAGGCCAAACCCAGCCAGCGCCTGCGCCTGATCTACCTTTAATATTTGGCCCTTGCGTTGCTCACGCAAACCGATCCAGATCAGCTCTCCAGCTCCGAGTCCTTGAGTGAATCGGCTAATCAGCCGCCCTTGTGCATTCATTGTTAATACCTCTATTCATGGCTCGGCCTATATCCGTACATTGATCTGACACTGGCATCTTCCTCACCGCAAACCGTCTCACGCATACTGACAAGTCTCTACTCTACCCTGCACCCTCAACTCATAGTTTTCAGTACGCCCCAATAACTTGCGGAATTTTGCACCATCTACAATCACAAACCGCACCACAAACACCCAACAGGATGACTAAAAGCACCCTTTTGGTGCGTATGTGCAAAATACTTAGAAGCGAAAAAACCTAAGCCATTGTTTTATAAGACCCAAAACCTTGGCACAAAATGTGCATTAAAAGTGCATCGAGTTTTTCGAGAACAATAAACTAACCAATTAGATGCACCATAGGAGTACTATCCAGTGAAGCTTGTTAGTGCAGTCATCAAACCCTTTAAGCTTGACGATGCCCGCGAAGCCCTGGCCGAAATCGGCGTTAGCGGCATTACCGTCACAGAAGTTAAAGGCTTTGGTCGTCAAAAAGGCCATACCGAATTATATCGTGGCGCAGAATATGTCGTTGATTTTCTTCCCAAGGTAAAAATGGAAGCAGCTATCTCCGACGATCAGGTAGATAGCGTTATCGATGCACTAACCCGTAGCACACGGACTGGCAAGATTGGCGATGGCAAAATATTCGTTACCAATCTGGAAGCGGTTGTACGCATCCGAACCGGCGAAACCGGCGACGACGCTCTATAACGAAATAATTAGAAACGACTCCTACGCAACAACACCTTTAGGATGCAAAATATGTTGAAATCAATCGCCCTGATTGCACTAGCCCTACTTCCGGGCGTAGCTGCTGCAGACGAGCTGAACGGCGCAAATACCGCCTGGATTCTGACCTCTACCGCCCTGGTCTTATTTATGACCCTGCCAGGCTTGGCTTTGTTCTACGGCGGACTGGTTCGCTCCAAAAACGTACTGTCGGTACTGATGCAATGTTTTGCCATTGCTGGTGCCGCTTCTCTTATTTGGCTGATCTTCGGCTACAGCCTGGCCTTCGGTGAAGGTAACGCCTGGATCGGCGATTTCAGCAAGGTGATGATGGCCGGAATCGGTCGTGAAACCCTGGCTGGCGATATCCCCGAATCTTCCTTCATGTTGTTCCAGATGACCTTCGCGATCATTACCCCGGCACTGGTTATCGGTGGCTTTGCTGAGCGTATGAAGTTCAGCGCCATGCTACTGTTCTCTTGCATCTGGCTAGTACTGGTTTACGCACCTGTAACTCACTGGGTCTGGGGCGGCGGCTGGTTGGGTGCCATGGGCCTGTATGATTTTGCAGGTGGTACCGTAGTACACATCACCGCAGGTGTTGCGGCTATCACCGCCGCTATTGTTATAGGCCCTCGTAAAGGCTTCCCCAACACTGCAATGCCTCCGCACAACCTGACTATGACGGTAATCGGCGCCGGTATGCTATGGGTTGGCTGGTTCGGCTTTAACGGTGGTTCCGCTCTGGCCGCCAATGGCGATGCAGCCATGGCCATGCTGGTGACCCATATCTCTGCTGCAGCCGGTGTACTGACCTGGTCCGTAATTGAATGGGTTCGCTTCGGTAAGCCTTCTGTATTGGGCGCGGTTACCGGTATGATTGCTGGTCTCGGTACCATCACCCCGGCGTCCGGCTTCGTTGGCCCTGGCGGCGCACTGCTGATCGGCATTATGGCTGGCGCTATCTGTTTCACCGCTACGCACTTCATCAAGCGCACCCTCAAGATCGACGACTCTCTTGACGTAATGCCTACCCACGGTGTTGGCGGTATTATCGGTACACTGTTTGCCGGTATTTTCTCCAGCACTTCTCTGGGCGTATTCAGCGGCTACGGTTTTGCTGACGGTATCGAAACCATGGGCAGCCAACTGGGTGTACAGGCGATCGGTGTTGTTACCACTCTGGTCTACACGGTCATCGTTACCTGGATCATCCTCAAAGTCGTTGGCGCCATCGTTGGCCTGCGTGTAGATGAAGAGACTGAAGTCCAGGGTCTGGACACGGCAGAACACGAAGAGACTGGTTACAACCTGTAATCGATCAATCGACTTTTCAACGTGAAAAAAAAGGGCTGCATACGCCACTGCTGTCCCACAAATATTGATCAAAAAGGAATCCTCATTTGAGGGTTCCTTTTTTTCTTGTCGGGTGTAACAGGATTAAGCAGTTCCGCGAGAGG
>JAPHRD010000084.1 GCA_026196225.1 Motiliproteus sp.
ATGATCTGGCTGGCTTCTGTGTCGGCGTAGTTGAGAAAGACGAGATCATCGACGGCTCCAAAGTCAATGTTGGCGACGTCCTGCTGGGACTTCCCTCTTCTGGCCCACACTCAAACGGCTATTCATTGATCCGCAAGATTATCGAAGTCAGTGGCGCAGACATTACCGCCCCCTTCGGTAAAAGCACCCTGGGTGAAGCGCTGCTGGAACCCACCCGTATCTACGTCAAGCCCCTGCTGAAGCTGATCCGCGAATCCCAGGTCAACGCCCTGTCTCACATCACCGGTGGTGGTCTGCTGGAAAATATTCCTCGCGTCCTGCCTGACAACGCCAAAGCCGTTGTCGATGTACAAGCTTGGCAGCGTCCTGAAATCTTCAACTGGATTCAACAGCACGGCAATGTCGACGCGACCGAGATGTACCGCACCCTGAACTGCGGCGTAGGTATGATCGTTTGCGTACCGGCCGATCGTGCCGAAGAAGCACTGGCTCTTCTCAAAGCGGAAGGTGAGCAAGCCTTTATCGTGGGTAATATTGAAGCGCTCAAGGGTGACGAAGAACAGGTTGAGCTGGTGGGGCTTGAAGGCTAATGGTCGCAGCATCGCAACCAACACCTCCCCGCATCGTCGTCCTGATCTCTGGCAGCGGCAGTAACCTGCAGGCGATCATCGACAACGTCGCCAATGGCGAAATCGAAGCCGATATCTGTGCTGTTATCAGCAACGTCGCTGGCGTCAAAGGACTTCAGCGCGCCGAAGCCGTGGGCATCAACACCCATGCACTGAATCACAAAGAGTATGAAAGCCGCGAAGCTTTTGACGTGGCAATGATGCGCCAGATCGACGATTACCAGCCAGACCTCGTGGTTTTGGCTGGTTTTATGCGCATCCTCACCTCCGATTTTGTACGCCGCTACGAAGGCCGGATGTTGAACATTCATCCTTCCCTGCTGCCCAAGTACCGTGGATTGCACACTCACCGTCGAGCACTGGAAGCCGGTGATCAGGAACACGGTGTCACCGTACACTTTGTTACCGAAGAACTGGATGGTGGGCCGCTGGTGATTCAGGCGATCGTCCCTGTACAAACAGGCGATAGCGAAGACGATCTGGCTGGACGTGTACTGAAGCAGGAACACATCATCTACCCGATGGCAGTTAAATGGTTCACCGAAGGGCGGCTCAGCTTCAATGGAGGCCAGGTGGCAATGGATGGTCAACCTCTGCCTGAAGGCGGCCTACAGTTAGACACACGGGAATAGCATCAATGATAGCAGCAGCACAAAGACCTCTGATCGCAATACAGGCCTTGCTGCTGTCTATCCTGCTGCTCGGAAGTCTACTGCTAACTAGCACAGCATCTGCAGGGGGAAATCCCCCCTCTGCACTTCAGCCATTCAAAGCCCACTACACCGCCAAATTTGATATGGGCCTGACCGTCACCGGTAGTGCTGTTCGTGAGCTTCATTTCAAGGATAACCACTGGTCGCTATCCCAAAATGCTGAGGCGATGGTTGCTACGATTAAAGAGCAGAGTCAGTTCCAGCTAAACCAGCAACAGCTCATCCCACAAAACTACAGCTACCATCGAAAGGCCTTTGGCAAGAAGCGCAAGGCGTTATTAAGTTTTGACTGGAAAGCCAACAAGGTCACCAACAACGTTCAGGACAAACCCTGGAAACTTGGCATCAAACCCGGCACCCTGGATAAGCTCAACTATCAACTGCAGCTGCGCCTGGATCTCAAACAGGGTAAGACCAAGCTCAACTACCAAGTAGCCGATGGCGGTAAGATCAAACACTATCAGTTTCAGGTAGTGGGTGACGAAATACTGGATACGGCTCTGGGCAAGCTACCCACCGTTAAAGTCAAACGTATTCGCACCGATGGCAAGAAAAAACAGACGCTGATCTGGTTTGCCAAATCTAAAGATTTCCTGCTGGTGAAATTGTCTCAGGTTGACAAAAAAGGCAAACGGTTTGATCTGCAGATCGACAGCCTAAATTAAGCCCACCACTGCAAGACTACACCCGTATAAACCCAACCAAATTGTCTGGAACTAGTAATGATCGTTGAAAAAAATAAGGTCGTCAGTTTTAACTACCGACTGAAAGATGAACAGGGCGAGGAACTGGAACGCTCTGATGAGAACCAACCAGCCCTTTACATGCATGGTCATGGTGGAATGCTACCTGGCTTGGAAAAAGCGATGGCAGGAAAAACCGCTGGCGAGTCCTACGAAGTGACCCTCAGCCCTGAAGAAGCCTATGGCCCTATTAAAAGCGACGCCACCGGCCGAGTCCCCCTCAAGCACGTTAAGCTTCCCGGCCAAAAGCCTGTGAAAGGACGCCTGAAGCCGGGCGCCATGGTTGAGATCAACACCAAAGATGGACTACGTCAGGCCCGTGTGATCAAGATGGGATTGAAATCGGTAGATATCGATACCAACCATCCATTAGCCGGCAAAACCATCAGCTTCGAGATCGAAATCGTTGAAGTTCGTGACGCCAGTGAAGAAGAGCTCGCACACGGCCACGCTCACGGCCCCGGTGGGCATCAACACTAAACCCAATTCGAAAACCAAAAATGTCCGGCGGCTTTCACCGCCGGCTCAATAATTTCAGCTCTTTCTGAAATGAGTCAGCATTGAATTCAAACTGCTGGCCACCGACTCCAACTCTTGCCCCGCCACCGCCGACATTTCCGAAGCTTCGCTGATCTCTTGCACCGAATCATGGATATTGGTGACGTTTCGATTGATTTCCTCAGTCACTGCGCTCTGCTCTTCTGTGGCAGTTGCGATCTGAATATTCATATCGCTGGCTGACTGCACACGGTCGGTAACCGACTGAAGCAACGATTTAATCTGTTGTGTCTCTGACACCGTATCGCTTGCGTGACTTTGAGTCACTTCAGTCACTTCAACAATACCATCCACATGGGTTCGGAGATTGTTGATCATCGCCTCTATTTCAGAGGTAGACTCCTGAGTTCGGGTCGCCAGAGAACGGACCTCATCGGCCACCACTGCAAATCCTCTGCCCTGTTCACCGGCTCGAGCCGCTTCAATGGCAGCATTGAGCGCTAGCAGATTGGTTTGTTCAGCTACACCATTGATCACACTGACGATATTAGAAATAGATTGAGCTTCATCCCGCAATGTCAAAATCAAATCGCCAGCTTTACCCACATCCTCGGCAAGCACTTGGATTGCTCCCACGGCGTTATCCACCACCTGGTTTCCATTCTCCACTTCCTCAACAGCCTCTTGGGCCGTTGTAGCAGTTTCCTGAGCATGACGAGCCACCTCTTGAATGGTCGAACTCAGCTCATTAACAGCGGTTGCCAACTGCGAGATATCATTACGCTGCTCATTAACCCCATGATTGCAAGCCGATACAACTTCCGTGGTTTTGCTAACGGCGCTATTGAGATGATCAGAACTGTATTTCAACAACTCGACCAAAGTTGTCTGTTGTGATGTCAAAGAATTGATTGCAACTTCAGTGCGGTCAGCGGCACTGTTACCACCTCGGTAAGCCAAAGAAGCGAGATCACTTTTATAGATCTGCTGGCTCAGAGAATCCAACCGTTTCCAGTGTTTTGATTGGAGCCCAAAGAGCAATCCCATTGGGACAGCCATCAATACAGCTAGCAGCGCTAAAATAGGCCATGAAATTTCAACGGCGACACCAACGCCAAACAGGGCCATCAACAGTAACATGTAGCAACCGAACAGCTGCCAAACCGGTTTAATGCCAGCTATCGAACTACTTGCTTTACCGCCACCGCTTATTTTTCAGTAGAGTTTCTCGGCATTACGAACGTAATCGCGAGAAGGCACGGTGCGAACAGACTGGTAACCAGCCAGATCTCCACCCTCATAGACCGGCGTAACATAGGCATTAACCCAGTAGAAATCACCATTCTTACAACGGTTTTTTACCAATCCCATCCATGCTTCACCCCGCTTTAGGGTTTCCCAAAGATCAGCAAAGGCTGCCTGCGGCATATCCGGGTGACGTACGATGTTGTGAGATTGCCCGATCAACTCCTCTTCGGTAAAACCGGATACATCAAGAAAATCCTGATTGATCGAGGTAATAATGCCTTTGGTATCGGTGGTGGAAATAATACGTTGGTGAAGTTTGACTGAATATTCAGTTTCGGTCACAGGAGTATTGATCTTCATACTGCCCTCCTAGCGGGGTTACTACAGCCTTCATTGGCCTATGTAGACAATACAGCGGGAACAACGGGATGGGCGTATGAGGAAGTACAGCGCCGATCACATCCTGCTGACATAAGTCACGAATTGACATCCGATTATGCTGCGACGCAGCACTTTTATCAACAGATCTGATTGAAAATCAGTCGAACACTGATGCTAATCCCTACAATATTTGGATGAAATTAGACCTTTGGTCTTAACATCGTAGAAATCAGCAGCATTGGTTGTTTCGAGCACCCTATTTCTCGGAACATAAAAAAAGGGCGGAGAAAAACCCGCCCTTTGGTATTCCAGATACTTTATAAACAGGCTGCCAGAAAACAACGCTGCGGGGCTGAAACTAGTCCACAATCAGCTCCAGACAGGAGCTATCAACATCAATATCCAAATAGGCCATGCCCAGCTTGCTGAGATATTCCATACGATCCGCTTTCTGCAGCTCGATCTCAGGGGCTGCGAAACCACTCGCCTGATAAACACCCGCTATGTGGGCTAAAAATTGCTCACCTTCTTTCAGCAACAATAAGCTCGCAGCGCCTACATCAGGTTTTACTTTGGCATTCAATTCGTTCGATAGGTTTACAGCAAACACCACAGGCAATTCATCGCCTTCAATCCGCACACTGCGGTTTCTGACGGTTTGCTCAGCCCAGTAAAAAGCCAGCTCTTTACTTTGGGTCAAAAATACCGGCTCTGTGGTTTCTGTATAGTTATTACCGATCGTTGCCATGGTTTTCTTGGCAGCTGCCATCAATGCTTTATCACCGGAGCGTTTCAAGCCCTGCTGTTTGATTGAGTCGACCAGCGCCGATGACGTACCGTGATACCAGATACCACCAGCAGCAAACCCTTGTTCGGTTAACAGATCTTTAGCATCTTTAAGAAAAGCAGGTGTATTAGTCATTGTCGAAATCACTTAATCAGATTGCGGTAGAAAACATACTGGAATTCTAACGTAAAAAACCATTGGATTCTTTGGTCAGGATTCCCAGAAACAAAAAAGGCGACACCTTATTAAGGGGCCGCCTTTTTATCTAAGGTGGACTGTACCCTGGTTATGCAGAAGCAATCACCAGGGCAGTTCCCTTAAAGCTAGTTCTGCTTAGCTGAACTGGTTGGAAGTGTTCTTGGCACCACCAGCCTTCAGAGCGTTCTCACCAGCGTAGTATTCTTTGTGATCATCACCGATGTCAGAACCGGACATGTTCTGGTGCTTAACACAAGCGATACCCTGACGGATTTCCTTACGCTGTACGCCAGCAACGTAGCCCAGCATACCCGCTTCACCGAAGTACTCTTTAGCCAGGTTATCAACAGACAGTGCAGTCGTGTGGTAAGTAGGCAGAGTGATCAGGTGGTGGAATACGTTCGCTTCACGTGAAGTATCAGCTTGGAAAGTCTTAACGCGAGCGTCAGCTTCAGCAGACAGTTCGGAATCGTCGTACTCAGCACTCATCAGGTTGCTACGATCGTAAGCAGAAACGTCTTTACCCGCTTCAACCCATGAATCATACGCCTGCTGACGGAAGTTCAGAGTCCAGTTGAAAGATGGAGAGTTGTTGTAAACCAGCTTGGCGTCAGGGTGTACTTTACGAACTTCGTCCATCATGCCTTTGATTTCGTGAACAGTTGGAACTGCAGTTTCGATCCACAGCAGGTCAGCACCGGCATTGATGGCTTCGATGCAATCGAAGACACAACGCTCGTGGCCAGTACCGCTACGGAACTGATACAGACCAGAAGGCAGACGCTTAGGACGAACCAGCTTGCCGTCGCGGTTGAAGCATACGTCACCTTCAGCCATTTCAGATACGTCGATCTCTTCAACGTCGAGGTAAGAGTTGTAAACGTCGCCTTGATCGCCAGGCTCTTTAACAACAGCGATCTCTTTAGTCAGACCAGCACCTTCAGAGTCGGTACGCGCAACGATAACACCGTCATCAACACCCAGCTCCAAGAAAGCGTAACGCAATGCACGTAGCTTATTGTGGAAGTCAGCGTGAGGTACAGTTACTTTACCGTCCTGGTGACCACATTGCTTCTCGTCAGCAACTTGGTTTTCGATCTGCAGGCAGCAAGCACCGGCTTCGATCATCTGCTTAGCCATCAGGTAAGTGGCTTCAGCGTTACCGAAACCAGCATCGATGTCAGCAACGATAGGTACAACGTGAGTTTCGTGGTTGTCGATAGCAGACTGAACTTCAGCTTCTTTAGCAGCATCGCCAGCTTCACGAGCAGCGTCCAGCTCACGGAACAAGCCACCCAATTCACGAGCGTCAGCTTGACGCAGGAAGGTGTACAACTCTTTTACCAGAGAGGCAACAGAGGTCTTCTCATGCATGGATTGGTCAGGCAGAGGACCAAACTCAGAACGCAGAGCAGCAACCATCCAACCGGACAGGTACAGGTACTTACGCTCAGTGGAACCGAAGTGCTTCTTAATGGAGATCAGCTTCTGCTGACCAACAAAACCGTGCCAGCAACCCAGAGACTGGGTGTACTTAGTCTTGTCTTTGTCAAACTCGGCCATGTCACGACGCATGATGCCAGCGGTGTACTTGGCGATGTCCAGACCAGTCTTGAATTTGTTCTGAGCACGCATGCGAGCAGCAGACTCTGGGTTGATAGCATCCCAAGGGCTACCAGCTTCTGCTTTCAGAGTAGCGATGCTATCGATGTCTTGGTTGTACTGTGACATGTTGAATCCTCATATCTCAAAAAGGTTTTCGTTGTCCGTGCGTTAATCAGTGTTTTGTTAACGCTTAATCTTGGAACTGGTGACAATAGTAAAGAGGTCTCTCACATAATTGAAATAAATAGCGATTATTCTTGCTATTCACCAAATGAATGCGACATAAGTCTTGCTAGGGATTGTCACCTCAGCCTCTTCGTGGCAGCGCACAAAAGAGTGCTCCAAGACTATATCAGCACTTACTTAAAAACCAGAAAATTAGCGATAGAACAGCCAATTACGCTATCATTGCGTTTTATTGATGAGTGATTAATCTGTCGTCAACCTGGCCAACTCCAGGTGTCGATTTGGCAAGAGGCTTTGCGATGCAACACAAAAATTCACCTAAAAGTCGTAGCTGGCTGGGTAGTACAGTTTTTATTTTTACTACACTGTATCTGCAACTATCCTTGGCCGATCTAGCATCGCTAATTTCTGCTGCGGGCCTTCTGTTTCTAGGGGGTGGCATCCTGGTATCGATGCTGCTGATCGACATACCCGCTCAGTTTGGCCAGACCAAGCTGCTTCAGTCTGCAGAAGCATCAGACAATCCCGAGCGCAAAGTCGAGAAAGCCCAGGCCCTCGGGACCTTTGTAAAGGCAGCCCAGGTCATCGCAGGGTTTATCGTAGCTAAGTACGCCTTTTTGGAATGGATGGTTTAAACAAAGAAGTAGAAAGAGATCCAGAAAAGTACAAACAGAGCGTTTACCCTAAGGAACCTGCGAACAAGTCCAGTGTGTTCCCTGCAGGCACTAGCGAATGCCAAATGAGCGAAAGGCTACGCTGGAAATGTCTAGACCTTTTCAAGAGGCCTGACAAAGCAGTTGGTATTCGCTAATGCCTGCCCTTCGGGGCTTTCAGAGCCACCGTGGCTCTGTGTTAACGATTTTCGCCAGACCACCAGTATGGCTGTAATCGTTGCCTTGCCCCCCGATCGCTCTGATAAGCCAGGGGTGCATGGGACTTTTTCGCAGGTTCCCTAACGCTCTGCCACCGCCAAACGAAACGCCAAGCCCACAAATACCACACCAGTCACTCGGTTCAGCCAAGCCATCATCTGGGGAGAATCTCCCAGGTAACGTCCCAACCTATCAGCAAGTAAGCTGATCGCTGAGAAAACCATTAGTGCCAAAACGATAAATATCCCGCCCAGAGTAGCTAGCTGCAGAGCGACACTACCCTGCTCCGGATTGGCAAATTGAGGAAGGAAAGCAAGAAAGAAGACCAGCAGCTTGGGGTTGCTGATGCTCATCAAAATTCCACGCCGATAGAGCGCAAACAGGGGCTGGCCATTACCAGGACCTGTTGAGATCTGCTGTTTACCACTTCTAAACGCCTGCCAAGCCAGATAGATCAGGTAGGCAGCCCCTAGATATTTGAGAACTGTAAAAGCCAACAGTGATGACTGCACCAAAGCGGCAATCCCTACCACGACCGCAAAAGTATGAACAACCAATCCGGTACACAACCCCAAGATCACCGCAAATCCCGCCTTGAACCCGGAACTGATCGATTGCGCCAGTACATAGAGGTTATCTGGGCCGGGTGCCAGGTCCAGCAGTACACAGGTAACGATAAATCCGGCAAGGATGTTGGCATCGATCAAGTTGAAATCCTCATATTGAGTCGTAGCTAAGGACGGGCGCAGGCATGGTTAATCTCGATGACCAGGCTACCATCGCTTGCTCGCTCCATCTCCTTCGGTTTGTATCGGGTGATCAGTCCGCTGGGAGTCTTGAATACCTGATAAACAAAATCAGGATCTATTCGTTGATAGGTGGAACTGCCGTATTGTACATCGGCGAACAGACCCAATAGTGGTGCCGATATCTCCTCCATCGCCATGGGATCAACCACATCCGCCAATCCATGGGCCAGTTTGCGACGCTGGTTCTGCTCAAAGGTACTGCTGTATCGACCCTCTAGGCGCTCCAATCGATAACGACTATCGAATCCCAACAGGTTAGCCCAGGGCTTCCACTTGAGAAACTGAGCATCCAAGCGCCACTGATCACCCAACAACAAAAAACTGTGGGGGACACAAAAATCCCCCATCAACAACTCTGCTTGAAATCGTTGCGGCGCTAATTGCTCAAAGCTTAACTCTGCCACTAAGGTTTCAGCACTGAGGCGATGGTAGCTTTGCAGGGCAAAAAAGGTGGTGCCTGACATCCCCGCTAACGACAGCAGAACGCCCACAGAGCCGTATCGTATCAGTCGCAGCATTAGACTAATCCCAACGACACAGCAAAAGACAACTGATCATTGCTCTCAAGATTTATAGCTCTCAAAAATCATAACTCTCAAGACTCAGAGCTTTCATCGGATAAATTGCGCTGGTTGTTTGCTTTGCCATTTACCAGCGGATCACCAGTTATGGACACCACCCGAGCAGTAATCACCATGGTCAACAACACCGAAAAAGCGAATGCATAGAGCCCAAGATGCATCTGCACCTGGGCAATAGCCCCTAGCTTGACCGACACCACCAAAATCGCTACCACAAACACATCCAACATCGACCACTTGCCATATAGATGCATCCAGTGCAGGTAACGACGACTGTGCACCGTTTGAGTATCTGGCGCTTCCAGAATTTGATACAGAACACCCAGTTTCAGCAACGGTAACAAAATGCTGAAACAGCCAATCAATACAAACAATACATAACGCTGCTCTATAAACAGTTGCACCACGCCGGACAGTATCGAAAAGGTGTTCTCTACCAGATAGAACTTTTCGATGGTGACGATGGGCAAAAACAAACCGGCTACCAATGACAGCAACGCCACTGCTAAAAGCAGGCGCATTAACAACAGCTGTTTAGGACCGATATATGTTGGCTTTTCTGCCATACTTTTCCCTATAAAACGAAAGTATCAAAAACTAAATCTAGGACTAATATCTAAGCATAACATCTTGATATCTTGATATATTGTTGCTTTGGCCAAAATAAAGGAGTAGTTTCAAGCACAGCAGGCGGCCACATCAACCAAGGGAAGGTGAATGACTCTGCCAAGCTTTCGAACTCCGCCGACCACCGCGATGTAACCTGGGGGTGCCGCAAACCATGCCACGACTGCTACCTTCCCTGATCTGCCTCAGCCTGCTACTGTTCTCCCATCTTGCTCAGGCAAGAGACTACTGGTTAATCTCCGAGTTCCTCAACCTAAACCCGCAGCAACGCAGTATTAGTGCCAATTTTCAGGATATGGTGCAGGCATTGCCCCGTCCTGCTGACCGCCGGATAACAAAACCGGTAAAGATCTCGATCATCTATCCCCAGCAAGAGCAATCCGATTACTGGCGTCGCAGCGTGCGTTCCTTTGAGTCACGTTTGCAGGAACTGGGCATCCCCTATCAGATCAACAAATTCTATACCGATCCCACCGCTGATATTCGTCGCCAGGAGCAACTAGTCCTAACTGCGGTGGAGGATAACACCGATTACCTGATTTTCACCCTGT
Organism: Motiliproteus sp.; assembly: GCA_026196225.1. Lineage (GTDB taxonomy): Bacteria > Pseudomonadota > Gammaproteobacteria > Pseudomonadales > Balneatricaceae > Motiliproteus. The sequence continues at coordinate 10,429 of JAPHRD010000084.1, forward strand.
TCTCCAATCGCCACCAACGTTTGCTGGAACGGATTATCGCCAACGGCAAGCCCAAGGTTATCCTGCAAAACATCACCACCCCTATTAAAGCCTGGCACGATAAACAACCCTTTCTGTATGTGGGGTTCGACCACCACAACGGTACCCGATTGCTGGCGAACTTGTTTTTAAAACAGGATATCGCCGTCAAAGACTACGCCCTGGTGTACTGGGCAAAAGGCTATATCAGCGAACTGCGCGGCGACAGCTTCATTGAAATCATGCGCGACAATCGCAAATTTCAACTGAGTAGCAGCTACTATACCAACGCCAACCGAGGCTCTGCCTACACCGCTGCTGCCAATATCATGTTAGAAAATCCCAACCTTGGGTTTATCTACACCTGCTCTACCGATGTCGCCTTTGGAGTCAGCGATGTCATTAAAGAGAAAGGCAAAACCGGCGAAATTCTGGTTAATGGCTGGGGAGGTGGCAGCGCCGAACTTAACGCACTGCAGACCGGGGAGCTGGATGTCACCGTCATGCGCATGAACGACGATAACGGCGTCGCCATGGCCGAAGCGATCAAACTGGATCAAGAGGGCAAAAGCCAGCTGGTGCCCACTATCTATTCCGGCCAATTTGCGCTGGTCACCAAAGACACCTCGGCTCAGGAGATCAATCGGCTGAAAAATCGCGCCTTTAGATACTCTGGCATCAGCGTTGAACCAGCGTTGAAGGAGCAAGAGCACTGATGAGCCGCTCCCCTCGCAGTTTCCCGCTATTCCCGCTGATTCTAATGATCATCCTGACCGGTTTTGTTGGTGTTTCCGTCATACAGATCTGGTCCAGTAGCCAACTGGCCAAACAGGCGATCGACCGTGATATTCGCAATTATAAGGAACAGACCCACAATACCCTGCAACTGTTCTTAGACAACCACTTCAACCTGCTCAACCTGTTACTCAATCACTACGCAGAAAATGGCGCCCTGTTGGATGCCTTGATCGATCAAGATACCGATCGGGCAGTGGACAGCCTGTTCGACCTTTACAACTCCGACACCGGCACCAACTTCGACCTGCTGTTTGTTATCAACAACAAAGATCAGATCTGGATGGATTCCAGCTCTAAACTGTTCCAGACCAGCTTACCCATCAACGAGGTCCCTTTTAAAGATCGTCCCTACAGCGGCTGGTTTCTGGAAGTGGTGGGAAGCAAAGAAAACCCTCAACTGGTAGCTTTTAAGCGGGTACCGCTGGTGGATGACAGCAATGGTCGGGTGATGGCACACTTGGTGGGCGGAATGGCGCTAACCGGCAATCTGGGCGTAATCACCCGCGCCCAGCACTATCTCAGCGTCACATCCTTGGCCCTTCGCTTTAAATCCACCATCTTTGAAAACGACCAATTTGCAGAAGATCTCAATGTCCGCCAGGTCATCGAAGAGTTAAACCGTATAAATGATGATGTGCTGTTCCGTGATCCTTATGTGATCAGCCGTTACACTCTAAAAATAGAGGATGACCCCAGTCAGCTGGAGATTCTGGTACGCAGTAAATACAGCGCAGTGTCTCAAGTGGGCTACGGCTACTTGTCTCAAGGTTACCGCCTGATTCCGCTGTTCCTGGTTATCGCAGCCATCATCTCACTGCTGTTGATGCGTGTAGGTATTCGCCCTCTGCTAAAGTTGGTATTGACCGCCAAATCCGCAGTCTCAGAGCGCCGCGAAGTTCCTTTTCATCCCACCCTGATCAGCGAGTACAACATCCTGGGGTCCTCATTGTCCGAACTGGTAGGCTCACTCAAAGAGAAAGAACATTCCTTGCAGGAGTTGAATGAAGAGCTCGAACAACGGGTCATCAAACGTACCGAAGAACTGCAACAAACCCACGACCAGCTGTTGGAAGTTCACCGCCAATTGATGGAAAGCGAAAAGCTCGCCTCCCTGGGCCAATTGGTTGCAGGAATGGCCCATGAGATAAACACCCCACTGGGAGTCTGTCTGACCGCCATCACCACCCTACAGTCCGAAATCGAAGATCTCCAAAGGCACTATAAAGAAGGCACCATTACCCGCTCCTATCTGGAAGAGGTCATCGATGGATTAGATGACGGTATCGGCATCTCCATACGCAATTTGATGAACACCACCGACCTCGTCGGCGTGTTTAAACAGGTCGCAGTGGATCAGGCCAGTGAAATGCCCCGTGATTTTGAGCTGAAGGAGTATTTGGAAGAGGTGATCAAAGCCCTGTCACCCATGATTAAGCGCCACCCCCACCAACTGATGATCGATGGGCCCGATGAGATCCGACTCTACAGCTACCCCGGTTACCTCAACCAGATTATGACCAACTTGATCCAAAATTCTCTAGTTCATGGTCTTAAGGACAAAGAGGATGGAATTATTCAGATCAGCTTCAGCCGGGATAACGACCACGTCCTGATCCATTATCGCGACAACGGAACCGGCATGGATCAAACCACACGGGATCGCTGCTTTGACCCCTTCTACACCACCAAACGGGGTGAAGGCAGCACAGGCCTAGGTATGTCGGTGATTTATAACCTCACCGTTCAGGGTCTCAATGGCAGCATTAAATTGGAATCCCAAACAGACGATGGGGTGAAATTTGAAATTCGGATTCCGCTGCTAGTCCCGGATTCAGAAAAGACGGAAGACGAGTTGGAATTAGATAACGATCAAGACGAGCAGTGATCCATCAATACCTGCCCACCTGACCGGACTCAAATTAATTAGCCGTCAGGCCATCGCCAGACTGGGAAATTTTTCCGAACTCCGCTAACCTCACTACATTCCAAATCATCAAGAGATTCCACCGTGTTGTTTCACCCTGCAAAAAACTTAGTCCTGGTCGGCGGTCGCGGCTGCGGCAAAAGCTCAGTTGGCCGACGGATAAAAAAGCTCAACAAAAACTTCTCCCTGTTCGAACTGGACGCCCTGATCCGCTATGAGGCAAACGGTTTAACGATTCCAGAGATCGTAGATCAACACGACTGGCACTATTTCCGCGACCTGGAATATAAAGTGGTCGAAAAAGTCTCTGCTTTTGAAAGCGGTATGCTGATCGATGCAGGCGGTGGTGTCGTGGTGGATCTGGATGAAAACGGCAACGAACACTTCAGCAAACGCAAAGTCGATAGACTGAAACAACACAGCCTGATCGTCTACCTACAGCGCGACACCGAATACCTGATCAACCGTATCGCCGGCGATAGCAACCGCCCTTCGCTATCAGACACTGCTTCGTTCAATGAAATTATGGAGCGCCGCGATCCCTGGTACCGCGAAGCCGCCGACCTGGTATTTGAATGCGGTGACCGCAGCAAAAAGCAGATTGCCGTAGAACTCTACGAGTGGTTTAGCAAACAAACCAACGGCTAGTTTTTAGACCGTTGTTCCAAAGCCCCGGGGGTGGTTCAATACCCCCATAAGCTCTGCAATGAGAGCCACAACGAAGGACCGTTGTAACCAACAAGACCGTAAAGGGATTTACGCCTCACCGAAATAGATCCCTTCTTAAGATTGTCGGCATTGTTAGATCTGGATATCTGTGTCTGTATTTAATGTTATACGAAAAACAGGATGAGAGACCGAGGAGTATCGTGAGTAATTCTTTAACCTTTCGCGTAAGGTTTCGTTTCAGATTGCTAAAGCAAATAAGCATTCAAAATACAGAATATAAGTTTGAAATTGATTCCCATGAAGTGGTTTTGTCCCCTCAGTCACCAGATGTAAATATTAGTGATAGCGACTGGCTTGTAATGAATGCCAGAGGTTTTTCAAGCCATGATGAAGCAGTGGAATTTGCCGAAAAACTCAAAATGGTTTGTGAGATTTCTTCTGTTTGTTCAAGGCTTGGTGTTGATACTGGAATAGATATTGCGACCTCAGGTTTCGGGAAAATAGTAAAGGATAGAGTCAAGAAAGAGCATGGGATTGACTTAAGAAGTAATGTGCATGGTGTCGATGTCTTCGAAGATGACGAAAATATCAGAATCGCTCACTTTAGTGCTACAGGTACTGTGAGGGCGTCAAGTGATCCATTTCTTGGTGATTTTTCTTCATTATTTAATGCTGTTCGTGATGTATCCCAAGAAACTAAAGATACTATTTTACTTCTCAACTATGCATTAATGCGCCCAGACCCTATAGCACAAATTGTTTTCTCCATATCTGCGGTTGAGATGCTTGGTCAAAATGAAAGTTGGAGTTCAAACCAGAAAGATCTAATAAAACTAATAGCTTCTTCTTGCAAAGAGCAAGATATAGGTACGGAGACAGAGCGTGAGGAAGTAGCTGAAGCAATAAAAAAGGGTTTGTTTAAGTTGTCACTTCGTCAGGGTGTACTGAGATTGTTAAATTCTCTAGGGATCCTGTGATTAAGTCCTGTTTATTGAACAATATCGCTCATCAAAGCCATTCGGCCGCATGATCGCCATCATTTGCTCGTTTTTTGATCATC
>JAPHRD010000054.1 GCA_026196225.1 Motiliproteus sp.
ACTATCGGCGAAAGTGAGCTGGTGATCCATCGAGCATTCCCCAAATCATGAAGGTAAGGATTATCTCATGCCAGGGACTTAATCACAGGATCCCTAAGCTGACTAACTACTTCTTCGATATGATCGGATTTCGCTGAGTCTTTCTTGAAGATGGCATAAATGACTTTGGTAACTTTGGGAGCATCTGCGACGTCGAACAACCTATTTTCAAGCAAGTCCGACTGAATAAGCTCAGTAGTAAGGTAGGCATAGGCTTTCTTTGATCTTAAGAATTCTCTTGCAATATAGGTTTGGCCGGTTCGCAGGATTGGTGTGGTAACTTTTGGCAGAATTTTAGCCTGCTGGATATTGAAAGCAGTACCCCAATCTACCATCACAAAATCCACTGGATCGAGCGATGTGAGTGTAAGACCAGGGATACTGGACACGAGCACAAGCTCAAATTCTGAAATTTCCTCAACACTCAACTCCGTACTTTTCGGTGGATCAAAGACCAGCCCTATATCGATTGAACCAGAAATAACACCCTGTACGAGCTGAATTTGGTTATTAACCTCTGTACGAATCGAAATATCTGCAATTGCTGTGGTCAATCCAGATAGCTGGGACTGTAAAAACGTATCCCATATATTGGAAGTACCACCGATCGTAATCAGTACTGACTGTTCTTTAGAAATCCCAACATCCTGCAGCGCCATTGACCAAGAAGTTATAATGCCTTCAGCGTAAGGAATTAGACGCTCCCCTTCAGGCGTTAAACTAAGATTATTCCGTTGACGATGAAAGAGAGGGGTTCCTACGATCTCTTCAAGGTGGCGAATCCTAAAGCCTACGGCAGAATGGGTAATAAATAGATTATCAGCAGCCTTGCCAAAATGACGCGTTTTGGATACTTCTAGAAAGGTTTTAAGAAGGATTGAATCCATCGATTTCTCCACAAATATTTTTGCAGCACAGCGCAAAAATATTTCGTTTTACCTTTGCTGATTCCCGCACAATACTCCAGCCGCCATTTTCATACCAGCCCAAACTCTTTTTGAGGGGGATTTCCCGCATGACCAAATCTCAATCAGTCTCTAGTTTTCACTCTGAACGCAAATTTTATGACGATGCCAATTTTCCTTATGGCATTGAAAGAAGTGGAGATTTTTCCTGTGTTGAAGTAAATTTGCTAACAGCTAGAGGGCATGCTTATCAAGGTCTTTTGGATGGTAATAGGCCCCCACTAACAGAAGAAGAAGAGTCATTTGTTCGGGTTTTTCATCAGGCACAGCCTGCGACTACCGCTGACGAAAAAGTATGGATCAAGTATCTGGCACTAGTGGGTAGAAAAAATTCAGACCACCACCTATCTCTTTGCTCTTCTACTTTTAAAAGTGCAGACTACATATTCAAAAAAGAAATCCAATATGACTGAACTGGCAATAAAAGAGATCAAACAGCCTTCGCTTAAGACCATCGGTTGGCGGGAGTGGGTTTCATTTCCAGAATTGGGTATCAAACAGGTTAAAGCCAAGGTTGATACTGGTGCACGCACATCTGCTTTGCATGCTTTTCGTGTTACTGAGTTTAATCACCATGGTACTTCTTGGGTTGAGTTTGACTTGCACCCTTTTCAATACGACAACGAAACCAAGATTACAGCTAAAGCAGAAGTTGTGGATGTTAGAAATGTAACGGACTCTGGCGGACATACAGAACAAAGATATGTAATCTCAACAATCATTGAATTAGGCGAAGATCAATTTCCGATAGAAGTAACGCTGACTGACAGGGATAGCATGCGATTTCGAATGCTTCTAGGTCGAACAGCAATGCACGGACGCTATTTAGTGCAGCCCGATAAATCCTTCCTTCTTTCAGAAAACACTGAATAGCATGCTTTTGTAGGAACCGTAGAAATGAAAATAGCCATTCTCTCCAGAAACCCTAAATTGTATTCCACTCGGCGCTTGGTTGAAGCGGCTGAAGCAGCAGGCCATGAGGTTTCCGTAATTGATATTTTGCGCTGCTACATGAATATCAATTCAGATGACCCAAGTATTCACTACAAAGGCAAAGACCTTGGGACATTTGATGCAGTGATTCCACGTATAGGCGCCTCGGTAACATTTTACGGAACGGCTGTTTTGCGTCAGTTCGAGATGATGAACGTTTACCCGTTGAATGAGTCGGTTGCTATCAGCCGGTCCCGGGACAAACTGCGTTCCATGCAACTGCTCTCCAGAAAAAAAGTTGGCCTGCCTATTACCGGCTTTGCCAACAAAGCATCTGATATTCCGGACCTCCTTGATATGGTCGGTGGTACCCCTGTCGTCCTTAAATTACTGGAAGGAACACAGGGTATCGGTGTGGTGCTCGCAGAAACACGAAAAGCTGCAGAAAGCGTACTGGAAGCCTTTATGGGTTTAAAAACCAATATAATGGTGCAGGAATTCATCAAAGAGGCGGGGGGAGCGGATATTCGTTGCCTGGTAATTGGTGATAGAGTTGTTGCAGCTATGAAACGTCAGGGCAAGGAAGGTGAATTCCGCTCTAACTTGCATCGGGGAGGTATCGCTTCATTGGTGCGCATCACACCTAAAGAGCGTGCAACCGCAGTCATGGCAGCAAAGACCATGGGCCTTAATGTGGCGGGTGTGGACCTATTACGATCGGAACGGGGGCCACTGGTTATGGAAGTGAATTCAAGTCCTGGTCTTGAAGGCGTAGAGCAAGCAACAGGTAAAGATGTCGCAGGAAGCATTATTAAATTCATAGAAAAAAACGTCGATTCTAAAGTAAACCGCACCCGTACTAGAGGTAAGGGGTAATTCCATGGCGGCTAAGAATCAGCCGATTACCATTGCAGGGTGTGAAATACAGCCTGGTACCAGAAGATCATTGCATATCGATTTGGCCAGGCTATATACCAATACCCATTTGGATCTCGATATTGAAGTTATTCATGGCCGCAGACCTGGTCCCACCCTGATGATTTGCGCAGCCATTCATGGGGATGAACTTAATGGTGTTGAGATCTGTCGCCAATTACTTAAACACCGATCATTAAAGCGTGTAGCCGGTACCTTAATCATTGTGCCGGTGGTTAACATTTTTGGATTTATTCATAAGAGCCGCTACCTACCAGATCGGCGAGACCTAAATCGCTGCTTCCCAGGCAGTAGCAAAGGATCTTTAGGTGGGCGTATTGCGCATATCTTCCGCACCCAGGTCCTGTGCCAATGCACGCATGTCATCGACCTGCACACCGGCGCCATACATCGAAGTAATTTGCCGCAAATTCGGGCCAATCTGGACAATAGTGTTGCATCAGAAATGGCCAACGCATTTGGTGCGCCGGTAGTTATTGATTCAAAACTAAGAGATGGTTCGCTACGCCAGTGTGCCGATGAAGGGGATATTTCACTTATTTTATACGAAGCAGGTGAAGCCCTAAGATTTGATGACAGCGCTATTAAAGGCGGTATTCGTGGCGTACTTAATGTAATGCGTTATCTCGGGATGCTTCCACCTTCCCGACGAAAATCATCTCTACCTGCGCCCGTTATTGCCAACTCCTCATCGTGGATAAGAGCAGAAGCAGACGGTGTTTTCCGAACCGTCGTAAACTTGGGACATAGAGTACATCGAGGACAGCTAATGGGGATCGTTTCCTCCCCTTTTGGAGATCATGAGGAAGAGGTGATCGCTCCAAATGCAGGAATAATTATCGGACAAAACAATATCCCTTTGGTTAACGAAGGCGATGCTTTATATCACCTAGCACGATTCGATGTCAGTACACGAGCTAAGCGGCAAGTAGAAAAAATCACCGAGTTGATTGAAGCGCAGGAAATGCCTGAAGATCTAAATGCATCATACAACTAAACAAACTGCCCTGCCGCAAACCCCGATGCCCAGGCCCATTGGAAATTGTAGCCTCCGAGCCAGCCTGTCACATCCATGACTTCGCCAACAAAATAGAGGCCTGGCACCTTCTTGGATTCCATGGTTTTGGAAGAAAGCTCATTGGTATCGACGCCGCCACGGGTTACCTCGGCGGTACGGTAACCCTCGGTACCGGCGGGAACTAGCAGCCAACGCTGAAATTTTGTGGCGACCGCTTTCAGTTCCGATTCACTGAACTGGCCAATAGGCTGATCACACTGCCACCATTGGCAAAGGGTCTGCGCCAGTCGCTTTGTTAGTGTTTCACCCAGGATATTACGTAACTCTGCTCTGGGACGATTCTGTCTTTGTTCCTGCAACCATTCATTGAGATCAATATGAGGGAACAGGTCTATTTCTATGGACTGTCCCGGCTTCCAATAATTGGATACCTGCAGTACCGCTGGGCCACTGAAACCACGGTGGGTGAACAGTACATTTTCTCTGAAAGCACGGCCGTTGCAGTGAATGCGCGCTTCAATCGCTATACCGGAAAGGGGTTTAAAACGCTCCAGATCTTTCGGCTTCAGCGTGAAGGGAACCAAGGCAGCATCCGTAGCGATCAGGTTGAGACCAAACTGACGGGCGATATCGTAACCAAATCCCGTCGCCCCGGCATTGGCGAAGGAAAGACCGCCGCTGGCAATCACCACTGACTGGCAAACATAGCCATCGCCAGAGGTAACAACCTGAAAACGCCCATCTTCCAACTTCTTAACCGATTTGATGCTGGTACCGGTGTGTACTTTTGCCTGAGCCCACTCGCACTCAGTTAGCAGCATCTCAACGATCGCCTTGCTGGAATCGTTGCAAAACAGCTGCCCCCACTCTCTTTCGTGAAAAGGAATGGCGTGACGCTCTACCTGCTCGATAAAGTCGTTCTGGTCAAAGCGTTTCAGGGCCGAGATGATAAAATGGGGATTACTGCAGACGTAGTGATCCTTGGAAACAGTTCGATTGGTGAAGTTACAACGCCCACCGCCGGACATCAGGATCTTTTTACCCGCCTTTTTGGCATGATCCAGCACCACAACCTTACGGCCACGGTATCCTGCTTGTGCCGCGCACATGAGCCCTGCGGCTCCGGCGCCAACAATTACTACGTCAATTTCCTGCATTTAAAAATCGGCCACTTAAAATCAAGCCGGCATTGTAGCGCCGGAGCAGCAAAGATGCATGGAATGGTCCGAATTGCAGCCAAAAAAAACCCCGCTTATAAAGCGGGGTAAACGAGTACTAGGCCCATATGGGCTAAAGGTGCAACAGCAAAAACCGGCTGTGCTGAAGGGACAACTAGAATCAAAACCCGTGGTCAGCCATCAATGTTTGGAAAACAGATAAATCGCTTAACTGTTTTGATTTGTCCTCATACTAGGATCGGATGTAAAATTTAGCTAATTTATAGTTTCTATTCTCGGTATTTTCTATATGAATATTGACCGCTTCGATCTTAACCTGTTGGTTTATCTAGATGTTTTGCTGCGGGAGCGTAATGTAACCAAAGCGGCCAACATCCTTGGAATCAGTCAACCCGCCATGAGCAACGGCCTCCGAAGGCTTCGAGACCTACTGGAAGATCCTTTGCTGGTCCGCACAAGCGAAGGTATGACTCCCACCGAACGGGCGGAAAATCTGCAGCCTGTGGTTCGGGATGCGCTGTCCCGTCTCGAAAAGGCATTACAGCCGCAAACCGAATTTGACGCGATCACCTCGGATCGTGTGTTTCGAATTATGGCCAGTGACTACGCTGAATCGACCTTGATTCCCCAGTTGCTGAAAGAGATGCGAGAAATAGCCCCCAACGCCACTCTGGATATCATGACCCCCAGCGACGTCAGCTTTCTCGATGTGGAACAGGGCAAGGTCGATATGGTAATCAACCGCTTCGACTCCATTCCCCAGTCCTTCCATCAGAAGGATGTTTGGATGGATAGCTTCTCCTGTCTGGTCAGCGTCAATAACCCCATTATCGACGACTTCAATCTGGATACTTATTTAGAATCCAACCACGTCTGGGTCAGTAAAACCGGCTGGGGGGTTGGCGTCGGTATCGATCCGGATGATGTTCAACGCTTGGGTTGGGTAGATGAAGCCCTCGACCGTATCGGCAAGAAGCGCCGTATTCGCGTCTTTACCCGTCACTATCAAGCCGCCATGTTGCTGGCTGAACGTAAGGATCTGGTGGTCACCATCCCTACCCGTGCGGCTAACCTGCTGGTCAACAATCCCAACATTGTTATCAAAGCCCCACCCTTTGATATTCCGCCGATCAAGCTAAAAATGGCCTGGAGCCCGCTGTTGCAGCATAACCCGGGCCATCAATGGTTCCGGCGCCTGATCGTCGAGGTTGCCGAAAAGGTCTCCTAGAGAAAAAATGGTGATTGCGATAGATCAACAAGGCCCCCTTATCCGTGATCAGGGGGCAAAAGTCGCGCTATCATTGAGCCTTTATATGCCTAAAGGATGATATTCACCATTTTTATAGCGATTATAAGAACAATAGATTAGATAAATTCCGCGTCTGCGAATTAGAATAGCGTCTATAGCTAATTTTCGTTCCTGATATATAGATAGCAGGGCTGGGACAACCGTCAGCGTCCAGGCCTGGAAATTGAGGCACATTATTATGACCGCACGTACTCAGATAGGTGGCATGCAAGTCGCTACCGAACTCCACGACCTGATAGCCAATGACATTATTCCCGGAACCGGTGTCGATGCTAATAAGTTTTGGGCCGAGTTTGAAGCGATCGTCAACGACCTGGCGCCTAAGAATCGTGCCCTGCTAGCCAAACGTGATGATCTGCAAGCCAAAATCGATAGCTGGCACCAGCAGAACGGCGCAGGTGACTTCGGCGAATATAAAGCCTTTTTGCAAGAGATCGGTTATCTGGTTCCAGAAGGTGGTGACTTTGCTATCACTACCGAAAGTGTAGAACCAGAGATCGCCAATCAGGCGGGTCCACAGCTGGTTGTTCCTATCATGAACGCCCGCTTTGCCCTGAACGCAGCTAACGCCCGTTGGGGTAGCCTGTACGACGCCCTGTACGGTACTGATATCCTCCCTGAAGAGGGTGGCGCAGAACGCACCGCCGCTTTCAACCCGGTTCGTGGCGCCAAGGTTATCGAATACGGACGTAAGTTGTTGGATGATGCCGCTCCTCTTTCCCGTGGCAGCCACAGCGAAGCCACCGGTTACACCATTAAAGAGGGTGATCTCTGCGTTGAACTGAACAACGGCAGCGAAACCACTCTGAAAGACAGCCATCAGTTGGTTGGTTTCCAAGGTGAAGCCAGTGCGCCAACAGCTATCCTGCTTGCCCACAACAATCTGCACCTAGAAATCCAAGTCGACGCCAACCATCCGATCGGTAAAGATGATGCAGCCAACGTAAAAGATATCGTTGTTGAAGCAGCCCTGACGACCATCATGGACTGCGAAGACTCTGTCGCTGCCGTTGACGCCGAAGACAAAGCGCTGGCCTACAGCAACTGGCTTGGCCTGATGAAGGGCAACCTGCAAGAGACCATGGATAAAGGCGGCAAGAGCATCGTTCGTACTCTGAGCGCTGACCGCAACTACACCACCACCGATGGCGGCTCTTTGACTCTCAAAGGTCGTTCCATGCTGTTTATTCGTAACGTTGGCCACCTGATGACCAACCCAGCCATCATCGACAAAGATGGCAACGAGATCCCTGAAGGCATCATGGACGGCGTTGTAACTTCACTGATCGCCATGCACGACCTGCAAGGCCACGGTGAACTGAACGGCCAGCAGATCCGTAACTCCAACAGCGGCAGCATCAATATCGTTAAGCCGAAAATGCACGGTCCTGAAGAAGTTGCTTTCACCTGTGAACTGTTCAGCCGTGTTGAAGATGCCCTGGGCCTACCTCGCAACACCATTAAGGTGGGCATCATGGACGAGGAGCGTCGCACCTCGGTCAACCTGAAAGAGTGTATCCGTGCTGCCAAAGAGCGTGTTGTCTTTATCAACACAGGCTTCCTGGACCGCACAGGTGACGAGATTCACACCAGCATGGAAGCAGGCGCTTTCGCACCGAAAGGCCAGCTGAAGACCATGGCCTGGATCCTCGCCTACGAAGACCAGAACGTCGATATCGGTCTGGCCTGTGGCCTGCCTGGTAAGGCCCAGATCGGTAAAGGCATGTGGCCGGTACCTGACAACATGGCCGACATGATGGACGCCAAGATTGGTCATCCTAAGGCGGGTGCCAACACCGCCTGGGTTCCTTCTCCTACAGCTGCTACCCTGCACGCCCTGCACTACCATCAGGTGAGCGTTCCTAGTATCCAGGAGCAACTGAAGAGCCGCACTCAAGCCAGCGTTGACGACATCCTGACTATTCCTCTGCTGGGTGATCAGCCGCTGAGCGCTGAAGAGATCCAGAAAGAGTTGGATAATAATGCCCAGGGTATTCTTGGTTACGTTGTTCGCTGGGTTGATTCCGGCATTGGCTGCTCCAAGGTTCCCGATATCAACAACGTTGGCCTGATGGAGGACCGTGCAACACTGCGTATCTCCAGCCAGCACATCGCTAACTGGTTACGTCACGGTATCTGCAAAGAAGACCAGGTGATGGAAACCCTGAAGCGTATGGCTGCGATCGTTGATGAGCAGAATGCTGGCGATCCAACCTATACCGCTATGGCTCCGAACTTCGACGGTATCGCGTTCCAAGCTGCCTGCGATCTGGTGTTCAAGGGTATGGAACAGCCCAGCGGTTACACCGAGCCTCTGCTGCACGCACACCGCCAGTCAGTTAAGGCACTGTAAGCTCGCTAAAGCTATTTAAAAGGCCCTCACTTGAGGGCCTTAATGAGATGGTTCCCCTCGCTCCGAAGCCTAGACTTCAGAGTGAAACCGAAAGAGGAACCATCTCATGTTTACTATCAAAGTTGTTGGAATC
>JAPHRD010000129.1 GCA_026196225.1 Motiliproteus sp.
CAAAAACACAATTCAGGATTTTCATCCTGTTCTCACAAAGTTGTGAGAATCTTACAAGAAAGTGGCGCGCCCGAGAGGATTCGAACCTCTGACCGCCTGGTTCGTAGCCAGGTACTCTATCCAGCTGAGCTACGGGCGCACATTTCGTTGATGGCGGTGAGCGAGGGATTCGAACCCTCGATAAGATTTCTCCTATACGCCCTTAGCAGGGGCGCGCCTTCAGCCACTCGGCCAGCTCACCAACAACGGAGGCGTATATTACCCAAATGATTTTCTAAAAGAAAGCGAAAAAAAACAACAAATGAGGATTAATCCTCACTTTTTTCTTTTTCCTTCTGAATACGCTGGTAGATCTCTTCTCGATGCACTGAGACATCCTTGGGAGCGTTCACACCGATACGTACCTGATTACCTTTTACACCTAGCACGGTCACAGTGACATCGTCACCCACCATCAAAGTCTCACCCACGCGACGGGTCAGAATTAACATATAGTTCTCCTTAACTACGCTTTGAAAGAACCCTTAGCCTTCAACGACTAAGGGTCAAGGTAGAATAGTACCGAATAGTATAGACGGCCAAATTACCAAAGCTGTAGCAGTTGTTTAATTTATTAGTGATCGATATCAAGAAGGCCTAATATTAGGCTTCACTCACCACGTCAGCCTGATCCAGCTCAAAGGCTGAATGCAATCCACGAACCGCCAGCTCAAGATACTTCTCAGCAATGATTACCGAGATTTTGATCTCAGAAGTAGAGATCAACTGGATATTGATGGAGTCATCTGCCAGAGCGGTAAACATTTTGCTCGCAACACCGGCGTGAGAACGCATACCAACGCCCACAATAGACACCTTAGCGATCTTATTGTTACCAACAACCTCTTTAGCACCCAGCTCAGCAGAAACGCGCTGAAGGATCTCACTGGCCTTCTCGTAGTCATTACGATGCACAGTAAAGGTGAAGTCGGTAGTCTGATCATCGCCGATGTTCTGGACAATCATATCTACTTCTACATTGGCCTCACTGACCGGACCCAAAATACGGGAAGCCACACCAGGGATGTCGGGCACACCCAGTACAGTCAGTTTTGCTTCGTCGCGGTTAAAAGCGATACCTGAAATTACTGGTCTTTCCACAGCACTATCATCCTCAATGGTAATCAGCGTTCCAGGGCCATCCTGGAAACTATGCAGTACCCTTAGAGGTACCTTGTATTTTCCTGCAAATTCAACAGCTCGGATCTGCAATACCTTAGAGCCGAGACTTGCCATCTCCAGCATCTCTTCAAAAGTGATGCGATCCATCCGGCGCGCACTGTCCACTACCCGGGGATCAGTTGTGTAAACGCCGTCTACATCAGTATAGATCTGACACTCATCTGCTTTCAGCGCAGCAGCCAATGCCACACCGGTAGTGTCAGAGCCACCACGACCCAAAGTCGTAATGTTACCCTCTTCATCCACACCCTGGAAACCGGCAACGACAACCACGCGACCGGCTTTAAGGTCACGACGAATATTCTCATCATCGATATCGCGGATACGCGCTTTGGTATGCGCATCATCAGTCAGGATGCGCACCTGGCTACCGGTATAGGAACGTGCGGGGCACCCCCGCTTGTTCAAAGCCATACACAACAACGCAATGGTAACCTGCTCTCCAGTGGAAACCAGTACATCCATCTCCCGTGCGGTTGGCGGAGACTGAATCTCCTGAGCCAATCCGATCAGGCGGTTGGTCTCGCCGCTCATGGCCGATACCACGACCACAACATCATCACCACGCTCACGGAAACCTTTAACCTTTTCCGCTACCGCTTCGATTCGTTCTACCGTACCGACCGAGGTACCGCCGTACTTCTGTACTATCAGTGCCATCTTATTTCCAAGTACTTAATTCAATAAACAAATTCGTTACAAACTTTCAGGAGGTGCTTTTAAGCACGCTCCTCCATCCAGGCTTTGACCGATTCCAGGGCCGCAGGCAAGGCTTCGGGCTGAGTACCTCCACCCTGAGCCATATCCGGACGACCGCCGCCTTTACCACCGATCTGCGCTGCCACATGCTTGATCAGATCACCGGCCTTGTACTGGCCAACCAGATCTTTGGTCACACCTGCGGCCAAACTAACCTTGTCGCCGTCTACCGTAGACAGCAGCACAACGGCAGAACCAAGCTTATTCTTGAGCTGATCCAGCGTATCTCGCAGAGACTTGGGATCGACGCCATCCAGCTTCGCTGCCAACAATTTAACGCCATTGATCTCTTCCGCCTGAGCCGCCAGATCGGAACCGGCAGAGCTGGCCAATTTGGCTTTCAGCTGCTCCAGTTCTTTCTCTAACTGACGGTTGCGGTCGGCAAGTGCATTTACCTTTTCAACCACAGAATCACGGGCACTTTTGACAATGCCGGCGACGCTGTTGAGTCTTCCCTCGGTCTCGCCCAGCCAGGTCATTGCACCTGCACCGGTTACCGCTTCGATGCGACGAACGCCAGCCGCGATACCACCTTCCGATACTATCTTGAAAAGACCGATATCGCCGGTACGAGCTACGTGAGTACCACCACAGAGTTCCATGGATACTTCGCCCATGCTAACAACACGGACATCATCGTCGTATTTCTCGCCAAACAGGGCCATAGCCCCCTTCTCTTTGGCAGCATCTATATTCATGACATCGGTTTCAACCGCCAGATTGTCACGAATCTGCTGATTAACTCGCTGTTCCAACTCCAGAAGCTCATCGGCACTAACGGCCTCGAAATGAGAGAAGTCAAAACGTAATCGCTGAGGATCAACCAACGAGCCTTTCTGATTCACGTGATCCCCGAGAATGTCGCGAAGAGCGGCATGCAGCAGGTGAGTAGCCGAGTGATTCAGCGCGGTGGCTTGACGATTATTTCCATTGACGGTCAGCGATACGGCGGTGCCTTTGCTCAGCTCGCCTTCAATAACCTTACCGTGATGGAGAAAGGCTTTGCCCTGCTTGGTGGTGTCCGCAACTTGGAAGCGTACGCCCTCGGCGCTTAGCTCACCGGTGTCGCCCACCTGACCACCTGACTCGGCATAGAATGGCGTCTGTCCCAGAACAATGGCGCCTTCCTGCCCAGCGCTAAGAGAATCCACTTCGTCCCCTTCGGACAACAGGGTCTCAATCACAGCCTGACCATCCAGACTGTCATAACCCTCAAAACTGGTTTCAACGTCCAACTGCAAAGCTTCGTTGTAATCCACGGAGAACTGGCCAGCAGCGCGGGCACGATCTCGCTGGGCATCCATCTCTTTTTCGAAGCCTGCCATGTCGAGAGTCAGCTCTCGCTCACGGGCAATATCAGCAGTCAGATCAACGGGGAAGCCAAAGGTGTCGTAAAGCTTGAACACGGTCTCACCAGAGATCTCGGTGCCTTTCAGTTCGGCTAGATCCTGCTCGAGGATGCGCATACCCTGCTCCAGGGTCTTGGCAAACTGCTGCTCCTCTTTCAGCAACACTTTCTCTACTTGAGCCTGGGCCTGAGCCAGTTCGGGATAGGCTTCACCCATTTCTTCTACCAGGGTTGCAACCAATTTGTGGAAGAACTCACCCTGGGCACCCAGCTTGTTGCCGTGACGAATAGCGCGACGCATGATCCGGCGCAGCACGTAGCCACGACCTTCATTGGAAGGCAGCACGCCATCCACAACCAGGAAAGCACAAGAACGAATATGGTCGGCAATAACACGCAACGACTTGTTTTCCAGATCCGTAGCGTTAGTCACTTCGGCAGCTGCTTTCAACAGCTTCTGGAACATATCAATCTCATAGTTGCTATGAACGTTTTGCAACACAGCAGCAATACGCTCTAAGCCCATACCAGTATCGACAGAAGGCTTGGGTAACGGGTTCATGGTGCCATCGGCGGAACGGTTGTACTGCATGAATACGATGTTCCAGATCTCGATGTAACGGTCACCATCTTCTTCTGGGCTACCTGGAGGGCCACCCCAGATATCTTCACCGTGATCGTAGAAAATTTCGGTACAGGGACCACAGGGACCAGTGTCACCCATCGCCCAGAAATTATCGGAATTGTATCGACCGCCTTTGTCACCGATGCGGATAATACGCTCAGCGGGAACACCCACCTCATCCTTCCAGATGTTGAAAGCCTCGTTGTCATCGTCGTAGACGGTAACCCAGAGCTTTTCTTTAGGCAGCCCAAACCACTGCTCAGAGGTCAACAGCTCCCAGGCGTAATTGATGGCGTCATTTTTAAAGTAATCACCGAAGCTGAAGTTGCCCAGCATTTCAAAGAAGGTGTGGTGACGGGCGGTATAACCCACGTTCTCCAAATCGTTGTGCTTTCCGCCCGCACGAACACAGCGCTGGGAAGTGGTGGCCCGACTGTAACTACGCTTGTCACTGCCGAGGAACACATCCTTAAACTGAACCATGCCAGCATTAGTGAACAACAGCGTGGGATCGTTGCCGGGAACCAACGAGCTGCTGGCAACAATCTCATGGCCCTGCTGGTTAAAGTAATCCAGGAAAGCCTGACGAATCTGAGCACTGGTCATGTAGTTCATAAACTGCGTTCACCAAAATACATATTCAAAAGCGGTTAAATAGTGAAAAACGGGGACTAACGTAGAAAACAGCTGCAAAAATCATTGAAAGAGCCCGATAATTTTCAAAATCGGCATAGTATACATGCGATAGCAAGACTCGAAAACCACCAAGTTAGTAGTGGTCTGACAAGCTGCTATGTTTCCGGTTCGACATAATCAAGAGCATAATTGATCTGCTCTTGATTAAACCCCCTGTAAAGCAGGAATCGGATCTGCTTGGCACGGGCTTTAACATCTTCCGGCGGCAGGCAACCAAAGCGTTTTCGCCGCATCTCCAAAGCCAGCTCAAACCAATCGGCATCCGCTTCCGTAAACGCCAGCGATATGTTTTCTGAATCCACACCGCGCTGCTTTAATTCCTGACGAATCCGTCGCTCACCCTGCCCCCTGCCAATCCGGGAACGGACAAAGCTTTCCGCGTAACGCTGATCACTCTGTAAGCCCTGCGCTTGCAGCTGCTCCAAAAGCGACTCCAACTGCTCCTCAGAATCTGCCGAAGATTGCAGTTTCTGCCTGAGCTCGCGGCGACTATGCTCCCGCCGCGCCAACAACCCATAGGCACGATTCAGCAGCTCCGATTCACGACTGTTCAACGATCAAAGATCTCCCTGAGTTTTTCGGTCAGCAACAAGGCGTTTTTCACCCTACCATTCGCCGCACCTCATGGATAGAATAGCCCGCTCTTTGGCGGCAAGGTCACAATGCTGAGCTTTCGGCTAGACTTGAGCAATAGGACTGGCATATGAAATTATCCTCTTTCGGCAAAAAATTCACCTCTGAATCGGGCATTCTGTCTTTGATGGATGATCTCGGTAACGCCCTTGCTGGCGACCAAGAGATGATCATGATGGGGGGGGGCAATCCCAGTCACATCCCAGCCGTCGAGGAGATCTTTAAAGAGCGACTGCAGCGCGTTGTCGATGACCCTAAATCTTTCCGCCAGCTGATCGGCATCTACGATCCTCCCCAAGGCCAGATCAACTTTCTCGATGATCTGGCTAAACTGCTCAACAAAGAGTTCGGTTGGAATATAACGTCACGCAATATCGCCCTTAGCAACGGCAGCCAATCCGGCTTTTTTATGCTGTTCAATATGTTTGCCGGTCAGTTTGATGATGGCAGCCACCGCAAGATACAACTGCCTATCGTGCCGGAATACATCGGTTACGCTGACGCCGGCCTGAGCCGGGATTTCTTTACCGCCGGCCACCCCCAAATCGAATTGCTCGGCGAGCATAGTTTCAAATATCGGGTCGATTTCGAGGATATTCAGATTAGCGAAGAGACGGGCGCAATCTGCGTATCCCGCCCCACCAACCCCACCGGTAACGTGATCACCGATAATGAGCTGCTAAAACTGAATGATCTGGCCAAGCAGCACGATATTCCGCTGATGATCGACAGCGCCTACGGTACGCCTTTTCCTAATCTGATCTTTACCGAAGCTACTCCGCTCTGGGATGAAAACTGTATTGTCTCCATGAGTCTGTCGAAATTGGGACTGCCAGCAGCCCGCACCGGCATCATCATTGCCCGCGAAGAGATTATTCAGGCGCTTTCCGGAATCAATGCGATTGTCAATCTGTCTACCGGCAGCTTTGGCGCTGTATTGACCCAAGATCTGGTCCGCAGTGGTGATATCATCAAGATCAGCCGCGATATTGTGCAACCCTATTATCGCGAGCGCGCCCAACTGGCAGCCGACTACTGCCATCAGCAATTGGGGGATCTGCCGTACTACATTCACAAACCCGAAGGCGCCATGTTCCTATGGCTATGGTTCAAGGACATGCCGATCTCAAGCCTGGAACTCTACCAACGTCTTAAAGAACGCGGCGTTCTGGTGGTTTCCGGGCACTATTTCTTCCCCGGTATCGACAGCGATTGGCAACACCAGCGCGAGTGTATCCGCATGACCTACAGCCAAGATGAAGATTTGGTAAAACAGGGAATCGAGATCATCGCCGAAGAGGTGAAACGAGCCCACTGCTGTCCCATAGTTTGGGATAAATAATGAAGCCTGGATCCAAGTGGGTAAAATGAGAGTGCGACCAATCACTCTAACCACAAGGATTCAGG
>JAPHRD010000110.1 GCA_026196225.1 Motiliproteus sp.
GCCCCACTTCACTGCTCAGAGCAAACGCAGAAACGCCCGCATCGGAGCGGGATACCTGGGTTTCGCTGATCAATTCACCGGTGGGGGCCTTGAAAAAATAGGCATTTCCCTTGGCATCCAGTCTCAGCGCCACCTCGTTTTGCTCTTCGACACTGAGGTAGAGACTGTCTGCCTTTTTCGCCCCGGGGGCTTGATAGGCTTCTACCTGCTGGCCGTTGTGAGTCCAGGGGTGGATCTCAGCCGCATGAAACAGCGGCACCACTTCATAAAGCAGATAGATAAAAATCAATAGGATGGCAACGATAACGCTGATGCCGCCGACACCCACTGATGCGGTGGTTAGTTGATCCTTGAATTTCCGATAGCGGCGCAGACGGGCTGCCGCTGGCGTATCGAACTCAAGATTGGGAGCTGAAGTAGGTACTGAATTATTCATGCCGTTAGAGTAAAGCCGATTTATGACATTAATATTACAGGGCGTAACGAGGCAGTCATGGAACTGTCACATCCGCTCTATTGCTCGCTCCGGTCGGGCCTCTCACAATACTGCCCGAACGCTCCGTATACCGGAAAGATCTCCACCTCTATCAGTGGAAAAAAAAGGCTGCTAAATTTAGCAGCCCTTTCTTATCTGAGGGGATGATAGTGAAGCATCCTGCTTCAGGAATCGTCCATGCCCCTTCTCGTTCTTTTTGTTATTACTGGATAGCAGCCAGAGTCTTCTCAACTACCTTGGCAGGTAGAGGAATGTAGCCATCCTTAACAACAACTTCCTGACCAACCTTGGACATAACCATCTTGACGAATTCACGCTCAAGCGGAGCCAGAGGCTTGTTAGGCTTCTTGTTTACGTATACGTACAGGAAGCGAGACAGTGGGTACTTGCCAGAAACCGCATTGTCAGGAGTCGCTTCAACGAAGTCGTTTCCTTTCTTAGCCAGAGCTACAGCGCGTACGGAAGAGGTCTTGTAACCGATACCGGAGTAACCGATGCCGTTGATAGAGGTAGAAACAGACTGAACAACAGAAGCAGAACCAGGCTGCTCGTTTACGTTGCTCTTGTAGTCGCCCTTGCACAGTGCCTTCTTCTTGAAGTAGCCGTAGGTACCGGATACAGAGTTACGACCGTAGATCTGGATGTCTTTTCCGCCCAGATTGCCAGCAACACCTACGTCGCTCCACATAGCAGCATCTTTAGAAGCACCACACTTACGAGTGCTGGAGAAAACCGCATCAACGTCAGCGATGGTCATACCCTTGATCGGGTTGTCCTTATGTACAAATACAGCCAGAGCATCGATAGCAACAGGAATAGCAGTAGGCTTGTAACCGTGCTTCTTCTCAAAAGCTTCCAGCTCCTTGTCCTTCATCTTGCGACTCATAGGACCCAGGTTAGAAGTACCTTCAGATAGAGCAGGAGGCGCAGTAGAAGAACCAGCGGCTTGGATCTGAACGTTAACGTTCGGGTAGTTACGCTTGAACTCTTCAGCCCACAGGGTCATCAGGTTAGCCAGAGTGTCAGAACCAACACTGGACAGGTTACCGGATACGCCGCTTGCCTTAGTGTAGGCCGGCAGATTTGGGTCAAGAAGGTCAGAGGCGTGAGCGCCAGCAGTCAGACCAGTAGCGGCCAGAGTTACAGCGGCCAGCAGTTTTTTAGCTTTCATTGATTGCTCCTGAGCTTAATCAATCTTTTTATATAAAGAATTAGCGTGTTCGTTCTTAAGTGGGAACGACTATAGGCGAGCAATATGACGCTAATGTTACAGACTGTTAAAAAGTGATCTGGGGCCAATGTTCTGCTTTATTGTCTAAACAAGAGGCAAAATTAGACTATGGTATGATGCCCGCCACTAAAACCGCATGCTGAAAATAGGAATAATAAAAATGTGCAGCTCCGATGATGCTCTGCAGCCAGAAGGCACTCTGACCTTGCAATTACCAGCAACCAGCCGAGATACCAATATCTTTGGTGATATCTATGGCGGCTGGCTTTCAACCCAGATGGTGCTGGCGGCAGAAACCCGCGCAGCTCAGATAGCCAAAGGTCGCATCGCCACCGTATCGATCGGTTCCATCGATTTTATGTCACCAGTACTGGTAGGAACGTTGCTAAGCTTTTACACCCAGATTGTTGAAACCGGGACTAGCTCGATACGTATCAAAATTGATGTTTGGGGCCGCTGTCCAGATGGCAGTGCGTCACGCAAGATTACGGAAACCGAAACCGTGCAGGTGGCCATCGATCCTGACGGACGTATCCGCTCGGTACCCAACAGTTAATAATAGATGGCACCCACACTCTGATCGCCAAGCCCAGGATTAAGAAATATGAAAAGTTTATGGAATGATGCCGACGCCAATGCCTGCCAAAGTCTGCGGGCGCTGAGGGTCTACAGCTCCCGGCTACTGGGTTCTGACCCCGACCTGGTGCTGCACGGCGGCGGCAACACTTCGGTGAAAGAGACAGTTACCGATCTCCACGGAGAAAACCATCAAATCCTGACAGTTAAAGGTAGCGGTTGGGATCTGGGCACCATAGAGGAAGCAGGCTTTGCTCCGGTTCGGATGGATGCTTTGCTTAAACTGGCCCAGCTGGATGAGCTCAGCGATAGCGATATGGTGCGCGAACAGAAAGCGGCAATGATCGACCCCAGCGCACCGAATCCCTCCATCGAAGCGATTCTCCACGCGCTGATCCCCTACACCTTTGTGGATCACAGTCACGCCGACTCTATTGTCACCATCACTAACACCCCCGACGGCGATGCTCTGATTCGCGAAGCTCTGGGTGACAAAGTATTAATCGTTCCCTACGTGATGCCCGGCTTTATCCTTGCCAAGACCATCGCTGAAATGACTCAAGACTGTGACTGGGATGAGCTGGAAGGGATCGCCCTGATGAACCATGGCCTGTTCACCTTCGACAACGATGCTAAACAGAGTTACGAAAAACATATCGAATTAGTCACCCGCGCCGAACAGCTCCTGAACCGCAAAGGCGCGGTACTCAACATTCCCAGCATCCCAGCCGAAACCGACTTGCTGCAGCTAGCGACGATCCGCAAACAGGTCAGCGAGATAAAAGGTGGAGCCGTGCTGGCTCGGCTAAATAATTCCGATCTGGCCATCACCTTTGCCAATTACCCTCTCGATCAAATTCCACGCCCCGGCCCCCTGACTCCGGAACATGTAATTCGCACCAAATCCTTTGGTGTGGTACTGGATGCCGATAACAGCGCTGACGGCTATGGACAGCAGCTGGCCCAATACCAACAGGGTTACCAAGGCTACTTCCAACAACACCAGCAGGGGCAGCAATGTCTCAATTCGTCCCCCAACTACGCGCTCTGGAAGCAGCAAGGTGCTATCGCATTCGGCAGCAGCACCAAAGAGCTAAGCATTATTGAAGATCTCAATCAGCATACCTTCGAAGCGATGCTCAAAGCCGAAGCGCTGGGGGGATACCAGGCGCTCGAATCGGCCCATCTATTTGATATCGAATACTGGGAGCTGGAACAGGCGAAGCTGGCCAAAGCGGGTAACCGTCCAGCCCTGACCGGTAAAGTCGTGATGATTGCCGAGACTGACAGCCAACTGCGCGCCGCACTGTCCAATTCGCTGAAAGCAAAAGGGGCCGAAGTGCATATCTTCGATGCCGAAGCGCCCGACACACTAGTGCTGGAAACCGTTCGCCAGTGCGGAGGAATCGATGCGTTGATGGTCAATATGAGCAGCGAAGGCGCCAGCGAACTGCTGCATTCTGCAGCATCTTTCCTAACCCTGGGGATCGATCCAGCCATTGTCTATATCAACGCAGAAACCGCAGAGAGCCACAGCGGCGTACGCAATAACTACCTCAATCTCAGCTCTGGAACTCAGACAGCCCTGGCTGCAGAGATGGCTGCCATTCTGGTAGCCGACCCGGGGGCTTCTGGGGTATCGGTCAATCTCTAACTAGGAAAACGCCCCTGTAGCCAGCACAAGGAATATCGGCATGAGCAACTACTCCATGAGCAACTACGCCATGAGCAACTACGTAATGACCATCGACGCCGGAACCGGTAGCGGTCGTGCAGTGATATTTGATCTGGAAGGCAATGAAATCGCCATCGGTCAGCAAGAGTGGAGCCACCACAGCGAAGAGAATGTTCCTAATTCTATGAATTTTGATTGCCAGGCCAACTGGCAACTGATCTGCGGCTGCATCAAGTCCGCCATGGACAAGGCCGGTATCAAAGCGGAACAGTTAAAAGCCATTACCGCCAGCAGTATGCGGGAAGGGATAGTGCTCTACGATAGCAACGGCAAGGAGCTATGGGCTGTTGCTAACGTGGATGTTCGTGCTGACCAACAGGTACGGGAACTCAATCAGCAGTTTCCGGGGATTGAAGCGGAGTTCTATCAGCAATCCGGCCAAACCTTTGCCCTGGGCGCCCTGCCTCGACTGCTGTGGGTGAAGCAGCATCGCCCCGAAATCTACGCCAAAGCAGAAAAGGTTTCGATGATCAGCGATTGGGTACTGGCTAGACTCAGCGGCGAGATTGCCAGCGACCCTTCAAACGGCGGCACCAGCGGCGTCTTCAGTCTACAAAGCCGCCAGTGGCAGCCAGAGATGGCGGAGAAGGTCGGCATCAACCCCAACCTATTTCCTGCCACCATGGAGCCGGGGCAGGTTCTCGGTAATCTAACTTCAGAGGCGGCAACAGATACCGGTCTGAAAACAGCAACCCCCGTGATTATGGGTGCCGGTGACGTGCAATTGGGCGCTGCCGGTCTGGGGGTAGTTGAGCTAGGCCAAGCTGCCGTTCTTGGCGGAACCTTCTGGCAGCAAGTGGTAAATATAGACGCCACCACCGCACCTCCAAAGGATATGGGTATCCGCGTCAATCCTCATGTGGTGCCCGGCCAGTCACAGGCAGAGGGGATCACCTTCTTTAGCGGCCTGACCATGCGCTGGTTCCGCGATGCCTTTTGCGCCGAAGAGGTAGCTTTAGCGAAGCAAACAGGTGTCGATGCCTATCGCTTGCTTGAAGACCAGGCCAGTCAGGTTCCGGTAGGTAGCCACGGCATTATGCCGATCTTCTCCGACGCTATGAAGTACGGTCGCTGGTACCACGCCAGCCCGTCATTCCTGAACCTTTCCATCGATCCTAGCGCCTGCAATAAGGCCAGCATGTTCCGTAGCCTGCAGGAAAACGCCTGTATCGTCTCCGCTATCAATTTGGAAGCGATCAGCCAATTTAGCGGCTATAGCAGCGACAGCCTGGTATTTGCAGGCGGTGCCAGTAAAGGTATTCTCTGGCCACAGATATTGGCAGACGTAACGGGTAAACAGATCCGCATCCCTACGGTCAAAGAAGCGACCGCCCTTGGTGGCGCCATGGCCGCGGCTGTCGGCATCGGTCATTTCAGCGATATTCGCGAAGCCGCTAAGCAGTGGGTCAGTTGGGAACGAACGGTGGAGCCGAATCCACAACTGTTTACCCCGTACCAAGAGATTAAAGAGCGCTGGCAACAACTCTATCAACGTCAGCTACAGCTGGTAGACGAGGGACTCACCACCTCAATGTGGAAGGCACCAGGGCTCTGATTTTGCCCCTACGCCTGACCCCTTACACCTGACCAGCGTATAATAGAATGCGTATCTGCGATTTAAACGATTTGGAGTTATTCAATGTACCTAACGAATGAAGACGAACACGAATACCGCTTTGGTGACTACGGTCCTAAATACCTGACCGTCGGCCCCAACGTCGATATGGGCTTGGTCGTCATCACCCCCGGCGAAACCCACCCCTGTCATAAGCACACCCGCCAGGAGGAGTCCTTCCTCGCTGTTGAAGGAGAATGCGCTGTTTACGTAGATGGCGAGAAAGTAGTTTTGAAAGCAGGCGATTATCTACGCTGCGATCCCGGTGAATCGCACCTGTTCCGCAATGAAAGTGAGTCAAACTTTAAAGCGGTATTTATCAAAGCCCCACACCAGGAAGAGAAGGACAGCGTCTATATCGATTGGGAGCCAGGTCGTCCTTTTCCTAAAGAGGCCTAAAGAGGACTGATTTCGGTCAAAAGAGTGCCCCCTAGCACTCAACAAATGGGATGGATAAGGCTATTCTTGAATAATCGTTCTCCGTTATGTGCAACTAGGTATTTGTTGTTTATCTCTTTGGTATAAGCAGTTCCATGAGCATGAGTCCCGAGCAGACACGCAAACAGTTGTTAACCGACCCCTTGGTTAGCTCTCTTTCTGAATCTGAAGTCGATCTGATCATCCAGCATGGTCAGCAGACCGAATTTTCAGAACATGACATCGTTGTTCACGAAGGCGACGAGGGAGATGGGGTTTTCTTTGTGTTGTCCGGTGAATTCTCGGTCAGCAAAAACTTTGCCGGGGTCAACAAAGAACTGGGGCGTTTATGGCCCGGCCAAAGCTTCGGTGAGATCTCGCTGATTTCCGATGCGCCTAGAACAGCTACAGTTACTGCTAGAAAAACCAGCCTCTGCCTAAAACTCGCCAAAGATCGATTTGACCAACTATTGGCCGACAACGGTCATTTTGGCCTTAAGATAAGCAAGTTGCTGACCCAGCGCATGATCGAAACTGAGCGTGCCGCCAACCGTCAGCTAATCGAATCCTATCAGGCGTTGATTTTTGCACTGTCCGATCTGGCTGAATCACGTGACCCTGAAACCGGAGCGCACCTGCTACGGGTTCAAAATTACTGTCGTTTGCTAGCCATACTGCTGGCATCCACCGAACGTTATCGGGACCAGATCGACGACCGTTTTATCGAAGACCTCTACACCGCATCGCCACTTCATGATATTGGCAAAGTAGGTATTCCTGATGGCGTTCTACTAAAACCTGGCGCACTTACCGACCAGGAATTTGCCATCATGAAATCCCATACCGGCCTGGGTGCTAAAACCCTGAAGAAGGTATGCAGCACCCTCGACAGCTCCACATTCCGTGTCGCTTACAACGTCATTCACGAGCATCACGAACGCTGGGACGGTAGTGGCTATCCAAACGGTACCGCCGGTGAAGAGATCTCTCTGGAAGGTCGAATTATGGCCCTGGCCGACGTCTACGATGCCCTGCTATCAAAGCGCGTCTATAAGCCAGCCTTTAGTTACGAGAAGACCAAAGCGATCATCACCGAAGGCCGGGGTCAGCACTTCGATCCTTATATCACCGATCTTTTCCTCGCCAATATCGATCAGTTTGAAGCGATACACCAGCAGTACGAGGACGAAGACACCGGTGAAATGCCGTTCCCCTAAGCATCCCGCAGTACTTTCACCGAGCCAAAACCATACCAACATGGCGAAATAGCCCCTGCTGACCTATCTTGCTATCAATCCAAAGGGAATATGGCTGATAGGGGATGCTCATGGAGATTATGGATTTTAATGCACTGTTCTTGTGGCGTGCAGCAGAGCGCTTGATTGCATTGCTGATCGCCGCTGGCAGTATCTATTTGGGCTACCAGCTGTTCTGGTCTCTGAAAGAGTTCAAGCAAGACGGCGAAGGTAAGCTGGAACTGCCTGGCGGTATCTCCATCTTTGTCAGTCGCGTTGGTCCCGGCGTTTTCTTTGCTCTGTTTGGCACAGCCATGGTGGGGTTTACCGTGACCCAGCCCCTGTCGGTGCAACAAGCTAGCCCTGCAGCCGCCCCCGATGAACCAGCGACCAGCCAGGAAACACAGGTCCGCTATCTGGGAGACAAACAGCAGCAGCCTGGTTTTGATCAGGACTTCCGCGATACGGAGCGCTACCTCCAGGCGCTCAATACTCTCCATCCCCTACTGCAACAGGCTGTGCAATCACAATCCGCCCTCCTGGCAGACAACCAGGCCGAACCCCTGCTGATCAACCTACCGGGCATTCGGCGAACACTGTTGTTTAACAACTGGCAGCCGGAATGGGGCAGTATCGAAGCGTTTCAAACCTGGATCAGCAGCGGCGATCCACAGTCTCCACCGGAGAACTTAAGGGTCCCTGCACGCCTCTATCTAGGTAACCAGCCATGATCAGCACGACGCGCAAGCTATTGGTGCTACTCATGCTGGTCTGCAGTTTGGGCCAGGCCGCTGATTTTCCTCCCATCTACAAGGACGATTATTTAGAGTACTGGCGTAATCGCTACCAACCCAGCCTACAATGGAACTTTGAGAATTTAGTGATCGGTTCGCTGACCACAGAGGAGAAACGCCAGCTCGGGCCGGTAAAACTCTCCCTGCCTCTGCGAGCTGCGGGCGAACTGGCCAGCGATCCCTTGGTATTTTATGCCGCCGACCGTAAGATTGTATTCCCCATTCAATCGGTAAAATTCTTTGACGACCTGTCGCTGGCCTGGGCCTATGCCTGGGCCAATAATCGATCCCTGGAAAATGTCACCGACTACGTGGCCATGCTCAAGTATCGCAAGCCCCCAGCTGGTGGTTTCCCCGAGCCGCTAACCGCTCTCGGAGTCGCCCCCGATGCCTGGAAGCAAGATCCCAAAGTTGATGATGTTTCGCAGAAGATCCTCAAATCCGCCATGGTTTGGATCATGGCTCATGAAGTAGCCCATATCCTGTACCGACACCCCGGTTACGGTGGCGGAGTCAGCGCTAAGCAAGCTCAGGGCAACGAAGCCCAGGCGGATCAGTTCGCTAACGAAATCATGCGCCGCATTGGTGTTGCTCCAGGCGGTATGGCCAACTTCTTTATGATGATGGCCCACTGGTCTCCCAATCGCGGCGACTTTTCCAGCGATAAATCCTGGAGCCGTTATTTGTCACACAAAGCCACCCATCCCTTTACCGGCCAGCGGATGCAGTTAATGGCCGACTATCTTGGCCGCCATGCTGGGGATTACAGCGCAGAAGAACCGGACAAGGCTCGCGCTGCCAAAAATGTCCGTTATATCGCCAGCCAGCTGGAGCTAATCGCCTCCATTCTTAATGACTCAGATATTCAACGCAGCATTGCCGCGAAAGCAAGGGCCAACGATCCCTCTGGCCTCTCCTATGACCCTGAACAGCACACCTCAAAGCAACAAATGAATAGCAGTACTGCATTTCAGGGAAACTACCGCGGCAGTTTTATCCATTTTGTCGGCAACGAGCAAGAAACCCTGTCTCTTGAGCTGCAACTCAAGCGTCGTAATCAGCAGGTGAGCGGTAGTTTTAACTTCGGCCTCGGCCAGGGCAGCCTAGATGGAGTGGTGGTCGGCAAACAGCTGCGTTTTCAATGGGTCTGGGGCGATGCCTTTGGGCGGGGACTTCTGGATAGTGAACCGCAAGGACTCAAGGGAACCATCGGTTACGATCAAAACAATAGCAACGCCGGTCGCTGGAGTTTGAGCCGGTAACCCTTTGGACTCAATTCTGCTGGCCGAATTACACCCTATCAGTAAAAAATTAATGATATGATCCGGTTGTAAGCGATCCAAGCTAATTTCTTTATCTGCGGTGTTTTTGGCCTATGCGCGCTATAAAGCTGTCTCTGCGGCAAACGTTGTTCTTCGCTTTCCTTGTTGTCTCGCTGATCCCCGTAACCATCCTGGCAGGCTGGACTCAGCACACCGCCTTTGAAAAAGAGATGACCTCAGTTCGCGAGAAGCATCTACTGCTGGCCCGTAATCTCACCGATGCTTTAAACCGCTATGCCATCGATACTCAGGCCGTATTTATCAGCACCTTGCACGCGCTGAAGAGTTCACCCCTTTCAGAAGACTCAAAAACGCTGCTGAAAACAGTCAATATCGACGGACTGACCTATCTAAATTCTGATCAACAACTGCAAAACCCGGTATTGGGAAAAGCTGAGGATTTTAATTCAGAGATTATTCAAGCGCTGCAATCGGTCATAGCCAAAGCCCGCTCCAATCCCGGTAAGCCGATCTTCAGCGGCGCCATTCCCATCGGCAAACCCGGCATCTACCTGGTCAACCACCTTGCCGAAAGCGGTACCTGGATCGCCGCCTTAAATACTCGCTATATTATCGACCTGCAACAGTCGATCAGTTTTGGTAAAAAAGGCCACGCAGCTATCGTCGACAAGCAAGGGCGGGTCCTCGCACACCCTAAACCAGACTGGATTCTGAGTGCTAAAAGCCTCGCTAAAGTCCCCCCGGTATCGGCCATGATGCGGGGAGAAACAGGCGTCACCTCGTTTTTCTCTCCTGCCGTCAAAGCAGATATGATCGCTGGCTACTCCACCGACAAAGAAACCGGTTGGGGCGTCATGATTCCCCAGCCGATCGCCGAACTGGAAGAGCACGCCAGTCAGATTCAGATCGCCGCCATTATTCTTGGCGTTATGGCCGCGATTGTCACAGCATTAATTAGCTGGTGGATGGCCGGTTTTATTGCAGCCCCTGTGATTCGAGCCTGCGATGCCGCACGACAGATTTCAAAAGGTAAATTCGATCAACGGGTGGATGTCAGGACCGTGCTTGTACCCGCCGAAATGAAAGATCTGGCCATGGCCTTTAACCGCATGAGTGACGAAGTCCATCACAGCCAGCAAATTCTCGAGCAGCGGGTAGAGGAGCGCACCGAAGAACTCAGAGAAGAGATCAAAACCCGGAAAGCAGCCGAAGAGAAAGTACGCTTCCTGGCCATGCACGATGCTGTCACCGGATTACCCAACCGGGTTGCCCTCCATGACCGCATTGATGAATGTTTGCAGCAGAAACGAGTCGTCGGCGATATGTTAGCCGTGCTGTTTATCGACCTCGATGGTTTTAAACCGATCAATGACCGTTATGGCCACGCCATGGGAGATCTAGTGCTGTCAGAGATTGGTGACCGGCTAGGGGAAAGTCTTAGAAACGACGATATCGTTGCCCGCTACGGAGGTGATGAGTTTGTTGTGCTGCTGACCAATCAACACAGCGCATGTAAAGCGGCCGATGTGGCAGAAAAGCTACGCATGGAAATCGCTGGACCCATTCAAATCAACGGCCAAGAACTGCAAGTTGCCGCCAGCATCGGCGTGGTAACTACCGATGCCAAAGGTGCCGATATCAATAAGATGCTGCGGGAAGCAGACCAGGCCATGTACCGCGCCAAAAGCCAGGGTAAAAATACCATCTACGTTAGCGACTGATTACTAATTGACCTGCATCAGCACACTATATTAATTATAAGCACCTTCTTATTTTCAGTGCTAGATTTACCCTTGGCAGATATAAATACACTATAAAACCGACAACGTTCCTTTCTTAATCGAGGCTATTAAGCTTCTGTTTGTTGTAGGCAAAGGACTGATGAATTCAGGGATTTGAAGATGAACTCGTCGGCCAATGACTTCCTCCATAATAATGTCAGGGTCCTGAAATCCAGAGTTTCCAAAACCGCCTATCAGGCTGTTTTTATCGCTATGGTGGCCATCATTATTGCTACGCTGGCTGCTTGCTACCTGTCCCGGGGAGAGATCTCCATTGATGGGATTATTCACGTCCAATCTACCAATTATGCACTTTGGATTTTGGACGCAGTGCCCTTTGTGTTTGGCATCTGGGGCCAGTATTCCAGCACTGTAATCGCCTACGAAGCCAGCGCCATGGTCTACGACCAGACCCGTGAACTCAGAGAGAAGGCCGACGTTCTGGAGCAGGAAGCTCGCCACAGCGCTACCCACGACGCCCTCACCGATCTACCCAACAAAGCGCTTTTCTACGACCGAGTCAGCCAATCGATCTCTGCCGCTAATCGCAGTGAGCAGCCAGTATCTGTACTCCTGATAGAGATCGCCAATTACAGTGACGTTAATGACACCTTAGGACGTAACAGCAGCGACAGTTTGCTAAAACAGGTCGCGGTACGATTACAAAGCGCCTTCACTTCGCCCGCCAGCATCGCCCGAATCGAAGGCAATATCTTCAGCCTGCTACTGTCTGGCAAAGAATCTCGACAGATGGCAACCCATACTGCCCGCAGTATCCACAATATTCTCGAACCGATCTTTTTTATCGACAAAGTTAAGTTATCCGCCCACGCTAATATAGGTATTGTCCACTTTCCGGAACACGGAGAAGAAGCCGATACTCTGGTACAGCGGGCCGGTGTCGCCCTCTATATGGCCCAGAACTCCAACCAGGGGTATGCGGTTTACGACTCGTCATTCGACGCTTCCAGTCCTAGACGCCTGACGTTGTTAAGCGAAGTTAGCCAGGCCCTGGATCGCAACGAGATGGAGCTCTACTTTCAGCCCAAGGTTAATGTCCGAGACGGCAGCGTCTATGGCGCTGAAGCGCTGGTGCGGTGGAATCACCCCCGCCACGGTCTACTGCCGCCAGATGAATTCATCCCCATGATTGAACGTACCCGGACCATTCAAACCCTGAGCCTTTGGGTGTTGAAACAGTGTTTCACTCAAATCAGTGAATGGCGCAAACAGGGTTTAGATCTAAAGCTGGCGATCAACCTATCTGCCAAGGATCTTCACAATCCAGAATTGCCGGATCTGATCGCGGGCCTTCGCGGCAGCACTGGCGTTAACCCCAGCTGGATCATTCTGGAGATTACCGAGAGTTCAATCATGACGGATCCTGAGATGGCCCTTGAGGTTGTTCAGCGGATTCATCAGATGGGCTTTCAGTTTTCCATCGACGACTACGGCACCGGTTATTCGTCACTGGCTTACTTGAAGAAGATGCCCCTGACAGAGTTGAAGATCGACCGATCCTTTGTCACCGATATCCTTGAAGATGAGAACGACCGGGTGATCGTCAACGCCACTATCAACCTAGCCCAAAACCTGGGTCTTCAGGTAACCGCTGAAGGCGTCGAAACCCCCGAGGTGATGGCGCTGTTGAATCAGTATGGCTGCGATATCGCCCAGGGCTATCTGATCTCAAAACCGCTGAACTTAGACGATTTCCACCAATGGCTGGAGAGCTACAAACCGTAGTTTCAGCCAATCACTTCCAGTTTGGCATAACCCGCCACCAGCCATTTGGTACCTTCACTGTCAAAGTTGACCTGTACCCGGGCGTTGGCGCCCTGACCCTCGTAGCTGAGCACAACACCTTCGCCGAATATACTGTGGATAACTCGCTGTCCTAGAACCAGACCAGTATCGGGAATCGCTTCTCCTGAAAAGTTGATAGACGATTGGCTCTGAGCTGCCCGATTAAAACTGACGGGGCGACTAAACTGGGTTTTCAGCCGCACCTCATTAAGTAATTCCTCTGGAATCTCACGGATAAATCGAGAGGGTCGATTAAAATTATCCTGGCCGTGCAGACGCCGAGACTCTGCGTAGGTGATATAGAGTTTTTCCATCGCCCGGGTAATTCCTACGTAGCAAAGGCGGCGCTCCTCCTCCAAACGTCCTGGTTCCTCCAGTGACATCTTGTGGGGAAACAAGCCCTCTTCAACACCCGCAAGAAAGACCAGCGGGAACTCCAACCCTTTTGCCGAGTGCAGCGTCATCAGTTGGACACTATCTTCAAATTCATCGGCCTGAGCATCTCCGGCATCCAGCACAGCCTGATCCAGAAACGCCGAAAGAACCGGCACCTCCTGCTCCTCTTCCTGGCGCTCCCAACTACCGGCAAACTGACGGGCTGCACTGACCAGTTCTTCCAAGTTTTCGATGCGAGTCTGGGCCTTTTCGCCCTTCTCTTTCATGTGATGATCGATCAGACCACTGTGGCGAATTAAATGCTCGGTCTGTTCATGTAGGGGGAGATCGCCTGACTCTTGATCCAAGCGTTCGATCAGTTGCAGAAAGCCATTTACAGCATTGGTTGCACGGGCTGGCAATAGCTTCTGCTCTACTACTTTCTCGGCGGCCTGCCAAAGGCTAAAACCCTCGGCTCGGGCCAAGCGACGAATCTGATCCACCGTTTTGGTACCGATAGCCCTGGCCGGCACGTTGATCACCCGCTCGACGGCGGTATCATCTAAACGATTGCCCACCAGCCGCAGATAAGCCAGGGCGTTTTTAATCTCCAAGCGCTCGTAGAATCGCTGCCCGCCGTAGATTCGATAGGGCACACCCGAACGAATCAGCGCTTCTTCCAATACCCGCGACTGGGCGTTGGAACGGTACAGCAACGCCACATCGCTGCGCTGACGATCATCTTTAACCCAGGTTTCAACCGTATCAACAATAAAACGGGCCTCATCCTGCTCGTTAAAGCCGGCGTACAGAGAGATCTGCTCCCCCTCCTCACCCTGGGTCCACAGCTCTTTACCCAGTCGCCCCTGATTGTTGGAGATCAGCTGGTTGGCCGCTCGCAGGATGGTATTGGTGGAGCGATAGTTCTGTTCCAGGCGTACAACCTGAGTGTCGGAAAAATCCTTACTGAACTGCTGAATATTCTCGATCTTGGCACCACGCCAGCCGTAAATCGACTGGTCATCGTCACCCACCACCATCATCTTGCCGGTGTCGCCGGCCAACACTCGCAGCCAGGCGTACTGGATGCTGTTGGTATCCTGGAACTCGTCCACCAGAATATGGCGGAAACGCTGTTGATAATGGGCCAGGATCTGAGGTTGGTGTAGCCAGAGTTCATGGGCCCGTAGCAGCAGCTCACCAAAGTCCACCAAACTACCGCGCTGACAGGCCTGTTCGTAGTACTGATAGAACATGATCAGAGTGCGTTGGTACGCATTACCATGATGTTCCAGATGCTTGGAACGCAGGCCCTCATCCTTCTGGCCGTTAATAAACCCTTGTAGCTGGCGGGGCTGCCAGTTGTTTTCGTCCAGATTCATCTCTTTAATCAGCCGCTTGATCAACCGTAGCTGGTCATCGGAATCGAGAATCTGAAAATTTTCCTGCAAACCGGCATCCTGCCAATGAGATCGCAACAATCTATGGGCCAAGCCATGGAATGTTCCAATCCACATACCCTGAGGATTCAGCCCCAGCATCTCTTCGATCCGCCCCCGCATCTCCCGGGCCGCCTTATTGGTAAAGGTTACCGACATTATGCTGTGGGGAGATATCTGCTCCGCATGGATCAACCAGGCGATTCGGTGCACCAATACCCGGGTCTTGCCACTGCCGGCACCGGCCAGCACTAGCAGATTACAGGCCGGAGCCGCCACAGCCTCACGCTGAGCCGGGTTCAAACCATCAAGAATTGGAGAAACATCCATACAGGTACCCTTTGCTGGGGCTAGTAAAACGAGTGGGATCGAAAAAGGGCCATTATAGCGATTCGACCAGCGTAGGACGATGGCCGAATCTATTCAATGCAGAAAAGGGTCAAACTGGCAGCTGGGCGGGGTTCTCGATATGGGCCAAAAGAATACGCCGACACTCGTCAGGATCTTTGATCACCTGCTCGCCTTCGTAGCGAGTCTCTTCCAAACCATGCAAACTGATCAGACGGGATAACCAGAAGCGCATGGCAGCGGTCCGTAGCAGCAGAGGCCAGGCTTTCTCTTCATTCTCCGCAAAAGGCCGCTGGGCGGAGTAGCCACTCAGCAACGCCGCAAGCCGTGCCTGATCCATAGTGCCGTCAGAGTTCACGCACCAATCGTTGGCAACAATAGCCAGATCATAGAGCAGGAATCCGGTGCAGGCGTTGTAGAGATCGATAATCGCCTGCAGCTGCCCCTCGTCGAACAGCGCGTTGTCGTGGAACAGATCGCCATGGATGATTCCCATGGGCAGATTCCAGGGTTGTTCCCGCAGGTCGTCAAACAGCGCCACTTCTTGACGCAACAACTCGGCATCTTCAGGACTCAGTAGATTAGCAATATTCTTAGACTCTCGACGCCACCAGAACACCCCTCGATGTGCTTGGCGGGTCAAAAAGAAGTCCTGCCCCACCCGATGCATTCGTGCCAAGGCATCGCCAATCTGACGGCAGTGATCGGGCTCAACTTTATCCAACTGGCGTCCAGGAAAGCGGGGCAATAGTAATGCCGGGCGCTGAGACATATTCTTCAGGGCGATGCCGTGACGATCTTTGATCGGTGCTGGAACGGGAATATCGCGCTCTGCCAGGTAGCTGGTCAGCTCGACGAAAAACGGCATCTCGTCTTTGTTGAGTTCTTCAAACAGGGTCAGAACGAACTGTTGGTTCTCACCTTCCTTACAACTATTGACGAAGTAGTTGGTATTCTCGATACCACCATCAATACCCTGGAAAGACGTTAGATCACCCTGATCAAAACCAGCCAGAAACAGCGACAACTGCTCTTCAGTAAGGTGGGTATAAACCGCCATCAATGCTTACCTGAAAACATAAATAAAGTTGAATGAAGTCGGCAACAAAGCGACCTCAGAAAACCTGGTAATCACTCTCTAGAGACTACCAGCGAAACAACACCCACTTCGGTACCAGCAACTGGGATTCATCCATCCGAATGTAACCCTCATGACCGGTTGCGGGGACCAGATAGTACGGCTTGCCGATCTCGGGGACAACCTTGATTTCGATGATTTCGCCATTACGGACATATTCGTAAAAGACCTTGCCCTCAGTGCCTTTGCGAATCACGATTTCAGGCTCATCCTCACTGTACTCCGGCTCGGCTGCCTGCACTATCAGAGGAGTGAATGTCAGCAACAACGCAGCCAACAATAATGACTTAATTTTTCCAGCATTCATCAGCCTTTTCTCCTTGGTTATTTGAGCACCCATTGCCCTAGAGCGATGGCAACCTGATCGCTTACTTGCAGGCTCCCTAATTTAATTTTAGACCCGCCCTGTTCAGGACAAAAGCCTCAGCAGTTTTTTCTGTGACAACTTTGATCCCCATCAGGTCCTGTTTTTAATGGCAGGATTCTTTATCATGACCGTTTTATTCAGCGTCGAGAAGATCTGCCCATGTCTGAACAGTCCACAGTAGCCCCCCTGATTTTGGTGGATGGCTCCTCCTACCTGTATCGTGCGTTTTTCGCCTCTCAACAGGCTGATCTGCGTAACTCTGCCGGCCAGCCCACCGGTGCAATCCGTGTGGTGACCAGCATGCTGCGAAGCCTGATCAAACAGTACCCGGACAGCGCGGTGATGGTGGTCTTCGATGCTAAGGGCAAGACCTTCCGCGACGATATCTATCCCGAATATAAAGCCAACCGCCCTTCGATGCCGGATGATCTGCGCTCGCAGATCGAGCCCATCCACACCATAATCAAGGCGATGGGCTTGCCACTGCTGGCGGTAGAAGGAGTCGAAGCCGACGACGTTATTGGCACCCTCGCCCGCCAAGCCAGTGCCGCCAGTATGAACACCTTGATCTCCACCGGCGACAAAGATATGGCACAACTGGTGGACCAGCACGTCACCCTGATCAACACCATGACCGATACCCAGATGGACCCACAAGGGGTAGTGGAAAAGTTCGGCATCGGCCCGGAACTGATTATCGATTTTCTGGCGCTGATGGGTGACAAAGTGGACAACATTCCCGGCGTTCCCGGCGTTGGCGAAAAGACCGCCTTGGGACTATTGCAAGGCATCGGCAATATAGAAAATATTTACCAGAATCTGGATAAAATCGCCGAGCTGACCTTCCGTGGTGCCAAGACCATGGCCAAAAAACTGGAAGCTCACCGCGATGAGGCAGAGCTTTCCTACACCCTGGCCACCATCAAAACCGATGTTGAATTGGAGATCGGTGCAAAAGAGATCAAAAACGGTGAGTTAGACAAGGAACAGCTAAAAGCCCTGTTCCAGGAATTTGAATTTCGCAGCTGGCTGAAAGAGCTCGACGGCGATAGCACCGAAGCAGCAAGCGCTTCTGGTGATAACGATAGCCTACCCATCGCTCCCAGCGACGTGCACTACGACACTGTGCTCACCAGCGGAGCCCTGCGTGGCTGGCTACAACGGTTAGAACATGCGGAGCTGTTTGCCTTTGATACCGAAACCACCAGCCTCGATTATATGGAAGCGGAGCTGGTTGGGATCTCCTTTGCCGTAGAGCCGGGCCAAGCCGCCTACGTGCCCTTAGCCCACGACTATATGGGGGCACCAGAACAACTGGACCGAGCCGAAGTTCTGGAGCTAATGCGCCCGCTGCTGGAAAACCCGGATCGGGCCAAAGTCGGTCAGCACCTCAAATACGACAAGAATGTGCTGGCTCGCTACGGCATCGAGCTGCAGGGGATCGCCTACGACACCATGTTGGAGTCCTATGTGCTCAATTCCACCGCTACCCGCCACGATATGGACAGCCTGGCTGAAAAATACCTGGGCCAGAAAACCATCCACTTCGAAGAGATCGCCGGAAAAGGCAAGAAGCAGCTGACCTTCAATCAGATCGAATTGGAGCAAGCCGCACCCTACGCCGCCGAAGACGCGGACATCACTCTGCGCCTGCATCAAACGCTGAAAGCCAAGTTAGACAACGAACCAGCCCTGCTGGAAATCTTTGAGTCATTGGAGCGGCCACTGATTCCAGTACTGTCCAAAATCGAACGCCAGGGAGCCCTGGTGGACGCCAATATGCTGGGGCAGCAGAGCCATGAACTGGCTGAACGGTTGGTAACACTGGAACGAGAGGCCCATGAGTTGGCCGGTGGCGAACCCTTTAATCTCAACTCCCCGAAACAGCTGCAGGAGATTCTGTTTGAGCAGTTGAAGCTGCCG
Source organism: Motiliproteus sp. (assembly GCA_026196225.1). GTDB lineage: Bacteria > Pseudomonadota > Gammaproteobacteria > Pseudomonadales > Balneatricaceae > Motiliproteus. The sequence goes on from JAPHRD010000110.1 coordinate 18,560, forward strand.
ATTATCAAGAAGACTCCCAAAGGCGCGCCGTCCACCGCAGAAGAGGTCCTGGTAGAGCTAGCACTGGACTATCCGCTACCGAAATTGATTCTGGAATATCGCAGCCTCAGCAAGCTGAAATCCACCTACACCGACAAGCTACCGCTGATGATCAAGCCCCAGACCGGGCGTATCCATACCTCCTATCATCAGGCGGTCACCGCCACTGGCCGTCTCTCATCAACAGATCCCAATTTGCAGAATATTCCAGTACGTACTGCAGAAGGTCGGCGTATTCGCCAAGCCTTTATTGCCCCCGAAGGCTACAAAATTGTCGCTGCTGACTACTCCCAGATCGAACTGCGAATCATGGCTCACCTCTCCCAAGACAAAGGCCTGCTCAACGCCTTTGCCGCCGGTGAAGATATCCACCGCGCCACCGCCGCCGAAGTTTTCAAAGTACCGCTGAATGCCGTCAGCAGCGATCAGCGCCGCAGCGCCAAAGCGATCAACTTTGGACTGATCTACGGCATGTCAGCCTTTGGCTTGGCCAAACAGCTGGGGATCGCCCGTAAGGACGCGGCACAGTATATCGAGCACTATTTCGAGACCTACCCCGGTGTTCAAAACTATATGGACGATATCCGCAGCCAGGCCGCCGAGAATGGCTACGTAGAAACCCTCCGTGGCCGCCGACTTTATCTGCCAGAGATCAAATCCCGTAACGCCATGCGCCGCCAGGCCGCCGAAAGAACCGCCATCAACGCGCCGATGCAGGGCACTGCTGCCGATATCATCAAGCAGGCGATGATTGACGTTGATGCCTGGCTCAGCACCAGCGATTGGGATGTACGAATGATCATGCAGGTCCACGATGAACTAGTATTCGAAGTACCCGAATCACGACTACAAGAGTTTAAATCCGAAGTGATTGAACGGATGGCACAAGCCGCCAAACTGGACGTTCCTTTGTTGGTTGAAGCAGACGACGGCGATAACTGGGAACGGGCCCACTAATCGGACCGGTTTTCAGTCAAAAACTCAGTTCTGAACTATACTTAATGAACCCAGAATCCCAATCTGGGGTCACATGTATTGAGAGTCATGTCATTCTCGACAGTTGGTGCCATCTGAAATGGCTCTTATAAAAATAATACATGTCCATTAGGCCCTATTAATCGCTCCCCTTCCGACTATAGGGCCTTTTTTTGCCCCCCTTTTCGACATTCAAAGCCCCCTAAATAGCTCAGACTGGCGTTTCAGGAACAAGTTAAAACAGACGGTAATGCACCGCTTACCCGCCGTAATAGGAAATGTTGAGTTTATTTTTTTAATACCCTATTGGAGTGATTAAATAGCTATCAGCGAATTTATTCAGATTGCGTTCAGACAACCTCCCTTATGCTGACTCCACATTGAGACAAAACAGCAAGGAGTTGATCATGATTAAGCAATTGATTACAGGACTGGTGGTCACTGGCTTAACCTGTAACCTGGCCTTCGCCGACAACGGCTACAAAAACAATCGCCACGGTAAAGCCCGCATCCATTACGCCAAGGTGGTAAACGTTGACCCCATCACAGAGACCCTGACCCATCGCGTACCTCGTGAAACCTGCTGGACCGAGCAAGTGGCCTATCAGGAGCCAGGATACCGTAATAATTCCTACACTCCGGCTTTGATCGGTGGCCTCATAGGCGCAGCCGTCGGTAACAGCCTGGGGAAAAAACATCACAAGACCAACCGGACCATTAAAGCAGTTGCCCTGGGCGCATTGGGTGCCTCCATCGGTCGCGACATGGGACGCCGTCATCACACAGCTTCGCGAGTCGAGTACCGGGACGAACAGCGCTGCGAAGTAAGCTATGAAACCAGCTATGAAGAACGCATTGTTGGTTATGATGTTCGCTACCGTTACCGGGGCGAGACATACAACACCAAGATGGACTATGATCCGGGTAACAAGATTCGTGTTCGGGTTAATGTCAGACCGGTGATCTGACCCCGCCCCCCGATGAGAAGAGGCCTATTCCATTGTTTACACAGAGGCAGCCCCCTGCAGTTCGCTGGTCATCTATTTTCGCAGTCATGGGGTTGCTGCTCTGCCTAGCCTTTCCCGCTCAAAGTCGAGACAAGCTCTCCAGTAGCCAAGCTGCCGCCCAGGTTCAAAGCCAATACGGCGGCCAGGTTCTGGGAATTCAATCGCTACGCCTCAACAACCGTGATGCCTACCGCGTTAAGGTGCTGCTGCCTTCAGAACGAGTACGGGTGATCCTGATCGACGCCTACACCGGCCGTTCACTTAAATCGAAGAAGAACGGTAAAGGCAAGAAACCACAGAAGAATCGATAGTGAGGGAACCATGCGCGTTCTGGTGGTCGAAGACGAACAAACACTGCGTCAGCAATTAACCGACAGCCTTAAACAGGCTCAATACGTGGTGGATGCGGCGCCTGACGGTGAAGAGGGCCTGTATCTGGCTTCCGAATGGCCCTACGACTTGGCCATTGTGGATCTGGGATTGCCAAAAATGAGCGGCATGGAGCTGATCAGGAAATTGCGCGAAACCGGTATCGGTTATCCCATCCTGATCCTGACCGCCCGCGGCGACTGGCAGGACAAAGTAGAAGGATTGGAGGCGGGTGCCGACGATTACCTAACCAAACCATTCCACATGGAAGAGCTCAATGCCCGAATCAATGCCCTGCTGCGCCGAAGCGCCGGTCACGCCCAACCACTGATGCAGTTTGGCCCCATCAGCCTCGATAGCAACGCCAAACAGGTCAAACGGCTGGATCAGGCTCTGGAGCTGACCGCCTATGAATACGCCACCCTGGAGTACCTGATCCACCATGCCGGCAAGGTGGTGTCCAAGACCGAGCTAACCGAACATATCTACGATCAGGATTTTGACCGCGACAGCAACGTCATCGAAGTATTTATTACCCGCTTGCGCAAAAAGCTCGATCCAGACGGTGACCTGAAACCCATCGTCACCGAACGGGGACGGGGCTACCGCTTCGTCCTCGAGCAGGGCAACTGAGTCAATGACGGTGCGATTCCGGCAGATTTTCAATCGCCACCTACTTCATCCCAACTCCCTCACCGGCCGATTACGATTAGCCTCTGGATTGCTGTTACCCCTAATCATGGGTCTGACGGCGCTGATTATAGAGCAGGCGTTCAGTAACAGTCTGGAAGCCTCCACCAGAGAGCGACTGCGATTGCAAACATACGTGCTGCTGGGTGCTGCAGAAGCCGGCGGCGGTACTCTTTGGATGCCCCCTGTTTTACAAGAACCCCGTTTTGGCCAGCCCGGATCTGGACTCTATGGCCTGGTCACCAGCGATAGCGGCGAACTACTTTGGCGCTCCCCATCCACCCTCGGTCTATCGGTGGAGCCGCCGCAATCTGGCCAGGAACAGCAGTTTGGCCGCACCCCCAGCGATCTGTTCTATTACAGCTACCCGGTGGTTTGGGAAACGGAAGACGGCCGCGAAACCCCCTTTACCTTTATCTCCCTGGAGATCCCCACTGTCTACAAGGCTGAATTAAGCAGCTTCCGGATGCATCTTTGGGGCGGCCTTGGACTACTGGCTTTGCTGTTATTGGTAGCCCAGGGCACCATATTGCGCTGGGGCCTGAACCCCCTTAACCGCATGGCGGACGACCTGAAGGCGATCGAACAGGGCCGTGCCGATCGCCTCAGCGGCACCTATCCGGAGGAGGTCAGCCCGGTCACCACCAATCTCAATCTGTTGCTGGAGGGTGAGCAACGCCAGCGCCAACGCTATCGCAACACCCTATCCGACCTGGCCCACAGTCTAAAAACCCCCTTAGCGGTCCTGCGCAACCAGGCCGACAGCGAACAGAGTTCAGACCGCGATACTCTGGCAGAGCAGATTGACCGTATGGATCAGATCATCAGCCACCAGCTAGGCCGGGCAACCACCACCAGCATCCATCACCTGTTGAAGCCGGTGGATCTGATCGCGATTATTAAGCGCATCGGCAACGCCCTAGAGAAGGTCTACCAGAGTAAGTTCAAGAGTTTTGATGTTGAGGGCTCTGCCCTACAGTTTAAGGGCGATGAACGAGATCTGATGGAGATCCTTGGTAACCTAATCGACAACGCCTTTAAATACGGCAACGGCCAAGTACGGGTGACGGTATCCCAGCAGCAAGAGACCTTGCTGATTGCTGTGGAAGATGACGGCAATGGCGTATCCGAGCAAGACTCAGATGCGATTCAGCAGCGCGGTACCCGTGCCGATAGTTTGGAACCGGGACAAGGCATCGGATTATCGGTGGTGCGAGATATTCTTAACGGCTACGACGGCCAATTGGAAGTAAGCCGCAGTGAGCTGGGCGGAGCCCAGTTTCAGCTAAAGCTGCCTCTCAATTAGCCCAGCTGTTTGGTAAACACTTTGGAATTACGCTGCAAATTGTAGAGCGATTGCTTGGCGCTCGGCAGCGAATCAATCTCAGTTTCTACAAAGCCTCGCTCCTGGAACCAATGAGCGGTACGGGTCGTCAGCACGAACAGACGATCTATCTGCTGTGCTTTAGCATTGAGTTCAAGCTGCTTTAACAATTGATCACCCCGATCTCCACCGCGATAGGCAGGGTCCACTGCCACGCAGGCCAGCTCACCAGAACCATCTTCGTAACCATAGAGCGCAGCACAACCAATCACCGCGTTGTCCCGTTCGATGACGGTAAAACGATCGATTTCGTTCTCCAGTAACTCCCGGGAACGACGTACCAGAGTACCGGCATTTTCCAGCGGCTGAATCAACTCAAGAATGCCACCCACGTCTTCGATACCCGCCTGACGCAGTTGTTCATAGCTTTCCTGGACCACCATGGTGCCAGCCCCTTCGCGGGTAAAGAGCTCGAGCAGTAGCGCGCCGTCAGTGAGATAGCTCACCAGGTGACCGCGGTCGACCCCGCCCTGGCAGGCAGTGGTAATGGCGGTGAGTTGCCGCGACAGTTCAGAATGCGCAGTGGCGCTGTCTTCCAGACTATCCAGATAGTGATGGAGGAGCCGCTCCGCCCCTTTCAACAGCAATTCAGAATGGCGCTGTCCTTGCTGGTTGGTGATGCCATCACTAGCACCAAAGCAGATCAGCTTGTCAGCCTGGAGCTCAACCGCTGCCTGCGAGGCAACATCTTCTAAAGCCAGGTTGAAGATCTCACCCGTGGGCGAGTAACCCAAATTGGAAAGCAGCACGATTTGGCCCTGATCGAGCTGACGGGCGATGGCCTGACCATCCACCCGACGCACTTCGCCGGTATGGCAATAGTCGACACCATCCACCACGCCGATCGGTTTACCGGAGACGAAATTACCGCTGCACACCCGCAACCGTGCGCCCTGCATCGGCGAATTAGCCAAGCCCATAGAGAGCTTGGCCTCAATATCTGTCTTTAGGCTGCCAACTGCTTCTTTGACACAAACCAGTGCCTGCTCATCGGTGACCCGAAGATGGTGATGGAGTCTGGTCTGTAATTGCTGCATCTGCAGCCGCGCTTCAATTTGCGGACGAGCGCCGTGTACCAACACCAAGCGCACACCCAGGCTGTCGAGCAAAGCGATATCATGAACGATGTTGGCAAAGTTATCGGATGCCACCGCTTCGCCGTCGAGCATCAGCACAAAGGTCTTGCCTCGGTGGGCATTGATGTAAGGCGAAGAGTGGCGGAAAAAATCCACGTACTGCCGATGTTTTCCCTGTAACTCTTGGCTTTTTTCAGTGCTGTTGTCTTTGCTCACGTTTCCAATTCTCGTCGCCGGGCATATGGCCTTGCCAATCGCAGTTTTAATTTACCGTTTAATCAGCAGCTTAGATGCTTTTCGAGCGTCTGTTAAGTGGCCAATCACAAACAACACTTGGCAATCAGCTGCTGCAGTACCGCGATAGTCGGTTTTACCTGCTTAAGATCCAGGTATTCATCCGGCTGATGGGCCTGATCGATAGACCCCGGTCCCATAACGATGGTATCCATACCCAGCTGTTGCAGGAAAGGCCCCTCTGTTCCAAAGGCGACAGTCTGAGCACTGTGGCCGGTTAGCCGTTCCGCCATCTGCACCAAGGGTGATTCAGCGTTATTTTCAAAGGCAGGAATGCCGCCAAACAAGGCTTCAGTTTCCAGTTCGATCTGGCAGCGATCGGCTACATTTTTAAGACGCTGAGAAATCTGTCCCCGCAGTTCGTGAATATCCATGCCGGGCAGTGGCCGCAGGTCAAAATCCAATTCACATTGGCCGCAGATTCGGTTGGGGTTATCGCCACCATGGATGCAACCCAGATTCATCGTCGGCACCGCCACTTCAAAAGCGTCGTTCTGATAACGCTGCTGCATCTCCCTACGAAACGCTAATAGTTCCGACATTACTTCGTGCATCGCATCCAGGGCACTATTACCGAGAGCCGGGTTGGAGGAGTGCCCAGCACGCCCCTGCACCCGCACACGCTCCATCATCATGCCCTTGTGCATGTAGATCGGTCGCATCTCTGTGGGTTCACCGATCACCGCATAACGCGCCTTGGGGCGCCCTAGTTCGGCCAAAGCCCGGGCTCCACTCATGCTGGTCTCTTCATCAGCGGTGGCCAGTATAATTAGGGGCTGCTGCAGGGGCCGGTCGAGAAAATCTTTTGCCGCCTCAATAGCCAGGGCGAAAAACCCTTTCATGTCACAGGTGCCCAACCCGTACAGACGCTGATCCTGCTCCTTGAGCTTAAACGGGTCGGTATTCCAGCGTCCTTGGTCGTAGGGCACCGTATCGGTATGGCCCGACAGTACCAAGCCGCCAGGACCGCTGCCCAACGTCGCAATCAGGTTGGCTTTTCCGGGTTCACCGGGCACATCCAATACTTCACAACTAAAACCTGCGGTACTGAGCCAGGACTCCAATTTGTCGATAACGCTGCGATTGCTCTGGTCCCAACCACTCCGGGTCGAACTGACCGATTCGCTGGCGATCAATTCCTGCATCATGGTAATAAGAGATGGAATTTGCTGCATGGGATACCTGTAAGAGACGATGAAACCTGTCCGCTATTGTGCAGAGATTAGCCGGCAAATACAAAAAAGCCCGGGACGCTAACGCCCCGGGCTTCGGATATCGGCGAGAATTAGATCAGCCGAACACACCCTTCAAAATAAAGAAGATCAAGATTGCCAAGCCTGCACCAGCGGGCAAAGTTACAATCCATGACATAAAGATGGTGCCAACTACCCGTAGGTTGAGGGCTGACAGACCACGGGCAATACCCACACCCAGTACCGCTCCCACCAATGTATGTGTAGTGGAGATCGGTAAACCAGTGCCTGAGGCGATAACCACGGTGGTCGCTGCTGCCAGAGTTGCGGCAAAACCACGGCTCGGGGTCAGCTCGGTAATATTGTTGCCGACAGTGGCGATAACCTTATGTCCGTACATCACCAGACCCAGCACGATACCGCCACCACCAAGCAGCAGAACCCAGGCGGGCATCATCGATTTCTGGGCTACTTCACCGCCAGCAGAAACGATAGAGATAACCGCAGCCAGAGGACCAACTGCGTTGGCCACATCGTTGGAGCCGTGGGCAAAAGCCATGGCGCATGCGGTAAACATCATCAGGATACCAAACACCTTCTCAACACTGGTGAAGTGGTAATCGTTGTTCTCTCCAGGCGCTGGCTCAATACGGCTTTGCAGGTATTTTGCCAACATAGCCAGAGCAAAAGCTACGACGATGGAAGCTAACGCACTCTCACCAAAACTGAATCCCAAACCGATATGCTTGAGGCCCTTAGTAAAGGTCACCATCGCAATGATAAAGCCAACCAGGAAACTATAAATGGGCATATAACGCTTGGCGTTACCAAACGGGTCTGAACTATCCAGTATCAACTTTTGTACGCTTCGGAACAGAATAAATCCGAGACTACCCGCCAGCACCGGCGAGACCACCCAGCTGGCAACGATCTTGCCGACTTTTCCCCAGGCTACTGCATCGACAGAGATACCAACGGCAGCAAAACCAACGATCGCCCCCACGATAGAGTGGGTAGTGGACACCGGCCAGCCGAAGTGAGTAGCGATCAACAACCAGATACCCGCTGCCAACAACGCGGCAATCATACCGAACACCAGCAACTCTGGTGTTCCGGCCATTATTCCGGGGTCGATAATGCCTTTACGAATGGTCGCTGTAACCGCACCACCGGCCAGGTAGGCACCGGCGAATTCGAAAATGATGGCGATCATAATCGCCTGCTTGATGGTGAGCGCCTTGGATCCAACCGAGGTACCCATGGCGTTGGCAACGTCGTTTGCACCTACACCCCAGGCCATAAAGAAGCCAAATACACAGGCCAGGATAACCAGCACATCACCGTATTCTGCAATGATAGTCATGGAGATTCTTCCAAAGAAATTAACAAGTCAGTGTGAGTTATCGAGCCAACAGCAGCTGTAGGCGACTACCTACCTGTTGAGCGCGGTCGGCTAGTTCGCCGATCCAGTCGATTACCTTGTAAAGGAACATCACATCAATAGGAGGAAGATCCTTCTCCACTTCAAATAACCCGTGACGGATTTCTATCTCTAGCAGATCAGTGGCATGTTCAAGCTGGTCCAGCTCGTTGATCATCTCCGCCACAGATTCAGCTTCACGGCCCCGAAAGCCTGTAGCAACCAGCTCGTCCAACTCATTCAGAGCGGCCACAGCCTGTTCGGTCACTTTAAGCGAGCTCTTCAGGTACTCAGTCATCGGCTTAGCAAGGATCTCAGGGATCTCCATCTGCCGACCCAACATGATGCCGGCAATATCCTTGGCCTTGTTAGCGATCATGTCCTGCATTCGCAGTAGCTCTAGCAGGTCCGTTCGTGGAACCGGCATAAACAGACTTTTAGGAAGATGGGAGCGAACCCCACGCTTGAGCTCATCCGCTTCATTTTCCAACTCGCTGATGCGCTGTTGAATCTTTTCAGCCTGCTGCCAATCCTTTGCCATCACTGCATCAAAAAAAGTGACCAGTTCCAATGCGCAGCTATGAGCCTTCTCGATATGCTGCTGCATCGGCTTGACTGGCGATTTAGCAAACATTTGTAAAAAGGAGCTATTTGCCACCATGATGACCTACCTTTAAGCTTAAAAAATTGGCGCCAGTATACGGACCCCTGTCATGGTTTTGTAGCCATAACGTCACATTATCGTCATATGCATTTACGCCTTATAGCCTTTGTAAAAACAAATGGTTAACATTCAATAGGCATTGTCGACACATAGGCTAGACATTGCCTCAATTGGATTTATCGGGAGAACACACATGGCCCAGGAAATCGAACTTAAACTCAGCCTGCCTAGCAGTGACCAACAACAACTGCGGGATCATCCGCTACTGGATCAGCTAAGTTGTGGCGAGGTAAGGCAGTGGGATCTCGACAACACTTACTTCGACACTCCCGGTCAAGCCCTGAATAAACATCGAATTGCATTGCGAATCCGGCGCCAGGGTGAACGCTTTATTCAGACATTAAAAACCAAAGGCACCAGTAGCGGCGGCCTGCACCAGCGCCATGAGTGGGAATGGGATCTGGATCAACCTCAGCTGCAACCGTCACTACTACCCGTCGAAGCATTTCCAGCGGATATAGATGTTGAACAGTTGCAACCCGCCTTCAATACCAATTTCCAACGCACCGCCTGGCAGCTGACAATGTCCGACGGCGACCAAAGCGCCCATATCGAACTGGTACTGGACTTGGGCTCCGCACGCTCTGGATTTTCACAACGCCAGGACCCCATCAGCGAGGTTGAACTGGAATTGAAGGGCGGCGAGCCTCGTCTGATCTACCTGCTGGCGCTGGAGCTGGCGAAAACTATTCCTTTACGTATCACCCAGGTTAGTAAAGGGGAGCGGGGCTACCGTCTTGATGCCCCCTTGCAAGTACCGGACTTTCCAAGCGCCCATGCCAATCAAAGCGCTCTGCAACGCCTGATGGAGCTGTTGGAGTGCTGCCAGAGCCTAATCGAATGTTATGAGTTTGAGCCGCAACCCGAGCCACTGTGTAAACTGCTACAGGCTATGGAAGAGGTTCAAGCGCTGCTGGAAGTGGGTACTGTACGCCTGCCCAACAATATTCATGAACGCTATCAGCACAGCTGCCAGCAGCTGCGTCTACTACTCAGTCCATGGTTATTATCAGAGGGGATCAGCACCGAGAATAATGACCAGAACCTAGCCAAAATTAACCGATTGCTGGCAAGTCTGCCGCTGAGCCAATCGTTACTGCAACTGAGCTACAGCTGTTTTCTTCGACAGACTGAAAGTGCCGCTTGATCCCCAGGTGTTAATTAACATAATCTGATGGAATAGATCGGCACGTATAGACCGCCAGTTCACGGGCGCAGACAATGTGCGTGCTGACTCCAAGTAGGACAAAACCGTTGCCAGCAAACCCCTGTGGTACTAAACCTTGTGGTACTGGCAACGATCAAAGAAGGACATCAGTATGCAGGGTCCCATTCTGGATCAGGTACCAGAACCACTCCACATCAACGTCAATCGACACTGGCAACACTTCGTCGAAAAAGCCGACGAGCCACAGCTAAATACCCTAAACACACAGCCTGAGCAGTTTTGGCAACAGCTTGCCAGAGTCTGGGCTTGCAGTGACTTTGTCGCCAGCCAATGCGGACGCAACCCCCAATGGTTGATCGATCTATTGGAGCCATTGCAGCAAAGCTACGCCAGCAGCCGCTACGCCGACACCCTAACTACATTGCTGGAAACTGTTGAAACCGAAGCGCAGCTGCACCAGGTATTACGCCAGTTCCGCAATCGGGAGATGATCCGTATCGTCTGGCGCGATCTGTTGCGAGATGCCGAGGTGGAAGAAACCACCGCTGATCTCAGTAATCTTGCTGATGCCTGCATCGACGGCGCGCTGACCTGGCTCTATCGATGGGCTTGCGAAAACTGGGGCACGCCCTATGGACGCGGTGAAAATGGCCAGCCACAGCAGATGGTGGTGCTCGGTATGGGTAAGCTGGGTGCCCAGGAGCTCAACCTGTCCTCGGATATTGATCTGATCTTCGCCTTTCCAGAGAACGGCGAGACCCGCGACGGCAAGCGCTGCCTGGACAATCAGACCTTCTTTAACCGTCTTGGCCAGAAGCTGATTCAGGCCCTGGACAACAATACCGTCGACGGCTTTGTATTCCGCGTCGATATGCGCCTGCGACCCTACGGTCAATCCGGCATTCTCTCCCCCTGTTTTGCCGCTATGGAGGAGTATTACCAGGATCAGGGCAGGGACTGGGAACGCTACGCCATGATCAAGGCCAGAGCAGTGGCCGGTTGCCAACAGGCCGGTGACCAACTGCTGACCCTGCTGCGCCCCTTTGTCTATCGCAAATACCTGGATTTCAGCGCCTTCGAATCACTGCGTGATATGAAGGCGATGATCAACCGGGAAGTCCGTCGCAAAAATCTTCATGGCAACGTCAAGCTGGGTTCTGGCGGCATCCGCGAGGTTGAATTTATCGCCCAGGCCTTCCAGTTGATTCGCGGAGGCCGTGACAGCCGTCTGCAGCAGCGCGAATTGCGCAATGTTCTACCACTGTTACCGGAAACCGTGGGCATGCCCCAACAAGCGGTCGAGGAGCTGATTGAAGCCTACCGCTTCCTCCGCAACAGCGAGCACGGCATCCAGGCCTTTGCCGACCAACAGACCCAGGAGCTGCCTGGCGATGACGTAGGCCGATTGCGACTGTCCTACGCCATGGGTTTCGACGACTGGAACAGTTATTTCCAAGCCTTGGAGCAACAGCGTGCACGAGTCGAGAAACATTTTGACGAAGTAATCGCACCGGTCCAGGAAGAGGATGAGGAACACTCCGAGCAGGATTGGCAGCCACTGTGGAACCAGGAACTCACCGAAGAACAATCGATCCAACTGCTGGCCGACAATCATCACGAAGATGCCGCCGAATCATTACGACTGCTGGACAATCTCCGCAGCAGCCGCAAAGTGGAAATGATGCAACAGATCGGCCGGGAGCGACTCGATAGCCTGATGCCACTGCTGCTGGAATCGGTCGCAGGCACAGAAACCGCCACCCAGACTCTGGCCCGCACTCTACAACTGGTGGAAGCGGTACTGCGCCGAAGTGCCTATTTTATCCTCCTGATCGAAAACCCCGGTGCTCTGGCCCAGTTGGTCCGGCTCTGCGCAGCCAGTGTCTGGTTTGCCGACTTACTGGCCAAACAGCCTATTCTGCTGGATGAACTGATCGACGTTCGCAGCCTCTACAGCCCTCCTGACCGGGAAGCCCTGGAAGACGAGCTTCGTCAACAACTACTGCGTATTCCCGAAGAAGATGTCGAACAGTTGATGGAAGCCCTTCGCTACTTCAAGAACGCCCATGTACTGCGGGTCGCGGCCGCGGAGATCACTGGTGCTTTGCCTCTGATGAAAGTGAGCGATTACCTCACCTATATCGCTGAAGTGATTCTGGACGGCGCACTCAAAATCGCCTGGCACATGATGACCGAAAAGCATGGCTCCCCGCAGCGCGAACCGGGAGTGCCCTGCGATCCCGATTTTATCGTCATCGGCTACGGCAAAGTAGGGGGTATCGAGCTCAGCTATGGATCTGATCTGGACCTGGTCTTTATCCACGACGCCGCACCGGGTCTGGCTACCGATGGCCCCAAACCCATTGATGCCCAGGTATTCTTTACCCGCCTTGGTCAACGGATTATCCACCTCCTGAATACCGCCACCACTTCCGGCCAGCTGTACGAAGTGGATATGCGTCTGCGCCCCTCGGGCAACTCAGGACTGCTGGTCAGCTCGATCAAAGCGTTCCGGGACTACCAACTCAAGGAAGCCTGGACCTGGGAGCATCAAGCCCTGGTGCGCGCTCGGGTTGTAGCAGGCTGCCCTCGCGTGAAGGCAAGATTTGAGGAGGTCCGACAGGAAGTGATCAGCCAACAGCGGGAACAGGATACGCTACGTAAAGAGGTGCTGGAGATGCGCCTGAAGATGCGCGAGCATCTAGGCTCGAAGAAATCCAAACAGGGCGAGAGCGGTGTTTTCCATCTGAAACAGGATGCCGGCGGCATCGTCGATATCGAGTTTCTGGTGCAGTTCTTCGCCCTCGCCTACGCCAACGAGAAGCCTGATCTGATCACCTTTACCGACAACATCCGGATTCTCGATGCCATCGAAGCAAACGATTTGTTGCCTGCGAGGGATACCGAGTTTCTGAGGGAAGCCTACAAATCCTATCGATCGCTGGGGCACCGCCTGACCCTGCAAGGCCAGTCCAATGTTGTCAGCGAAGATCAAGCGCGAGAATTGCGTGAAGCTGTTGCGGGTATCTGGCAACGGGAGATGGAAAAAGACCCTAGTTATTCCTAAACGTCAGGCACAAAAAGCCCGGTCAATTAGCCGGGCTTTTTGTGGTGTTGGTTTAGTTGCGAGCTTTTAACCGATCAGATGCTGGTCAACCAGCCATGGCGATCTTCAGCCTTGCCCCACTGAATATCGTTCAGTGTTTGACGCAGCTTAACGGTGGTTTCGCCTACTTTGCCGTTACCCACCGAGATCTCCTTGTCACCGTAGATCAGAGTGCCAACGGGAGCCAATACTGCAGCCGTACCAGACAATGCAGCCTCACAGCCTGGCTTTGCTGCCCGCTCCAGTAGTTCGTCTACAGACAACTGACGTTCGGATACCTTCATTCCCATGTCTCGAGCCAGGGTAAGGATAGAATCCCGGGTTACCCCGTGCAGGAAGCTTTCATCCAGTGCCTTGGTAATAATCTCATCGCCATCGATAAGCAGAAAGTTAGCAGCGCCGGTTTCTTGGACATCGCCACCTGGGCAGAACAAAACCTGATCCGCCTTGTACTTGGCTTTCGCTTCCATGATTGGTCGCAGGGCACTGGCGTAATTTCCGCCACTCTTGATCATGCCATTGTGGGGCGCGCAACGCATACCCTGGTCATCCACCAGCAGACGCAGGCAGGCATCGCCTCCAGCAAAGTAATCACCCACCGGTGAAAGCAAAACGTACTGGCAAGCGGTAGTTGAAGGTGCAGCTGCCTTACCGATAGCGGGCTCTGTCCCGAACAGGGTGGGACGAATATACATGGAGCCAGGAGGAGCCGGGACCTCATCGGCAAAATGAGCTACCAGATCGGTCACCATCTTGGTGGTCACGGCCTGATCAATTTCAGGCAGCGCCAGCAGCTGTGCGCTCTGGGAAAAACGCGCCATATTGCGATCGATACGGAAGATCTTGATGGTGCCGTCATCATGGCGAAAAGCCTTCAAACCTTCGAAGCAGGTGCTGGAATAGTGCAGCACGTGGGCGCCTGGATGCAGCTGAATACTGTCGCTGGACACCAGATCAGGGGTGCTCCAGGCAGTACCGTCAAACCAGGTAATCGCCATTTCGGGCATGAAAACGGAACCAAACGCGGACATGTAGTTACCTCAAGAAATCAAAAAACCCCACTAAAAACCGCTCGCGAAAACCCTGTCGGCTGCTAAATCTCGACTCTCGATAATAAAACAAAGGATTGCGGAACGGCCTAACCCGACGATTGTAATCACCAACGCAGTAAAAGGGAATTACCTAGCCCACTGCTTAGGCAAAACATAGAAAAAAAGTACGCCGATAGACTTGAGCCCCCCTAGCCGCTATAGCCCTGCAATAACTGCTGCCAACCTTGCTCCATCTCACTGTTGCTGAATTCCTTTTGGATTGATCGCAACAGACGATCGAGATTACTCTTCTGCCAGCTGTTTTTGGGACTGCGTAGACAGCAGCGGTCAAAATCGATCAGAAAAACCTGCTGATCATCGGCGACTAAAATATTGCGGATATTAAGATCAACATGATCCAAACCAACAGCATGGAACCGAGCGATGATTTGACCGATCCGCACCCAAGGGGTTTCTGCCGGAGCCTTTGCCAGTTGCTGAGCCATGGATCGAACCTTGGGTAAACGTTCGGTAAGCAGATCGGCGCGATAGAACAAGCCTTCACGAATGATCTGAGCCGCCAGCGGGCGTGGCACCGGCAAACCCCGGGCATATAAATCTGCAGTCAGATTGAGTTCCTGCCAAGGTCGGGTTTTTGTCATTCCCTGCCAAAGGTAGCTATCCTCACTAAAGCGGGACACCAAACCGCCCCGTCGATAGTGACGCCATACCATGGCAAGGGGTTGATCATCGAGTTCGATATCAACAAAGTAGCTCTCACCACGACCGGGAGCCGAGTGAACTTGCTGGCCTTGGCCCCGCCACCAGTTGAGATCAAACCAGGATGGAGTAATATGCTCAACCAGTTCCGGCACCGACAACAAAGTGGTGTCCTCCCGTTGAAGGCAATGGAATTCGATCGGTGACATTAACAAAACCTATACAGCTACCGCTAAACCGGGCGCCCAAATCTATCTGTATCCTTCGCCTCTCTGCGCTGGGGGATGTCTGTAACCTTGTCCCCACCGTGCGAGCACTGCAAAGGCAGTGGCCCAATTGTCGCATAACCTGGATTCTGGGCAAAACCGAGTTGCAGCTGCTCCAGGGCTTGGAAGGCGTCGAACTGATCCCCTACGACAAAAAGAGCGGCATCAAAGGGATGCTGGCAATTCGCCAACAGCTGCAGGGACACCAGTTCGATGTGTTACTGCACATGCAGCAGGCGATTCGGGCCTCTCTGTTGTCGCTTTTTATCTCCGCCCGATATCGTGTCGGATTTGACCCCGATCGGGCCAAAGACTATCAGCATAGGTTTACCCGCTACCATATCCCTCCCCATGCCAAGGCCCATGTGCTGGAGGGGTTTCTGGATTTCGCCCATGTGCTGGGAGTGAATCCACAGCCGTTGACCTGGAATATTCCCATTCCCGAAGCGGCAAGAGAGCAAGCAGCAACCCTGAAACCGGATGGTTCCTATCTGTTGCTCAGCCCCTGTTCCAATCAACGGGCACGCAACTTTCGTAATTGGCTGCCGGAAGGCTACGGACAAGTGATCGACTACGCCTATGAAAAACATGGCCTGACAACACTGATGACCGGCGGTACTACCGACCTTGAAAAGTCCTTCGGTGAGCAGATCAGTGATTTATGCCAGCACAAACCCGTCAACCTGATCGGCAAAACACCGCTGAAAGTATTGCTGGCCCTGGTTGATGACGCCCGCCTGGTGGTTGCCCCTGACTCAGGTCCCGCCCATATGGGTACCGCCATGGGCACGCCAGTACTTGGCCTCTACGCCAGCACCAATCCCGACCGAGCTGCGCCCTATCTTTCTCAACGCTGGGTGGTCAATCAGTATCCACAGCAGGTCCGCAAGCATTTCAACTGTTCAGTTGAAGAGCTGCCATGGGGCACTCGAGTCCGGGCTGCCGACGTGATGTCAGGTATCCATACAACCCAGGTGCTCAAGCAGTTCGACCTGTTAATGAACGAAACCCAATGATTCCTGGATTTCTGCAAAACCCGCTCTACCAGTTGCTACTTTGGCTGCTGGCACCGCTGTGGCTGTGGAAAACCCGCAGCCAAGATCCCAAACGCTGGCTTGAACGGCTGGCAAGCTATCCCCAATCGAACCTATCCGAGCACCCGATCTGGATTCATGCAGCGTCTCTGGGAGAGGCAAAAGCAGCCTGTATGCTGATGCAGGCTTTGCGAGATCAAGGCTTTCAAGGTCATTTTGTCGCCACCACCACAACAGCTACTGGCGCCGAAGCGATCAATGAAGGTTTGCAAGTTGGGGACTGCCATCTCTATGCCCCTTACGACCTGCCACTAGTGGTGCGGTCGGCGTTAAAACAGATCCAGCCACAAATGCTGATCGTGATGGAAGTAGAGATCTGGCCCAATCTGTGGAAAGCCTGTCATCAGCGCGATATCCCCATCGTTCTAGCCAACGCGCGACTGAGCGACAGTTCTGCTAAACGTTACCGACAACTACTTTCCCAATTGATTGGCAAAACCCTAGGCTATGCCCAGCTGATACTGGCCCAAAGCGAAGCGGTCAAACTGCGCTATCAGGAACTCGGTGCCAACGAGCAGGCCCTTGAGACAGCGGGTAATCTAAAATACAGCCTGGAAATCAGCGAAGAAACTCGCCAACAAGGTGAACAGTTACGAGCACTGATGGGGCAAGACCGTCCCATTTGGTTGGCCGCCAGCACCCATGAAGGGGAAGAGACAATCGCCCTGGATTGCCAGCAACATTTGCTAGAACATCACCCCGATGCGCTATTGGTTCTGGTGCCCCGGCACCCACAGCGCTTTCAGTCGGTAGCAGAGCTGTGTCAGCAATCAGGACTAAGCTTCCAGCGCCGCAGCAGCGATGCCCAACCTGTTGCCGACAGCACTCAGGTATATCTGGCCGATACCATGGGCGAACTGCTCGCTCTTTTCTGCGCCGTCGATCTTACATGGGTGGCAGGAAGTTTCACTAATGTCGGGGGTCACAATATTCTTGAGCCCGCGGCTTGCGATTGCCCTATCCTAGTCGGCCCAGATATGAAAAACTTTGCCACCATTACTGAGGAATTCCTGGAACAACAAGCGATGCTGCAGGCGACTAGCCCTACCCAGCTGAGGGAATATTTGCAGCGACTATTGAAAGATACGACTCTGCGACAGCAATTAAGTAGACAAGCAGCTGACCTGACCACTCCCTATCGGGATGCACGTCAACAGCAGGCCAAGGCGATCGCTCATTTCCTATGATAGAATCCACTGCTTCTGCTGGGATGGTTTCTGTCTGAGCCGTAGGTAGTAGATAGGTGTTGTGCTCAACATCGCCGTATATCGCTAACCACTGTGGCATACCATCACATTAACCATTTGATTGGACCGAACTGGATGAAACTTTGGTTTGAGCGGGGCGCTTGGGCTTCCCGTAAAGGGCGCAAAGCTGCTGCAGCACTGCAACCTGAAGCAGTGCGTAAAATTGCCGTTATCCGTCACGCAGCGCTCGGTGATATGGTCATTGCTCGCCCCTTCCTGTTGGAGCTACGCCGCTTTTTCCCCAATGCCGAGATCACCCTCAGCCTAACGTCCAACTACACCTATGGCGCGCCCGAAGATCTAGTGGACCGGGTCCATACGGTATATGGACAAGACCAACGGGATATTCCCAAGCGTGAGCAGATCCGACGGGCTAAGGAACTGGGAGAACAAGATATCATCTTCGATCTTGCTGCCACTGCTCGTTCCTTTCATGTCACCACGTTGAACAAAGCCAAGCTAAAAGTGGGGTTCCCCTACAAGCGGGTACAGAATTACCTCTATTACGACATCGGTATTCTGCGTACCGATTTTCGTTTTGAAGGGGAGATCTTACTAGATTTCCTGCACATCTTCGGCCATCGTTGCGAATATCCACTGAACTTCACCCTACCCCAATTCCATGCAAACAACAGCAAACAGCGCATTGTCTATTTCTTTGGAGCCTCGACTGCAGAGAAGTGTTATCCAGAAGAGAAGATGATTGCCGTGATTGCCCAACTGGCTAAGGATCTTCCCAATCATCAGCACATAGTTCTGGAAGGAATTAAAGCTGATGAGAAAGCTGACCACATCCTTGAGCAGCTGTCTGAATTTACCAATGTCAGTAATCAGAGCACTCTGGATCTGGATCAACTGACTGACTGGCTGGCTGAATCAAACCTGGTCGTCTGCAATGATACCGGCGTGCGCAACTTGGCTATTGCAACCCACACGCCGACGCTGGGAATATTCTTCTCCACCGTTCCCTATCGCTACTGGCCCCAGTACGAACAGCACTATGCGATGTTCAACCCCGATGGTTCCATTCCCGCAGTCAACGACGTCGCAGCCTTGGCCGTACGGGCAATACAGGCCCAAAACCATGACCAATAAAATTCTCTTCTCCCGATTACTGGCCTACGCCCGCCCCCAATGGGGAACGGCAGTAATTGCGGTCATCGCCATGGCTGTTGTTGCAGCAACGGAACCGGCAGTCGCTGCACTTATGCAACCAATGATCGATGGCTCTTTTATCGAAAAAGATCCAGATACCATCATCATGGTTCCCTTGGCACTGATGGGGTTGTTTCTTGTTCGCGGCGTCGGCCGAATCCTCAGTACCATAGCGCTAACAGCGGTCGCAACACGACTAGTGATGGATATCCGGATGGATATGTACCAGCAGATTCAAGAGCTGCCTCAGAGCTTTATGGACTCGATAACGACCGGCAAGCTGCTATCCAAGGTGACTTACGACGTTGAACAATTATCCGTAACCACCAGCCATGTCTGGATGGTCTTGGTCAGCGATACGCTTAAAGTTATAGGCCTGCTTGGATTTATGTTCTATCAAAGCTGGCAACTCTCTCTGATGATGTTAATTACCGCGCCGGTAATCGGTTTAATCATCGTATTTGTCAGCAAACGCATGCGTAAATCCAGCAAAGCGTTACAGACCGGTATGGGTAATCTGACCCACCGAATGGAAGAGGGAATCAAAGGACACAAGCTAATCAGATTGTATGGTGCCGAAAAGCAGGAAACAGAAAAATTCCGCGGAGTAACCAACCTGCTTAGACAGAACACCAATAAACTAAAAGCGGTAGGTGCCTGCAATTCTCCCATCACTCAGTTTGTCATCTCCATTGCCTTGGCTTCAGTGGTCTACATCGCTGCCAATTTGGAAGGAGAGTCTGCGATGACGCCCGGTGCCTTTATCTCCTTTTTCACTGCCATGGGCATGCTGTTCTCACCCATGCGATCCCTGACCAGTGTCACCGAGCCTTTTCAAAAGGGCATGGCTGCAGCCGAAAGTATATTTACCTTGCTCGATGAAGCTCGTGAACAAGACAGTGGAAAACGTGAACTGGCTAACGCAAAAGGACAGATAGATATAGAACAACTGAGCTTCAGCTATGACAGCCAGGACTCGCCAGCACTCAAAGATCTAAACCTGTCTATCAAAGCCGGTGAAACGGTCGCCCTAGTTGGTGCCTCTGGCAGCGGAAAAACCACTCTCACTCAGTTGATTCCGCGATTCTATTCCCCGCAACAGGGATCCATCAAAATTGACGGTAACAATACCTGTGACCTGACGCTTCGCAGCCTACGTAACCAAATTGCCTACGTGGACCAAGAAGTACTGCTATTCGACGAGAGCGTCGCTGAGAACGTTGCTTTCGGAGATCCCAACGGCCCCGATCTCGAGCGTGTAAACCTAGCTCTGCGCCAAGCCCATGCTGAACAGTTTGTCTCGGAGCTGGAGAACGGAGTCAAATCCAGTATTGGCGAAGGAGGCAGCATGCTGTCTGGTGGCCAGCGTCAACGCCTAGCGCTGGCACGGGCTTTCTATCGTCAAGCTCCGATCCTGATCCTCGATGAGGCCACTTCTGCGTTAGATAATGAATCTGAGCGCCAGGTACAAGCGGCGCTAGAGGAGCTATGCACCGACAAAACCACAATTATCGTTGCCCACCGATTGTCTACCATCGAGAAAGCCGACCGGATCGTGGTGATGGATCAGGGAGAGATCAAGGAAATTGGCACTCATCAGCAGCTAATGGCACAGCAAGGACTTTACCGCGGTCTTTACCAGCAAATGGAATCATGAGCGAATCCTCTTCTTCCTGGACTCAGTTTCTGCACCCAAAATATTGGCCGGTGTGGCTGTGGCTGGGTTTTCTACGCTTAGTAATTCTGTTGCCATTTCCAGCGCTTCTGACTATCGGTCGTGCGCTGGGGCGTCTAGCCTATAGCTTAAGGCCAAAGCGGGTCGATGTGGCAAGAAAGAACATCCGCCACTGCTTTCCATCTATCAGCGACGATGAGATGGAATCACTAGCGAAACGCCATTTCGAATCAATGGGTATCTCATTTTTTGAGACAGCGCTATGCTGGTGGGCCTCACAAAATCAGCTTGATGGCCTGGTGGATCAGATCAATGGCCTTGAGCACATCCAACAAGCTCAAGCCGACAAGCAAGGTGTGATTCTTTTGGGTGCCCACTTCACCGATATGGAGATTTGCCTGCGACTTCTGAGTTTAAAATTTCCCTTCGCCCCGGTATATCGCAAGATGAACAACCCTCTGTTGGAACATTTCACCAGTAAAGGGCGCAATAAGAACACCGCCGGCGCCATTGCCAAGCAGGATATGAAGCGGTCAGTACGCCATCTGCGCAACGGTGGCGTTCTTTGGTTTGCACCGGATCAACAGCACCAAGGTAGCCATAGCTCCCTTGTGGATTTCTTTGGACAACCCGCCCACAGCGCCACCTCCACCTCAAATCTCGCCCGAGTCGGTAAAGCCAAAGTAGTTACGGTCTGGTTTGCTAGAAATGAAAATGGCTATCGAGTCGATATCCTGCCACCGCTTGAAGACTTTCCCTGTGGCGATGGGGTGCAAGATACTGAGCGCTATCATCAGCTGATCGAAGCACAGGTGCTAAGAGTCCCAGAACAATACTTATGGACCCACAAACGCTTTAAAGATGCACCTGGGATGCGCTACTAGTTTGGCTTATGAATTTAGCGAACACAGTTGATCGTATAGATGCTGAAAGTGAACTTGTTCGGAAAAACATCGATCTGCTTTCTCTCGGCCGGCATCCGCTAGACGCTCTTTAAAAGCGGGTTGCTGATAATAACGCTTAATCGCTTCTTCTAGATTCTGACTGTTTCCCGCTTCGAACAATAGGCCATTAATACCATCATCGATAATCTCAGGCACACCTCCTGCGTTACTACCAATTACTGCAACACCTGCACGCATCGCCTCAGGCAACACCAGGCCGAAGGTTTCGTTGTAGGTTGTTAACAGTACTACGTCAAAATTGCCCATGGAATCGATGGGCTGATCTATAAAATCGATAAATCGGATTCGCTCTCCGAGCTTCCGCTCGTCAATCTGTGACTGCAGTTTCTGCTGGTAACCGGAGTCCATCACATGCCCCACCAGGGTAGCTGACAGATCCAACCCCTGTTCCAATAAAGAGATTACCGCTTCGACCAGCAGGTGCTGACCTTTTCCATGCTCTACCCGTCCAAACAAGGCCAGATTAAGAGTGCGTTTTGGGAACGCCAGATCAGCAAAAAAGTCCTCTCGCTTGCCATCCCCTTCAGGAGCTCGAACCCCCAGATAGAGACATTGAATCTGTTCAGCAGACATAGGCAGGTAATCTAGTGCCTGCTCACGCATCGCCTGTGTAATGGTCAAAAAACGATCAACAGCCCGATACTGGACACGATGAAGCAGATCCTTCTTGGGACGGGTAATCTCCATATGACGAGTGTAGACAAGTGTGAATGGGAAGCGTTTTTTAGCCAATGAGGCCAGCACCAGATCCTTAGCCCAATGCATGTGGACGATATCGACCCGATGATGACGTAGCAGGCTTGCTAATTTCCCTGCGGCCAATAGTGGTAATCGACGACTAGAGACATCGAGGTAGATAACTTCAATCTGAGCCTCACGGAACCGCTGAGCCAACGGACTACCTTTAGCTACGATCGCCAGGCATTCCAATCCTCGCTTGCTTAGGGCTTGGTATTCCCGAACCGCATATAGCTCCAGCCCCCCTATCCCAGGAGAAAGACACAGTATGGCAATTTTCATCTATGGATCTCTTTTCGCTGCGTAATACCAGGATAACCAAGACACGGTTGCCCATAGGATTGGAAATACCGATAATTCCGTTACTTAAAGCCCCACACGGGGAATACTTCTCTGTTGTTAGAGACATCATCGTCCGGTTTTCGCCGATTGAGTCAATGGTCTTGTATGAAAAAACGCGCCGCGCCCAAAAAAATTCTAGTTGTTCGCAACGATAAACTCGGTGACTTTATGCTGGCCTGGCCGAGCTTTGCGGCCCTCAAGCTTGCGTTCCCGGACGCGTTAGTGACCGCACTGGTTCCCAATTACACCCAGCCTATTGCCGAACTATGCCCATGGATAGACGAAGTACTCATCGATCCTCAGCAGCAGGGATTAAAGGGTTCATTCGAACTAGCTAAGATTTTTAAAGCGAATCAATTTGACCTGATGCTAACACTATTCTCAACAACGCAAGTTGCCTTTGCGGGACTTTTAGCGGGCATAGCCAATCGCTGGGCACCAGCTACCAAACTTGCTCAATATTTTTATAATTTCCGGCTGAAACAGCGCCGCTCTCGGTCCGAAAAACCGGAATACCGATA
Source organism: Motiliproteus sp. (assembly GCA_026196225.1). Lineage (GTDB taxonomy): Bacteria > Pseudomonadota > Gammaproteobacteria > Pseudomonadales > Balneatricaceae > Motiliproteus. The sequence continues at coordinate 41,759 of JAPHRD010000110.1, forward strand.
TAACCTTGATCTGGCCAATGCCTGCATTGCCAGCTACGGCAATAGTACTCCCGTCTCGCCATCCGGCCCCTTCCTTAAATTTGATAGTAGGACAATGGAAGAGACCCGCCGTGCTTTCGTTGAACACCATTCAATCCCCGAAAACTGCCGCTTAATCTTTATTCACGCAGGCCATGGCGGCTCAGCAAACAACCTCTCCATTCAGCAATACGCCGAACTCGCTACTCTTATCAACAGGGACAATATTTGCTTTATTTTGACAGCAGGCCCTGGAGAGCTCGCCGCGACCCAAGAGTTAGCTTCACTATTAAAACAGAATGGGGTAGATCACCGACTTTATGAGTCAAAATCTGGATTGGCCGATTTCAGCCAGCATCTAGCTCTGGCAGACCTGTTTATCGCCGGCTCAACCGGGACGCTGCACATAGCAGGAGCATTAGACCGCCCTACCGTGGGCTTCTATCCCAATCGTCGCTCAGCAACTCCGCTGCGATGGCAAACCTTAAACTCTGAAGGCAACTACCTGGCCATTACGCCGCCATCCGAGATTGAGCAGGATATGAGTCATGTGGATCTGCAGAAAGCTGCTGAAAAAATCAGAGGTTTTCTGGATGAGCTAGCGCTTTGAGCACACTATTTCAGCGCCTTGGTGCGGCTCCAAAGATCAGCATATTTTACAAAGCAGGAATGAGTGGATAGTAAAGCCATCAACAACCCATGACGGCCGTCAAGAAAACCGCCACGAATCAGGTACATTTTCACAAACAACCCCAACCCATGAAGGAAGGCTTGCAGCAATGAGGCTTGCTTACCTTTCGCCTCTCGCTGCTCTGCAAACACGGCGGCGTAACGGGCTGATTTAACCAGGTAGTCTTCCATATCCCGGTAGCTGTAATGATGCATTCGTGCTTCAATTTTCTTAACCTTACAGCCTTCTTTTAAGCTCAATCGCTCGTGCACTTTGATATTCGGATCCCAGCTACCTTTTTCACGGGGATAAAGACAGAGCTTATGAGAACACCAGCCACCAAAACGAAGCGCCTTACCAAAGACATGGGTCTGCCAACGTAGCTTAAACGCGGTATTGCCCTGCTGGTCAATTCTAAGCTCAGCGATGCGCTCCGCTAATTCTTGGGATACCATTTCATCGGCATCCACCATTAGAATCCAGTCACCGCTACAAAGATCATGAAGACGCTGGCGCTGCATACCGAAACCCTGCCAGTCATCATTGATAAATACCTTGTCGGTGTAGCGACGGGCAATCTCCAATGTCTGATCAGTACTGCCGGAATCGAGCACGACTATCTCGTCAACCCAAGTCAGTGCCTGCAAGCACTGCTCCAGCATCTCCTCTTCATTTTTAACCATCAGGGCTGCGCTGATGGTCTTCCGAGCTGAATTAGTTGTCACGCTGGGTTCCTGATAGCCTCTTTGGGAGGGGCTGAATGATAACAGTGACTCAGCATTCCTGCGATAACAGCAACATTTAGTGCCAAAAAGCTGGTACTGATATTGTGTTCGAACATAGCTTGAGTAAGGCTGAAATCGAAATATCCAAAGACTAGCAGTAAACCTAAACAGGCCAACTGTGGATCCGTATTTCGCCAACGTGTAAAAAAATACACAAAGAGACCATAAAGAAGAACAAATGCAATTCCTCCCATAACTCCCAACTCGGCTAATAGATTCAAAAAATCATTATGGGGGTGATCATAAACATCCGTATTAAAAAGACCTTCCGCCTTCATTCGTTCAGCTTCAGGTCTATAACCTTCTTTTCCAACTCCCATCAAAGGATGTTCGAGAAACATATTCCAAGCTCCTCTCCACATTTCCAATCGTGAACCTGCAGAGCCCTCCGCAACCCCTTCTTCAAAATAAAGTATCGTTTTATCAACAGCCAAATCTACTTGGCTGTTAACCAACGCATTACCTTGGTAAATACCAATTAAGGAAGCCAAACAAACGGTATAAATTAACCAACGAAGTAGTCTGCTGGATATCGAAAACGACAAGACTAACCAAAGCAGAAAAGGTAGAGCCACCCAACCGCCTCGGGTACCGGAACAAATCGATCCTAAGAGACCAAAACAAAACCCTACAAACGCAAGAACTAGCAACCAAATGGGTACTTTCCTATTCTCTTTAGATGGCACAAATATCGCTAAAGAAAACATCCCCAGCATCAGTGAAATATCACCAAATGGAATCTTATGAGTAAACCCGTGAGCTACGCCCATTCCTAGTACATACTTTTGGTAGTAGCCAAAACATCCCGCGGCAATTGCACCTCCAATCGCTCCAATAAGAAGATAGTTTCGATGAAGTCCATAGTGCCTAATGGCAAGAAAAACTGGAATAACCAATAGAAACCGTAAAGGCTTATCAAGATTACTCCAAATCCAATCTCCATGAAGCAACATCGATAGAGCAACAGCTAGCGGTAAAGAAACAAGCCCTAAGATCAAGACCTTATCATTTTTTTCCAATGGCCTAGGAGGACGTTTAAAAGAAAACACCAACAATGCAACTGAACAGATTAGAATCAGTGCTGCCCCATATCCAATACCGCGGTGAACCGACAGCACCAATAAATTTATTAGTACCACCGCTACACCCACCAGCAATAGGAAGTGTCTATGGTTTGGTAACAAGTACGACGTCATTTTTTTACTAAAAGCACTCATCTATTGTTAACCTAGATTATCGACAACTTGATTAGGTTGGACATCAGTCAACTTGATGCCTACAGGCAACTCCCGCACTCCCTTAAGTGATTCATCCCCACCCAAGTCGGCACGCAAAATATGACAATTTTCCGTTAGCGGCGGAGTATATTCAGGAGTGGTAGTGCGGTAGATCGCCACCAGATGGCATCCAACAGCAGCAGCCACATGCATCAAGCCGGAATCGTTGGTAATAGCATGCTTGGCCAGTGCCAATATATCTACCGCATCTTTGAGTTCGGTACGGCCACAGAGGTTTTCTACTGGAGCCTTGCTGGCTGTCTGAATTTGTTCGGCGACATCCCGATCCTTTGGCGATCCCAAGCACCACAACTGATAACCTTTGTCGGCCAAAGCCTCCGCTGATTCCGCCCAATATTCGACAGGCCACTGTTTAGCGGGACCAAACTCAGCACCTGGCAGCAACGCGACTACGGGCTTATCTAGATTAAGATTATTTTGCTCCAGAAAACGCTGTTGGTTGTCTTGATCCACCTGCAACTGAGGCTGGAGGATCTCAGGGCGCTCCATGGATATCGCGCCACCCAGAGCGACATAACGCTCTACCGCCAATGGTAGCCGTTGCTTGTCCATCAAGCGCATATCGTTGATCAAACCGAAGCGCATTTCGCCCCGATAGCCAATACGCTCTGGTACTTCAGCAACAAAAGGCAAAAGCGCTGATTTCCAGGAACGGGGAAGAACGATGGAATGGCTATAGCGACCACGCAATTGCTTGCCCAGCTGGAACCGTTTCCCCCAGCCGAACTCACCGTGTTTTACATCCAGCGCAACGGCGTTCTGGACTTCGGGCATCCTCGCTAAAATGGGCTGCGACCAGCCGGGAGCCACCACATCAACAGTACAATCGGGTTGGTCCGCTTTGAGCCGTTTGAACAGACTCTGAGCCATGACCATATCCCCCACCCAGGAGGGGCCAATGATCAGCCACTTTTTAGACATCAGTAGTTATACGCTTTCAGGAAGGAAAAGTTAGCCGTCACGATTGAGCCAACGCATATATTCGCTGACACCCTCTTCTACGGTTTTGAATGGATCGTCGTAACCAACCGATCTCAGCTTGCCCATATCGGCTTCGGTAAAGCTTTGATAGGCACCCTTCAGATGATCAGGGAACGGGATATATTCTATCTCGCCCTTGCCGTGATGCTTGATCACTGAGTTAGCCACGTCGTTAAAGGCCTGGCTGCGTCCGCTACCTAAATTGAAAATGCCAGAGTGCTCCGGATTGTCCATAAACCAGAGATTAACTTTGACCACATCACCGACGTAGATAAAGTCGCGCTTCTGCTCGCCGTTTCCGTAACCGTCATAACCCTGGAACAACTTCGGGTTTTTGCCCTCAAGAATCTGAGTATTGAGGTGAAAAGCGACACTGGACATGGAACCTTTGTGCTGCTCCCGCGGGCCATAAACGTTAAAGTAGCGGAATCCAACCACTTGGCTCTGGAATCGGCCCATATGGCTGCGGACATACTGGTCAAACTGCCACTTGGAATAGCCGTAGACATTGAGAGGTCCTTCGTACTCCAGCTCCTCTTTAAATACCGAGCCTTTGCCGTAGGTGGCTGCGGATGAAGCGTAAAGGAAGGGCAACTGACGCTCCTGACAATAATGGAGCAGCACCTTGGAGTACTCGTAGTTGTTCTCCATCATATACTTGCCGTTCCACTCGGTTGTGGCAGAGCATGCACCTTCATGGAAAACCGCTCGAACTGAATCAAAACGTTCACCGGCTTTGATGCGCTGGAGGAAATCATCTTTGTCGAGATAGTCAGTAATCTGGCAATCCTGCAGGTTCCAGAATTTGTGGCCATCGGTCAGATCATCGACCACTAGAATATCGGTAATGCCGCGGTCGTTCAGGCCTTTGACGATATTGCTGCCGATCATGCCAGCGCCGCCAGTTACAATAATCACGTTCTACATCTCCGGTTCGCCCACCCGAGCCATTGCTCAGGCGGGAGGATTAGTTTTCTTCGCCATTTTGGCGGATACGGCTGACAATGTTGGTGGTGGAACAACCGTCCACAAAGTCCAGAATCACCACTTCACCACCGTTCTCTATCACACACTCGCCGCCAGCAACCTGGTCCGCTTGATAGTCCCCACCCTTGACCAGAATATCGGGCAACAGTTCACAGATCAGATCACGTGGGGTGTCATCTTCAGAATCTTTGCCAAAAGGAATCACCCAATCGACGCTACCCAGACCAGACAGAACAGCCATTCGCTGCTCCAGAGGATTGATGGGCCGCTCAGGACCTTTGAGTCGCACCACTGAATCGTCGCTGTTTACCGCTACGATAAGTTTATCACCCAGGGAGCGAGCTTGCTCCAGATACTGGACATGGCCAGCGTGGAGAATATCGAAGCAGCCGTTGGTCATCACCACCTTCTCCCCCTTGGCGCGAGCGATTTGCAGCTGGCGTTTGAGGGCGTGCGTACCAACCACGCCGCTCTCTTCGATGGCATCACCAAGGATGGCCTGATTCAGTTCTTCAGCGCTGACGGTAGCGGTACCCATTTTACCGACCACAATGCCACCGGCGAGATTCGCCATGCGAGTGGAATCCTCGATATCCTCACCTGCAGCCAAAGAGGCTGCCAGGGTAGCGATAACCGTATCGCCAGCACCGGTGACATCGAACACTTCCCGTGCCACGGTAGGAATATGCAGTTCATCGTCATCGCGGATCAGTGACATTCCTCGCTCGCTGCGGGTTATCAGCAGCGCGTCCAGATCACAGGAATCACGCAATCCATGAGCTTTGTCTATCATCTCCGCTTCTTCGTCCCAAGGACCAACCACAGCGGAAAACTCAGATTCATTCGGGGTAATCAGGGTGGCGCCATTATAGCGACTGAAATCAGTCCCTTTCGGATCCACCAGAATTTTCTTACCCGCCGCCCGAGCCCGCGAAATCATAGCCCGTATCTCATCCAGACAGCCCTTACCGTAGTCGGAGAACACAACCACATCCGCTTCCGGCAAACAGGCATCAAAACGGCTGAGTAAGTGGGCGTGGTCATATTCGGTAAATCCGTCTTCAAAATCGAGACGGATAAGTTGCTGGTTGCGACTCATCACCCTTAATTTGGTGATGGTGTCGGAGCCTTCCACCTCTTCGAATTCACAGGTGACACCGGCTTCTTCCAACTGACTCTTAAGAATGCTGGCCGATTGGTCCTGCCCCACCAGAGATAGCAGGGATGCATTCCCCCCCAAGGCCACGATATTGAGGGCAACATTACCAGCGCCGCCGGGACGTCCTTCATGATCCTTAATATGAACCACCGGAACAGGAGCTTCTGGAGAGATTCGCTGGGTATGGCCATGCCAATAGCGATCCAGCATCAAATCGCCAACTACGAGCACACGACTGTTGTTAAATTCAGGAATATAGGAGGGTTGCATACTTATTTATCGCCTGCAGGGACCAATTGGCTGTCGATCACTTCGCACAACCAATGACCGATGAAAATATGGACCTCTTGAATACGGGCGGTCTCGTCACAAGAAACCACCACACTATGGTCAGCCATCGCAGCGAGCTGACCGCCATCGCGCCCCAACAGGGTAGCGGTCGCAACGCCCATGGTTTTCGCTTGCTCAATACCCTGAATAACGTTGCCGCTATTACCAGACGTGGAGATACCGATGACCAGATCACCGGGACGGGCCAGGGCTTCTATCTGACGGGCAAACAGGCTGTCAAAATCGTAATCGTTGCTGTGGGCGGTTAAAATCGATGAATCGGTGGTCAAGGCAATAGAAGGCAGCGGACGTCGCTCTGCCTTATAGCGCACCATAAATTCAGCAGCCAGATGTTGGCAATCGGCAGCGCTGCCACCATTACCCATCCAGAGCACTTTACCGCCCTGTTTAAGGCAATCAACAACTGCTCCAGCCAGCGCCAAAACCTGTGGAGCAAGAGTGCCTACTTTAGAAAAAACCTGTTGGTGTCGATCCAATGCGTTTTCAAAACTTTCGATCAAGCCGCCATCCTCTACGATCCACGAAAAGCGGCATTATATCAGAGCCGAGGGGGTGGAAACCACGCTAGATAAATCACACGAAAACAAGTTCTTGACAGCAGAAAAGAAACAGGATTAAATACGCGCCTCCTGATGCCCGGATAGCTCAGTCGGTAGAGCAGAGGATTGAAAATCCTCGTGTCGGTGGTTCGATTCCGCCTCCGGGCACCACGTCTTTAAAGGCTTGCGACTA
>JAPHRD010000118.1 GCA_026196225.1 Motiliproteus sp.
AGTGTTCACGTTGGGCCGGAATGAGCGTTCACGTTAAACCAGAATAGGTGTTCACGTTGAACCGGAATGGGTGTTCATGATGGGCCGGAATATGCAATTTTGGCCTTTCTTTCCAGCTATCAAGATTATTTGGCCCCAACCTCTATCTAGCCGGGAAATATTGGGGTTTGGGTTCTTACTCCTTCTTATTCTTGTTGTGGTGATTTTAACGCTCATGGGGGAATAAACTGATTGCGTTGCCAACTTATAACAAGTGGCGAAAGTATGCTCCGGGGGCGATAAATTGTTCGAGAGACCCGCAGCCCTCGGCTAAAAGGTTGGCTAGATAGGAATTTCACTTGATTCATCATAAGCCAGCCGTATCCAGCACTAGGCTTTGAGAAACTCTTGCTGCATACTCATACGGCAGTTTGAATTCGAGACCATCCCTACAGTACCCTCTAAGCCATTTTTCGGGTGCCCGCTTGCGGATGATATCCAGAATAACGAACTAATGGGTCCCCCATGCTACGTCCATTGCAGTCAGAGGATGCCGAGGCCTTTATGGCATTGAGGCTGAAAGCGATAGGTGCAAATCCTGAGTGTTTCTGCAGTACCCTGAGCGAAGTCCAACAGCAGGGCCTGGACCATTATCGCCAGCTGATCGATCTTCACCTGCAATCTTCTTCTCAACAATTATTGGGGGCGTTTTCTAAAACTGACCAGCTACAGGGTGTGATCGCTCTTGAACGTCTTAACGGTGCACTGCGGACGCATCGAGGCCGTATCTGGGGGTTGCTGGTCGATCCTGACTGTCGACGTCAGGGCACCGCTCGAGCACTTTGCCAGCAGGCCCTTGAATCTGCAAAACAGATGGAATTAGAGAAGATCAATCTGGAGTTGACCGGCGAGGCGGTAGCGGCACTGCATCTTTATCGGGATCTGGGATTCCGCATTGAGTCGATCGAGCCACTGGCGTTTAAGTTGGATGGACGATATCTTGATGAGATCAGGATGTCGCGGTGTCTCTAACCCCAGCTCAGTAACACAGCCCTGCAACAGCGTATTCTCTGCTGCACCATAAAAAAGAGCCCGCTAAAAGCGAGCTCGTTTTCTGCAATATAAGATCAGTGATTGCAACCCGGTCCGTGCACATGACCGTGTTGAAGCTCCTCGGCGCTGGCTTCACGTACCTCCACCACTTCCACATAAAAATGCAGGGTCTGGCCGGCTAAAGGATGGTTGCCATCGACAGTAACAGTATCTTCTTCGACGCCTACTACAACGACCGATACGGGGCCATTGGCGGTTTCTGCCTGGAAACTCATGCCAACATCAATATCCTCAACGCCGTCAAAGGCATCACGTGGAACGGTCTGAATCATCTCTTCATGAACAGGGCCGTAGGCTTCTTCGGGAGCGATAGTTACTTCCAGCGTATCACCGACTTGCTTGCTCTCCAGTGCTTTTTCCAGACCAGGGATAATATTGCCAGCTCCCTGCAAATAGACAAGCGGCTCAGCACCTTCAGAACTGTCCAGCAGTTCGCCTGCATCATTTTTTAGGTTGTAGTTAATGCTTGCTACTTTTTTGTCGGAAATTTGCATGATTGCTCCGCGAAATTGAATTAAAGCTGCAAGCTTACCCCGTTAATGGGGGGCTTGCACCCTCGACACTTGGTATAAAAAAGTGATTGGGAAGGATGGCTAGAAAGTAACTCAGTTTTCCTGTTTTTTCTCCCGCCATTGGCGGGCATTTTGATGCTGCTCTTGCATATAGCGCATCTGTTCGTCCATCGCCGCAACGGCTTCAGATTCGTCACCCTGTTTAATCGCATCAAAAATACGTTGGTGTTGAGCCAAAATCGTACCTTTGTCGCGAAAGCGATAAGCAATGAGATTGGCCACAGGTTGAAGTGCTTCAATAACCGCCGTCATTAGAAACTGTAAAACCGGGTTGCCAGTGCCGTCTACCAAAGCTCGGTGAAAGCGTACATCCGATGCGCAGAATTCTTCGTCTGTGATATTGGGATCAGCTTGAACTTCAAGCTCGGCTTCCATCACCTGCAGACATTCTTCAGGACAGCGTTGAGCGGCCATTCGCACACAGACTACTTCCAGTTGGTGACGGGCTTCGTTCATCTGCGAAAGATCGAACTCCCCCATCCCCACCATCAAGGTAGCAGCGCTGGTCAGGTCGGCCTGTAATTGGTCGCTATTGGGTTTGTTGACAAAAGTTCCGCCGGTTGGACCACGGCGGGAACGGACCAGGTTTTGAGCGGCCAGCAGTTTTAAAGCTTCGCGAATGGTTGGGCGCGAAACAGAATAGCTTTGTGCCAGTTCATCTTCGGTGGGCAAACGCTCATCCACTTTCAGACTACCCTCCATAATCGCACCATAGATATTATCGGCGATTTGTCGGGATAGGCTCTTGGAAGCTAGTGGCTTATATTCGATTGGCATGGAAAACCTGCATTCTTATCATTGTGCCCATCATAGCAATCCCTTCTGACAATGTTAACGAATCTGAGCCTTTCAAGGATTGTCGGGGAATTTGGTTTTATTATCCAAATAGTGCATATGGGTCATCATCTCTGCATCGAAGGTTGTGTTAATGTAGGAAAACCGCGATGTGCGGCCTGCTCTGTAACCGAGGTATAAGAGTGTGATGTTCGACTCTTCGTTTCAAAATCCAGCCCAAGATCGCCTTCGCAGTCGACTCCTAAAGGAGTTGGGACTAGCTCCATTTCTCAAACGCTGCGAGATCTTCGAACTCGGGGATCTGCCTCTACATTGCGAGATTTACCACCATCATCCGAACGCCCCGACCATTATTTTCCTACCGGGCATCGGCACTTACAGCCAGCTCTATTGTGAACTGTTGTCGCGAATGAGCGACCAGGGTTTCAACATGATCGCAGTGGATATCCGCGGTCATGGTTTTTCCGGTGGTGAACGGGGTGGTTACACAGTTCCTCAGATAGTCGAAGATATCCAAGGGCTGCTGGATCACCTGCAAGACCACTACAGTGGCCCTTTCGGTCTGTTTGGCTGCTCAATCGGATCCAAACTAGCCCTGTCGATCGCAGAGCAAGATCCCCGAATCGATGCACTGCTTTGCCACACCCTTTTTCTTGCCGAAATCCCTCCCGACATCTGGCATTCAATGGGTTGGAGCGGACTCTATTTCAGTAATTTATTCACCCCTAACCTGAAAGTTAATCTGCGTTCCTTCGTGGACATCGACACTTTGCTGCAATACAACCCCATGGAGAAGTACGCGGATCAAGATCCACTGCTAGTGTGGGATTATCCGGTCTATACCCTACACAGCGTCTATTCTTACTCCAGTAAGATCCTTAAAGAGTCATTGCAGCGCCCCTGTGCAATTATCATCGGTAGCAAGGACGACGTGTTAACTCCCGGTTATACCCGCAGACTGATCGAGCGTAGCAAACAACATTTCGATCTCATCGAAATAGAAGATGGCAGCCACATGTTGCCGTTTGATCATATCGATGACACACTTCAGGCCAGCAGTGAATGGTTTCACCAAGCTTTTGAACAGTGACGTTCTTCAACTCCGTCAGCTCCAGTTTTATCCGGGGTTCAGCATAGGAATAGACAATGACGCGACTCATAGCACTCACTTTAGCAACCTTTTTAATGGTTGGCTGTGAGCCCTCTTTCAAGGAAGAATACGAAGCGGTCAAGCAAGAGCTAGAAGCCACCCAACTGGCATTAGCTGACGCGCAGCAAAAGCTGAAGGCTGCTGACAATGAGATTCGTCACAAGATATTCACGCTGATTCGCTCAGCCAACAACCGCCTGCAATCCCCCGATATCGATCTTTCTGAGATCAATCGAATTGTTCAAGAGATGCAGGTCCACCGGGATAGCTATACCCAACTGAATACTGAACAGGATCACGTTGCCGCCACTTCCGAATTCTATTTGGACAAGCTAGAGGCCGTCGTCGAACTGATCGCTAAAAGCCGATCAACCTACAATCGCCGCTACAACGAATGCCTGGCTGGCATGGAGGAAACTGGCGGCAAAAACGATCTGAGTGGCATGCTCTGTGATGTGCAGGCCGACATGGCCAAACAAGCATTGGCCAACGAAGTCGACGCCTATATCGAGGCACTGTTAGCTATTGGCCAAAAGCAACTCAAGGCCGGAAGACGCTCCAATAGCTCCAAAAGTACCATCGAACAGCTTGAGTCTGAATTCAACAGCTTACGCTCACAACGGTTAAAGCAGCCAAGCTAGACAAAAGACTCAATCGGTCATTGATCAGAATCATCTAATATTATATTGTATTAGGTAATTCTTATTTAATGGGCCCGATCAACATGGCAAAAGACTTCAATCTACTGACCCAAGAACTTTCCTCTACCCTTGGCACCATGCACAAAGAGATGCCCGAGGTGATGGGGGCTTTCAGTCAACTGGCCAAAAGTGCCAGCGCAGACGGTGCATTGGATTTAAAAACCAAGGAACTTATCGCTTTAGCCATCGGCATCGCTTGCCGTTGTGATGGCTGCATCGGATTCCATACCAAGAAACTGGTCCAAACTGGGGCGTCCCGTGATGAGCTTCAGGAGATGCTAGGCATGGCAGTATTTATGGGAGGAGGTCCCTCACTGATGTACGCCGCTGAAGCGCTCAATGCTTTTGACCAGTTCAGCGAAAAAGTAGCTTCCGCGGCCTAGATAAAACGACACCAGCCCCCCTACAACAAACTATTTATCCAAAACCTGCCCGTTGCGCTTTGCTACGGGCGGGGTTCTCCTCTTAATCAACTTTTCAGTAACTCATCAACAACTCCGCATCTACCCTAGAAGCCGCAGCGCAGCCGTTGAATTAAATCCTGGTCGCAGGCATGATGGTCGCCGGAGTCGCGATCATTTAAGTGGTGGAGAACGCACTGTTGTTAGAATTGTTCAGGCCGTTACGCTATTTGTGGCTACCGTTTCTGCTGATCATCGGCTATTACTACAGCGCCCCCCTTATTCATCAATTAGAGTCCCCCTGGAACCAGCTACTACCCTGGTTGCCTTCGCTACTATCCCTGTTGATTCTTTTGCTAGCCTGGCGCTTTCACAGCCACCGAGCAGCAATCGCCGCGGCACTTTTAATGTTGGTACAACAGTGGCAACTTTCATCGTTTGCCTCAGTTGCCGAGTGGCAACATGGCCTGCTAGCACTGATTCCGGCCAATTTGGCGCTACTGGCTTTTAGCAAAGAACGATCCCTGCTGAGCCTATCAGCCGCATTTACCACTATGATCATTCTGTTGCAGGCCGGTGCGTTCTGGTGGCTGTATCACTATCAGCTGCCGATACTGCAACATTGGCTTCAATGGCAACCCGAATCCATCGATCTGCTTCCTTTCCAGTTGCCCTATCCGTTCACTGTGATGCTGGTACAGCTGTTGGCAGGACTAGCCGTGTTTTTTAACTGGCTAAAGGATCAACAGCTTTTTAACAGCTATCTACTGTTTACTCTGATAGCCAGTAGCTACCTTATATGCACTCCCTTGAGCGGTGCAGAGCAGGCGCTGATCATCAGCTTAGCCCTGCTCATGTGGTTACTATTGCTGTTCAGCCATAGCCACGACTTGGCCTACCTCGATGATCTAACCGGGTTACCTGGCCGCCGTGCTTTGAATCAACGGCTGCAGAATCTGGGACGGCGTCACTGTATCGCTATGACCGACATCGATCATTTCAAACGTTTTAACGATACCTACGGCCATGATGTTGGAGATCAGGTACTGAAGCTGGTGGCCTCAAAGCTTAGCCGTGTTCGCATGGGAACGGCTTATCGCTACGGTGGAGAAGAGTTTTGTATTGTCTTTGCGGGTAAACGAGTGGAACAGGCCTTACCAGCCCTGGAGGAGTTGCGCACAAGCATAGAAGCCGCTCAGATGCGCTTGCGCAGTGATCAACGCCCCGACGACAACCAAAAAGGCAAAAAGATGCGCGGCAACAACAGCCCGCAGGCCGATTCGGTATCGGTCACCATCAGCATTGGCGTTGCAGAACGACAACCACGACTGGATACCCTAAAGGAAGCTGACAAGGCTCTTTACGAAGCCAAAGCCACAGGACGAAACTGCGTTGTTAGCGCTTGAATATCGACTGATAATTGAAACCAGGCCAATTTCTTTTGGCCGATTCCAAACTGCAACATAAACAGTACTGCAGGTTAGCTAGCCGCCGTCCAGGCTAATGCGGTATCGAGCATTCGGTTGGAAAACCCCCACTCATTGTCGTACCAGGCCATCACCTTAAGCAATTGCCCCTCAACGCGGGTTTGATTAGCGTCGAAAATAGCCGATGCACTATTGTGGTTATAGTCGATGGATACAAGAGGCAGCTCACTGTATTCAAGCACTTGGGAACTGGCAGCAGCTTGCGCCATGGCCTCATTAACCGAAGCCACATCCACTTCAGTCCCGAGAATCACCGACAGATCCACCAGGGAAACATTCACCGTCGGCACTCTGACGGACATACCATCCATACGCCCATCCAGCTCCGGTAACACCAGCCCCAGCGCGGCCGCAGCACCTGTTTTTGTTGGGATCATCGATTGTGTTGCCGATCTGGCCCGATATAGATCTTCGGCGTAGACATCTGTCAAAGCCTGATCGTTGGTATAAGCGTGTATTGTCGTCATCAGACCACTTTCGATACCAAACTGACGATGCAGCACCTGAGCCACAGGAGCCAAACAGTTGGTTGTGCAGGAGGCATTGGAAACCACCTGGTGCTGGGCGCGAAGTATCTCTTCGTTTACCCCGAATACGATGGTGGCATCTACATTTTTTGCTGGAGCAGAGATCAGCACCCGCTGGGCACCGGCTTGCAGATGTTGCTTTGCCTGATCTCCATCGGTAAATCGGCCGGTACATTCGAACACCATATCGACGGCGTGCTTTTTCCACGGTAAAAGTGCAGGATCTTTCTCGTTAACAATAGTTATTCGGTCACCGGCAACGCTGATCGAGTTTTGACTCTCTTCTACCGTTGCCGAAAATGTGCCGTGAATGCTGTCGTACTTCAGCAGATGTGCGTTGATATGGGCATCTCCCATATCATTGATCGCTACAATCTCGACATGATCACGGTAACCCTCTTCATAAAGGGCTCGCAGGATATTCCGTCCGATACGCCCAAAGCCGTTGATTGCAACGCGTAAAGTCATCTGTCACCTCCATTCAACCAATGATGCTGAACTAATTATGGCAACAAATTGCTGATTCATCCGAAAAGCTGGCGATATGCAGAATCCAGAAAAAGAAAAACCCCACCAGGACAACCCTGATGGGGTTTGAAGCTCTATCTAAGAGAGAAGAATTAGGCAGCTTTAGGAGCAACCTTCTTCACAGCTTCTTCAACTTCTTTTACTGCTTCTTTTACTTCGGCAGTAGTCTTCTTAGCAGAATCTTCTACGACTGCTACGAAAGCTTCTTTAGCTTCAGTGATCGCAGCGATGCTTTTCTCAGCAGTGTCAGTCATCTTGGATTCCAGAGACTTGTAGAACTTAACCTGCAGGTCCAGAACTTCTTTAGGATCCTTGCAAGTAGACAGCGCTTTAAATTGCTCAACAGATGCGTTAACAACGTCAGTCATGGAATCTTTCTGCAGGTTAGCCAGAGTTTCCATGGTCTTCTTGTTAGTTTCAGCCAGATCTACAACAGGCTGCATGCGCTCTTTCATATTAGCGAAGATTTGATCGTACATAATTATCACCCTATAAGTTTTGTTGCAATGCGAAAAATATGACTTAAATATATTTGCCTGCCGAATTCCTGTCAACATCTTTTGCTGCATCGCATCAAAAAAATATAAGCAGTGATTTCAGCTAACAGAACAGCATCTATAGACAGGGAGCAACTGTATTGTTGGCAGGTGACGATTTAATGAAATGGATCTACCAATACCAAACAATCAGGCATAAAAAAACCCCGCATGGGCTAATGCGGGGTTTCTTATTGAGAAGAAGAGCGGGGTTAATTACTTAACCTGAGCAGCCTTCTTAACAGCAGCTTCTACTTCTTCAGCAGTCTTCTTAGCAGACTCTTCTACAACTGCTACGAAAGCTTCTTTAGCTTCAGTGATAGCAGCGATGCTCTTCTCAGCAGTGTTAGTCATTTGGGCTTCGAGAGCCTTGTAGAACTGAACCTGCTTTTCCAGAGCAACCTGAGGATCCTTAACCTGAGCCATTTCTTTGAACTGCTCAACAGAAGCGTTAACAACTTCAGTCATGGATTCTTTCTGCAGGTTAGCCAGAGTTTCCAGCGCCTTCTTGTTAGTCTCAGCCAGGCTAACTACAGGGGCCATGCGCTCTTTCATGTCAGCAAAGATTTGATCGTACATAATAATGTCCTCAATAAGTTTGTTGCAGTGCAATAAGTTGATGGTTGTAACTATATAAATTGATCAAAAAGAAGTCAATAACTTTTTTGCTGCGCCGCACAACTTTTTATCTATTAGCTAAATATCAACAACTTAAAAGCACATTTTCTAGTTTACGGAAATCTTAGATCGGCACATAGGTAGCCTAAAAACCACTAGCAAGCTCCCAAATAATGGTGACGAAAGGGGACCAGCGATCCATCAGCAGGATTGATTCGATAATGGACTGTCAGGAAAAACAAATAGCCAGACAAGAAAAAACCCCTGCCGGCAGACCCGACAGGGGTTTTAGTATTCTTTGAAGCGATTTACTTAGGAGAGAACTGCTTTACAGCGTCTTCTACTTCAGCAACAGCTTTTTTGGCAGACTCTTCTACAACAGCAACGAAAGCTTCGTTAGCTTCGGTGATGGTAGCGATGCTTTTCTCAGCAGTGTCGCTCATCTGTGATTCGAGAGACTTGTAGAACTTCAGCTGCAGGTCCAAAGCGGACTGTGGGTCTTTGCACTGAGCCAGCTCTTTGAACTGCTCAACGGAAGCGTTAACAACTTCAGTCATGGTATCTTTCTGCAGAGCAGCCAGCTTTTCCATAGCTTTCTTGTTGGTTTCAGCCAGATCAAGTACAGGCTGCATGCGGCCTTGCATATCCTCAAAAAACTTCTCGTACATGTGATTCACCTTTTATAATCGGTTGCAGTGCAATAAAACTGAATCGACTATAACTGTATAAAAAATGAACGTCAATAGAATTTTGCTGCATCGCAAAAGCCCCAATTAGCGAGGCCTTTAACAACAGATCAGCCGTCAGATTCGCTGCCGCTTTCATAGAAGAGCTCAACAGGCAATTCAAGATGCTCTCTCAACAATGTCGCCAAGCGATCCATCTCTATATTGCTCCAGGGGGTCGCATCAGACTCAGCAGGTTTTCGAGCCAAGGTATAGGCCTGGATTCGATCGAC
Source organism: Motiliproteus sp. (assembly GCA_026196225.1). Classification (GTDB taxonomy): domain Bacteria; phylum Pseudomonadota; class Gammaproteobacteria; order Pseudomonadales; family Balneatricaceae; genus Motiliproteus. The sequence goes on from JAPHRD010000118.1 coordinate 9,366, forward strand.
ACAAACCTGACTAACCGCCAACCCTGCTACCAATTCTAAGTAGGGCTGATAAAGCTGATCACTATAGGCTTGGCCTTGCCAGCGGAAAAAGCAGGACTGTAAAACCACCGGATAGCGCTGGCCAAAGTGACGTAGCTTTTCGATCAACTGATCAAACTTCAAACGTGAACGGTTGATTCGATCTTGGCTATCCTGATCCCATGCATCCAGCTTGAACCATACCTCACCGCGAGCGGCAAAGAAGCGCGGAAAAATATCAGCCAGATCGTTGCGGCCAATGCCACTGCCGTTGGTAAACAAAATCAACTTGATCTGCTCCAGCACAGGATGGCGCTGTTTTAAGGACATTAACAGTTCCAGAACCTGAGGCAGCTGCTTTTCGCTGGTCGGCTCACCATCACCTGCCAGGGCAATATCCTGCAGCTGATAACCCTGGTACTGACCCTGTTCCAATTCCTGTAACCAATACTCTAGCTCCTGCTCGATCTGAGAGACGCTTGGCCGAATGCGTTCAGGAGTAGAGGTGCGATCGACTTGGCAATAAACGCAGTCAAAATTGCAGCGCTTGTCGGGATTTAGATTGATACCTAGCGACAATCCTCTGGAGCGTCGTGATACCACAGGATAGACCAGTCGCTCATACTCACTGAGTCGGCTATGGCTACTGTAGCTAAGGTCAACTTCGACCGGGGTTTGCTTCGCCATCAGAGCTGCTGCTCTGGTTCAGCCTGGACCAGGATCTGTTTGTAGGCATTAACCGCGGAACCCAATCCCATCATCAAGGCATCAGAAATCAGTGCATGGCCTATGGATACTTCTTTTAGATTGGGAATACTGGCCAAAAGCCCAAGGTTGTCGAGATCCAGATCGTGACCGGCATTTACTTCAAGGCCCACCTCTTGCGCACGCTGAGCAGCATCGGCAAAACGCTGAAAAACGGTTTGCTGCTGTTCACTGCCATAGGCATCGGCATAGCTTTCGGTATAGAGCTCGACGCGATCAGCACCCAACTCAGCCGCCAACGGGAACTCTTCGGATTCAGCATCCATAAACAGACTGACTCGACAGCCGATAGCTTTTAGCTCGCCGATTATGGGTTTGAGGCGTTCACCGTCTGCTCTCAAATTCCAGCCATGGTCAGAGGTCAGCTGATCCTGAGCGTCGGGCACCAGAGTACATTGCTGTGGTTTTACCGCACGCACCAGTTCCATAAAGCCAGGATATTCCCCCATCGCTCCTTCAAAGGGGTTTCCCTCAATATTGAATTCCACTTCCAACATCTCAGACAAAGCATAAACATCATCGGGACGAATATGGCGCAGATCGGGGCGAGGATGTACGGTGATGCCATCGGCACCGTTAGCCAGCGAAATTCTTGCCGCTTCAGTAACACTGGGAGTTCCAGACAGACGAGAATTTCTTACCAGAGCAATTTTGTTGAGGTTGACGCTCAATGCGGTCATGGACTTACCTATGGTGTTCAAACAGCCAATATCAAACCAACCATTGTAAGTCTTTTGATCCCCGCAATCACTTTAATTTGCGAGGATCTCATTCAGATGCAGGAGGGAAACTCAGGGTATCAACAATGACTTGCACAATGCCTTCACATCACTCTCGGCATAAGGCTGATCATCGTAATTAAGTAAACTCTGGCCAAAGACGTAACTGTAGAAAAGGTAGGCGCGGCTAAAGGCTTCTTGAGCTTCCAGGCCTAAACGAGAAAACAACCCGGCGACGGATTGCAATCGATCACGATCTACGGTTTTGACGGTTAAGGCGGCCTGCTCAGAGTTTCGCGCCCAATCGCGTACCGCCAGCTCAATAGCATTACCCCGTGGATTGGTGTGATCGGTATAGAGCTGTAACAGCTGATCGAGGATCTGGGCAGCATCCCGGTCGCTGTTGACCTGTTGATGGATGGTCTCGACACGTCCCCGCTGCCACTGGTCCAGCATGTTGTCGAGCAACTCGTTACGATTTTTGAAGTGCCAGTAAAAGCCGCCTTTGGTGACTTTTAAGCGTTTGGCCAGTGCTTCCACCTTGATATGATCAACGCCACCATCGGCAAGTACCGAGAACGCCTCATGTATCCAAGCTTCACGGGTTATCTTTACATTCATCAACCTGCACCAGCGGCCCAATCAGCCTATCGCCATTAAAGGCCACCTATAGAACCGTAAAGCCAACCTCAGGTCAAATCCACAGAGTGCTACAGAGTGCTTAAGTGGATAGGATAAACAACGTTTTAAATTCCCAGCACCCGGCCGACATCTTCTGGCTGTTCAAAACTATGGTGATAGCGACCAATCTCCCCCAGCCTGTTCAAGGCCTTTTCGGGAAAAGGGCACCCTTTTCGATTTTCCATGTCCACGTGAACCAATAAAAGCTCATTGGTCGCGGCTAAAAAGCCTTCGGATTCATGGAACATTTGATGGAACAGGCGAATTTTTTTATCGCTGCAATCCAGTAACTGGGTCGTCACATAGAGAGGGGCTCCCTGACGCACCTCGCGTTTGTAGGTGACATTCATATCCACCACAAACACAGAACGGTTGGTGGCTTCTACATAACCGGGGCCAAGGTTTATATTTTCAAGAAAAGCATCGGTGGCTTGATCAAAGGCCAGAACGTAGTAAGCAACATTCATGTGGCCGTTATAATCAATCCATTGTGGCAGTACTTCGCAACGGTAAGCACTGAAAGGAACTCGGGCATCCATAGTCGATGTCCTCCTTCTTTTTTTTGTTATAAGGAGTGAACGGCTAAAGACTAACGCTGAAAAAAACAGATTTCCAGAAAAAAACACCGCAAGTGCAACATTTTTTATGTCGCGAAAACACAGCTATATTTATTCTTTAATTTACAACAACTTAAAGATAAATAATCTTTTGTTATATCGTTAAAACAAAGAGGCGATTATGTTTTTTTGCTCATGCAACATGAGTTTTTCGATTTAACCGTGCCCCACTCGAATTAAATTGCTGCGCAAAATCGTCAATTGTCCGATCAGTTTTCGGCTGTTTTCCGGCCCCATACGTAGCATCTGCTTATGAGCATCAGAGAGCTGTTCCAGCTCTGGATCCGCATACTTAAACATCACCGAAGGACGCTCCAATTCAAGGGTCCCTGGTTGTATAGGGCTATCAATAAGGTGATCGATAGCCATCAACAAACGCTTATGGAAGGATTTTCGCGAGTAGCCCAGCTCACCATAGGCTTGCTGCAACAGCGGATAATAACGCTGATAAAGGGCACTCAGGCGCTGACTGTCCATCACTGACAGCAGGTCAATATAGGTAGTGTAGCGGCTGAAATTGTAGCCCCCCAGAAACAGCTGATCTCCCTGTTCTACCGCGCGAAAACTGGTATTGAGCGGCCGTATAACGCTATGTTTGCTAGGGATTTGACCCTCAGCCATGTTATCTATTAGAACTACAAATTTTCGAACCAGCTCCTCGTCAATCAACCAATCTGCCAACAGCATGGTGCTATCCAGCGACGTAATAACCTCGCGAATCTCTTTATCGCTGCTGTCCAGCGGGGGCAGTTTCTTAACCACAGGCTTGGCAGTGCCCTTCGGCGATGCACTACCACGGGTATCTGCAGAGGATGCGTTGCCAGGATTGTTAGAACCAGCCAAGGTTGAAAAGCTGTTTTGGTCGCCGGCCACTGCGGAATTGGCAGCAGATTCTGGATCTAAAGCTGCGAGGGTTTGGCCACTCATTTGGGCTGGAGCCTGGTTAACAATTCCACTGAAGGTGGTTTGAGTCTGCTGAGAACCGCTACTGACCTGCACCCGTGTCGGCTTCGATGTCGGCACGACCTCTACCCGCTTCAGCGACATAAGCTGCTGACGGCTCAGTTGAGACTCATCAATCTGTATCGGGGCTTGTGCGGATGGGGACTGAGTTTCCGGTACCGGAGCCGTGGATGCGGCAGCCGGATACTCCGGTTCGTTGCGCAGCAACATCAGATATGCCACTGCGCCCAACATCGCCACCATGATCAGGCTGCCTAAAAATCTGATAACAGTATTTCCTTTCTGCTGTTGCAGCTGTCGATTCGATACAGCGAACATTAGCTCAAATCCCCCGAGACTTAGAGTCGTGGTTTGTACAGCGGAATTAATGCAATGAATTCAACTAATCAGACCATAGTTACCGGCAAGGTTCCAGTCTTAGATCACGGCAACCCTTTGAGCCAGACTGCTTTTAGCCACTCTTGTTGTCATTTGGGAGGATGCTTCTGTACCCGTTTGGGATCACGAGGGTAAAAGCGCTCTGGAAGTCGATCGATATGGGTAAACACGCGGGTGTCTTTGTAAGGCATTTTCATAAAGCCGGAGATCCCTGAGCCCCGGATATGATCCACATCCTCCAGAATAGCTTCCAGCAAACAACGAAAGTCAGCTTCCCGGGTCGGATCTAGCAATCGGTAATAACTGTGGATCTTAAGATGGGTTGGCAGGCTCTCAAAGATGATCAAGCCGGCATGGTGAATCTCATTCAGTTGTTGTAGGTGAGCAATGATACTGCCGGGAAGCTCCAGAAACTCCTCCGGGTCCTTACCATCCTCAAAGTAGGAGTGCACCCGACTCTGGTCTTCCTGCTCCGGCACGTCAGATACTTCAAAAGGGATCTGCATATCGGGGGCAGGCACAAAGGGGATCGATGAATCTTCCCGTTCAATATGCAGCGTATCTTTGGCATTGAAGAAACAGCATTTGAAAACCCCCTGGCGGTAGATTGCTCTGGCCAGCGAGACCATATTGTTGACCGAGCTAACAAAAGAGGGTCTGAGCTGGTCATCGTGAAGATTCAGGCAGGAATCGATATAAACGCCATCTTTTTGCCAACGCACCGCCAAACCACCCACCACCGGGTATTTTCCCAGTCGACTGATGCTGGCCAGGAAGGCTTTTTCGGTTTCCCCCATCCCCTGCAGGAAGTTTTTGTAATAGCGATCAAATTGAACATCGTCGATATCTTTGATCGACTCTTCCACCCCCTCAACGCCCTCCTCCCGCAGGAACGACTTGCGGGAGCTGTAGGCCACCGTTTCGATCTCTTGTCGATTTTGGTGGGACCAGATGGGAATCAGATGGGGTTCCGGGGCTTCTTGTAGATCGATCACCAGATTTTTCGCCATATTTGCCATATTACGAAGAAAATAATCACCGGCCTCTCCGCGCTGCTTCTGATCACCCTCAAGCATCGCCTGCAAAACCCGAGCAAACTCTATCGGCAGTCCAAGCGCGGTAGCAGGAATGGCCTGAAAACCAAATCGACAGGACTGCCCCGAAGCCAATGCATACAAAGTTCCAGCCAAGCCCTGTTCATCAAAACGTGGTGACGACAGCGCACCGTTTAGTTGTTCGCTACCAATAAAGTAAACATCCCCCAGGCGGGCATTAGAGTTCTGCAGATCCCCAGACATTAGATCCATCACTTGATTGGATACAAACTGGCCACCGGCATCCAGTTGCGCATAGACCGAAGACCCCCAGTCAATAAGTGCCACAGTTTCACTATTCGACTCGAACATAACGTTGGAGGGTTTGATATCACCGTGTACCACCGGGCGCTGATCCGAGATCGCCTGGTAACGCAAGCGGCTGAGAATTTCTGCCAACTGAGCGGCTATGTGAGTCACCAACCGAGGAGAGATACGGCCTTCGCGCAGCGACCACTCTTCTAAGTCAACCCCGGGAGCCCGCTCCATCACCATAATCGCCTGCCGACCAATACGCTGGAACTCCACCAATTTAGGCACTTGTGGATGATCCACCTGGCCCAGCATAAAGGCCTCCTCCTCCAGGCGGTCCTGCACATGCTGGGGTAGATTGATACGGGAAAACTTGAATACCAAGGCCCGCCCATCGCGGGCAATTCCACCAAAAACAAAGCCGAAAGCGCCCTTGCCGATCAGTTCTATCTGTTGGTATCCCAGCTGTTGCAGCTGCTGCTTACAGAGGCTAACCCAATCCTTGAGCTTCTGTGCATCGCCATGGCTCAGCAGATAGATCGACTGCTCTTCAGGTATGTAAAACTGCTGCAGGTTGGGGTAATCCATCCACGAGTCCCAAGGCCAGACGTGATAATCGGGGTGCCAGATGCACCCCGCTATGGTCAGCTTATATCCAGCAACAGTGAGGCTGGATCTTCCAGATAAGATTGCCACAGGCCACTGAAGCGAGCCATGGTGCCACCATCGATAATCCGATGGTCACCGGACCAGCTGATGGCAACGATACAACGCTCCTCCACTTCGCCCCTATCATTGAAACGGGGCAGACGCTGTATCCGTCCCAGCGCCACAATTGCTACCTCGGGAGGATTGATCACCGGTACTGCGTAGGTCCCCCCCAGGCTGCCGATATTGGAGATGCTGATAGTGCCACTCTTCAAATCTTCCGGCGCAACCCTTCCTTCTCGGGCAGAATCAGCTAGCCGCTGAACCTCGGCAGCAATTTCAAGAATGCTCAAACGCTCTACTGCCTTAATATTAGGTAGCAACAGTCCGACCTGGGAGTCCACCGCCATGCCAATATTACATTCGGGCAGATAGTGGATTTCAGAGCCGTCGTCACTGATTCGGCTGTTAAGTATCGGGTACTTCTTCACCGCTATCGCCATCGCCTTCATTAGGAACGGCATCAGCGTCAGCCTAACCCCCTGTTGTTCGGCCTTGGCTTTCAACTGCGCTTTCACCTTCAAGAGCTCGGTGATATCTACCTCATCGCCGAAGGTAAAGTGGGGAATGGTACGGGCTGACAGGCTCATCTGCCTAGCCATCGCTGCCCGAACTCCACGGATTGGCTCAATTCGGATACCCGGCGAAGAGATGCTTTCAGCTACTGCAGGTTCGGCACTAGCCGATGGCTCCAGCGCTTGATCAGCTTGTTGCTGAAAACGCAGCACATCCTCCTTCAGCACTCTCCCGTCTTTGCCGGTGCCAGAAATCAAGCCGATATCCAGCTCCTGCTCCCGACAGATTCTGCGTACCGCCGGGCTGGCCAATACCCGCTTACGCTCTGCGGATTGGGAATTATCCCCGGTCATTGATGCCACCGTCTCCACAGCAGGATTAGCCATTGGTGTGCGTTTCACTGTAGGCTTGACCGCTTCGGGTTTACTCAGCTCATCACCATCAGGAATCAGCGCAAATAGCGGCTCATGCACCTTGGCCAATTCCCCCTGAGGGCAGTAAAGCTGGGTAATGGTTCCCGATTTAGGTGACGGTATCTGCACCAGCGCCTTGTCGGTCATCACATCCACCACCGGCTGATCTTCATCGATATGATCACCCTCCGCTATCAGCCACTCCACCACTTCGCACTCAACAATACCCTCACCAATATCTGGCAAGATAAAGTCCTCGCTGGCGGCAGTCACAGTCTCCTCACTGGCCGTTTTTTCTGGCTCATCAGCAACATCCATGTCAATGGAAAACAGCGCTTCATGAACTTTGGCACTATCGCCCTGCTGGTAGTAGAGCTTGGCGATACGCCCTCCATAGGGGGCGGGTATCTGCACCAGGGCTTTGTCGGTCATCACATCGGCTATCGGTTGATCTTCCTGGATAAGCTCACCTTCAGTGACCAGCCACTCCACCAGCTCGCACTCGACAATGCCCTCTCCGATATCCGGCAATATAAAATCTTTTAGCATGACCGCTCCTCTAGAAGTTGATGCTGTGCTTGATGGCTTCGTAGATCTTCAGATGGTCGGGAATGTACTCCTTCTCCAACGCCAGTGGATAGGGTGTATCCAACCCGGTAACCCGGGCGATGGGAGATTCCAGTGAGAGGAAACAGCGTTCCTGCACCATCGCTGCGATCTCGCCGGCAAAACCACCGGTCAGCGGGGCTTCATGACTGACCAGCAAACGACCGGTCTTCTTCACCGAAGCTACCACAGTGTCTATATCCCAGGGCAACAGCGTACGCAGGTCGATCAATTCGCAGGAGATACCTTCTTTCTCCGCCATCTCGTTGGCTTTCGACAAATATTCCATCTGCGCCCCCCAGGCCAGCAAGGTGATGTCGCTGCCCTCCTTGACCACCTCAGCCTGCGCCAAAGGCAGCTGGTAGTCCTCTTCCGGCACTTCGCCCTCAGAGGCACGATAGATACGTTTGGGCTCAAAGAAGATCACCGGATTGGGATCACGAATGGATGCCAGCAACAATCCTTTGGCTTGATGAGGATTACGGGGAACCACCACTTTCAGCCCCGGAGTATGGGTAAAGTAAGCCTCAGGAGATTGAGAGTGGTAGTGACCGCCAGCAATGCCACCGCCGTATGGGGTACGGATGGTTAATCCACCCACATCAAACAGGTTACCGGAGCGATAACGGAACTTGGCAGATTCATTCACAATCTGGTCGAAAGCAGGAAAAATGTAATCGGCAAACTGAATCTCCGCCACCGGTACCGAACCTTGAGCCGCTAAACCGTTAGCAAAGCCGATGATCCCCTGCTCCACCAGAGGGGTGTTAAAGCAGCGATCATGGCCGTACTTTTCCTGCAAGTGGCTGGTGGCACGGAACACACCGCCAAAACTACCTACATCCTCGCCGAAGCAGATCACTTTGGGATCATCCGCCATGGCGATATCAAGGGCATTGTTGATCGCCTGGAGCAAATTCATCTTAGCCATGGTCGATCCTCCCTGCCGTGTTCGGATAGGCATCTGGATAGGTCTGAATATGGCGTTTTAGCTGCTGCAACTGCTGCTGCAACTGCGGCGTTGGCTGATCGTAGACATCGGTCACCAGTTCATCCAACAGCGGTGCTGGACGTTTCTCGGCCGCTTTCATGACCGCCAGCACTTCGCGGCGCTCCTCTTCAAATAACGCCTCATCCTGTTCGTCAGACCACCACTGCTGCTCAATCAGCCAATACTTCATCCGCAACAATGGATCTTTGCTCGCCCACTTTTCCTCCTCTTTTTTGCTGCGATAACCGGAGGGGTCATCCGACGAGGAGTGCGCAGCCAGACGGTAGCTCATGGCTTCTACCAACACGGGCTCATTGGTTTCGATCACTCGTCGCCGTGCTTCTGCGATGGCGCTATAAACTGCCAGGATATCGTTGCCATCCACCCGCACCGCCTGCATTCCATAACCCAGCGCCCGGGGTGCAACACCGTCGGCAGCAAACTGTTCGCTGGATGGAGTGGAGATTGCGTAGCCATTATTACGGCAGAGAAATATCACCGGCACTTTCAACACAGAGGCCATATTCAAGGCAGCATGAAAGTCGCCCTCGGATGCGGCTCCCTCGCCAAACACCGTCACCGTACACTTGTTGCTAGCGTCGATTTTCTGACCGTAGGCATAACCGGTGGCCTGTGGAATCTGGGTGGCCAAAGGGGAAGAGATGGTCATGTAGTGAAGTTTTGCAGAACCGTAATGGATTGGCATTTGCCGACCCTTACCGACGTCCAGCTCATTGCTGAACAGCTGATTCATAAACTCATCCAGGGAAAAACCACGATAAACCAGCGCTCCCTGCTCTCGGTACTGCGCCATGATCATGTCGTCATCATCGAGGGCAGCGGCGAAGCCTACTGTGGTAGCTTCCTCTCCGGTGGATTGCATATAAAAACTGAGACGGCCCTGACGCTGAGCAGCCATCATCCGCTCATCCAGCACCCGGGTGCGCACCATGGCGCGGTAGATCTTTAGGGATTTATCCTCAGTGATGTAAGGCAGGCGAGCCCCCTTGTAGGGCGTTCCATCCTGCTTCAGGAGCTTGTAGGTCGGTATCTTTAGCTCATCACCACGGATAAAATTGAGCTTGTGTACAGCTCTCTCTTTGCTATCCGATTTCATAGCATCCTCATCTTGTTAAGAGTGGGTTGCTGCAAATCCCTTTTGAGGATTTACTTTTTTATTTTGTGATCTCTAGTTTCCGAAAACCTTGGTTTTGACTTTCTATAACTATAGACCTGCCTGGGTAAGGCAGAGGATGTTTTACCCTACTTTTACGTAAACGTAAAGGAACCTATATTTAGGCTTTGACTTCAACAAGCCGCTAATTATCCCGCCCTCGGGTCCACTGTCTTAATTTTGAAAACTTGCTGTTACTCCCCTGTCACAGTTGTTCACTAAAGTCCGTGCCATAAACCGCCTTCGCACACACGGAGTTTGCCAGTGATCCAGGTTGAACAACTGATAGCCGATAAATCCCCCAGTTTTTTCGAAAAAAGCCCGCTTATTACCAAGCCAACACTAGGTATTCTTAAGCGTCTTTTTCACGAGCGAGAGGTTAATCGCTTTCTGGAAACCCACCAGGATAGCCAAGGATTCGAGTTTATCGATCGGGTCTTGGATCATTTCAATTTCAGCTACCACGCCAGTCAGATAGATCGCCGCAACATTCCTGCCAGCGGTCGAGTGATGATCGTTGCCAACCACCCTCTCGGGGCTTTGGATGGTCTGGCACTGTTACGTCTGATTGGAGAGATTCGATCTGACGTCAAGATCATCGCTAACGAGATGCTGATGGGCTTCGACGGCCTAAAAGGCCATGTACTGCCGGTAGACAACCTCAGCGGAAAGACCGGCCGCAAGCAATTGAAATCGATTATTGGCTGCCTGCAGCGGGAAGAAGCGGTGATCATCTTCCCCGCCGGCGAAGTATCGCGGATGTCCCTCAGCGGCATCAAAGACAAGCGCTGGAACCACAGCTATCTAAAGCTGGCTAAAAAGACTAACAGCCCGCTACTGCCCGTTCATGTGGGCGGTCGAAATTCACTGCTGTTCTATACCAGCTCCATGCTCTTTCAGCCGCTGTCATCGCTTCTGTTGGCCCATGAGATGTTTAAACAGCAAAACCGCCGCATCCCCGTGCATGTTGGTCAGCCGATCCCTATTCAAGAACTGGCGCAGTTACCTCTGAGCAACAAAGAGAAAAATCGCCTGGTTCGTCGCCACCTCTACCGTATTGCCCGAGGCAAAAGCCCACTGCTGAAAACCGAACGAACGGTGATCCACCCTCAGGATCGCAAGCAGCTGAAACATGAGCTCAAAGAAGCCGAGCATCTGGGCAGCACCAAAGATGGCAAACAGATCTATCTGTTTGATTATCGAGAAAACTCCGCAACGATGCGGGAGGTGGGTCGACTGCGTGAGATAGCCTTCCGTGAAGTAGGCGAAGGCACTGGTCAGAAATCCGATCTTGATAAATACGATCATTTCTATCGCCACCTGATCCTCTGGGATGAAGAGGAACTGGAGATTGTCGGCGCATACCGGATCGGCGAGGCTGGGCGTTTCATTCGTGAAAACAACAAAAACTGGATCTACAGCGCCGAACTCTTTGACTATCAATCAGAGATGCAACCCTACTTCGATCAGGGTATTGAATTGGGCCGCAGTTTTGTTCAGCCCAAGTACTGGGGAAGACGCAGCCTGGACTATCTCTGGTACGGCATCGGAGCCTACCTCAATCGCCACCCCGACGTTCGCTATATGTTTGGCCCGGTCAGCCTCAGCAATAACTACCCTACCTTCGCCAAGGATCTGATCATCTATTTCTACTCCCTGTATTACCCTGATCGCGAGCAACTGGCGAATTCCTATACTCCGTATCAAATCGAAGAATCCCATCTAGAGATGATCATTCCGTTGTTCAGCGGTGACAACTGTGATGAAGACTTCAAGATATTGAAGGAACGCCTAAATCACCTGGGAGCAACGGTACCCACCCTCTACAAACAGTACAGTGAATTGTGCGAAGAAGGCGGTGTTCGTTTCCTTGATTTCGGTGTCGATGCCGATTTCGGTTACTGCGTCGACGGGCTGGTACTGGTGGATCTGGAAAAGGTCAAAGAGCACAAAAACCGTCGCTATCGTGGTGGATAAACTAACGACTGGCACCTGCTCTTCCAGAAGCACTTTGCAGATAGACCATCGTTAACAACGACATCAATAGCAGCGCAGCAACACCGTTATGGGCCACCGCCACCGGTAACGGTAGCTGCGCCAACACATTGGTAAGCCCCAACCCGACCTGAACCGCCAAAAGCAGCAACATGACAGCAGCGGTTGTCCGCATCATGGCCGTTTGATCGGATCTGAGCAGACGCCAGCCCAGCAGCAGCAGATATACCAAGGTGATTGCGGCACCGATTCGATGGGTCATATGGATGGCGGTACGTGCGGGATACTCCAAGACCCCATACTCATAATCGATACCAAGGCCGCGCCATAAAACAAACCCCTCGGAAAAATCCATCGCTGGCCACCATTGCTGGTTATTACAGGTAGGAAATTCGGTGCAGCCGATGGCGGCATAGTTGGTGCTGGTCCAGCCTCCGAGAAATATTTGCAGCAGCAATACTACCAGCCCGCCAGCCACCCATAATCGTTGACCGGAAGGTCGCGGCGAATCCCAGCCTACGCCCAATCGATCTAATCGTCGCCGGAGCTGCAAGCTTAGTATCCACAGCATCGAAACCGTGGCAAAACCGCCAAACAGGTGGGCGGTTACAATCAATGGCTTGACCAGCAATGTAACGGTCCACATTCCCAATAGAGCCTGGAAAATGACAGTCACCAGCAGCAAATTCGGCAATACCTTCGGCTGCCAAATCTGCTGCCTATTTCGCCAGGAATAAGCTGCCAGGGCAGCGATCAGCAATCCCAGCGTTCCCGCCAGATAACGGTGAATCATCTCTTTCCAGGCCTTGGCTGTTTCCAAAGGCCGCTGGGGATACTCGGCATTGGCCGACGCCACCTCATCAACAGCACTAGGGACCGTTAGCTGGCCGTAACAGCCAGGCCAGTCCGGACAGCCCAAACCAGCATCACTGAGGCGTACAAATGCACCTAACAGAATCACAACCCACGCCAGCAGACAACAGCCCAGAGCCAACCGCAACTGGCGTTTTAAATGGGCTTGAATCTTCTCCTCGGGCATGGGAACCTCATTTTTCTGGTGACTACCGTTTTAGAGAAACTTACTGGATCTTTTCACAGTTTCCTAGTTTTTAAAGACAGAGCGCCAGTCTCAACTCTCAATCATGAGCTGAAGCGGGGTAGGAGTTTGACTTTCATGTTCGGACTAGCCAGCGATGCGCTGATCTTCAATCCTGCACAACAGCGCGAGGCCCGACGCTGGTTGCAACTGGGTGTAGCAGCCCTTGCTATTGCCGGCCTGTTCGCCCTGCTGCTGGTGCTCTCCCGTGTACCGCAAGCCAGCGACTTCTTTCCCTGGATCGATTTTTTTCGCACCGCTCTGGTTATTCATGTGGATCAATCGGTACTGATCTGGTTTTTGGCCATGGCCGGCGCCGTTTGGACTCTTGGTAATTCCAATAACGCCCAAACTAGTCGATTAACGGCCACTGCTTTCATCTTGGCGCTTGGGGGCACCTTACTTATCGCCCTGTCTGCATTTTTCGGTGACGGCAAAGCCCTGATGAATAACTACGTGCCGGTGCTTCAACGTCCGATGTTCTTTATCTCTCTGGGCTTGTTCGGTGCCGGCATTGCCCTACGATTGCTTCACTCACTGCTGGCCTGCAACTGGAAGCAATTGGTCAATGAAGGCTCGATTCTTCAGGTGGCGTCTGTCAGTTCAGCATTAGCCGTTGCCACCTCCATAGGAGCATTGCTTTGGAGTTGGCTCGATATTCCACCACAGATCAGCGGCCAGGGATTCTATGAACTGCTGTTCTGGGGGGCCGGCCACAGTCTGCAATTTGCCTACACTCAGCTATTACTGTTGGCCTGGCTACTGTTAGCGCTTGCCAGCGGAGTACCATTGGCTTGGTCACAGCGAACCATTCGATGCTGGCTGTGGTTGGGAGTAGCGCCTATTCTGCTGGTGCCGGTCATCTATGCCAGCTACGACACAGCTTCGCTGGAATCCCGTGTCGCCTTTACCCGCTTGATGCAGTTTGGCGGTGCCGTCGCTGCCATCCCGCTCGGTTTGATGCTGCTCTACGGCCTCAAACGAGCCAAACCGATACAAACAGTTACCAAGCCGTTACGGCTTAGCTTAATCATGTCGATGGCGCTGTTCGCCATGGGTGGCATCCTCGCCCTGATGATTTCAGGAGTGAATACCATCATCCCGGCCCACTACCATGGTTCGATCGTTGGTGTGACTCTGGCGCTAATGGGACTAGCCTATTTGCTGCTGCCTAAACTGGGCTACCCGCCGGTTCAGGGACGCCTCGCTAACCTACAACCGCTCTGTTACGGCTTTGGCCAACTACTGCATATCAGTGGCCTGGCCGCTTCAGGAGCGATGGGGATTCAACGCAAGACTGCCGGTGCGGCACAAGGGCTCGATAGCCTAGCCGCCAAAACCGCCATGGGAGTGATGGGGTTGGGCGGCTTGCTGGCGGTGATCGGCGGTATCCTATTTGTCTGGATTATGTTGTCCGTGTTTGTCAAAGGACCACTGCCAACTGCTAGGCAATCAGCCCCATAACTTGCAGGTAGTGGTCTCCCAGCAGCAAGGCGAACAGCAGGCTCAAATAAACGATCGAATAGCTGAAGGTCTTCATGGCGTAGCGATTGTCCTCGCATCGCCACAAACGCCAGGCTTGCCAGATAAAACCAGCCCCCAGAAGCAAGGCCCCGAACAGGTAGACATAGCTGCTCATATGCACAGCGAAAGGCATTACAGAAACCGCCAGCAGCATCAGGGTATAAAGCAAAATCTGAGTTTTGGTAAAGGGGATACCATGGGTGACCGGTAACATCGGCAGTCCTGCTTTGGCGTAATCCTTTTGACGATGAATCGCCAGTGGCCAGAAATGGGGAGGCGTCCAGATAAAGATAATCAACAGCAACAGGAAAGCCTCGGTGGTGACTTCACCGGTTACCGCGCACCAACCCAACAACGGCGGAGCGGCACCCGCCAATCCACCCCAGATAATATTCTGCGGTGTATTTCGCTTGAGAAACACTGTGTAGATAAAAGCGTAACCAATCAACGCCATAAAGGTCAGAACGGCGGTCAAAGTATTGACCAGAAAGATCAGCATCAACATCGAAATGAGCGCCAGCGCACCCGCAAAGATGGCCGCATGAGGAGTATCCATATTGCCACTGGGAATAGGCCGGCGTGAGGTTCTGGCCATCACTGCATCAATGCGCTGGTCGATAATATGGTTGATCACCGCTCCAGAAGCCGCAGCCAACGAAATACCCAATAGACCGAAGATCAAGGGCTGCCAGGGCACTGCACCGGGAGTCGACAGCAACATACCCACCAATGCAGTAAAGGCGATCAACAACACTACCTTAGGCTTGGTCAGCTGATAATAACTACGCCAGGTGAACGCCTGCGGTGGACGGGTCATAACCTCAGTTGTGGCCATATTGTGCTCCTTTCAACCAACTCTGCGATATTTTCAAAAGCTTCTCCATATCTTTGAGTACCTGTTTCTGGCTCAACAGACTATGGTTATGTCGCATCATCAATGCCCCCATGGGATCGATGATAAAACTGTTTTCATCAATGGAATTGTCCGACAGTTGAAACTGTGATTTCACCGCCTGCAGCGCTTGAGGAGGGGCGTAGATCACCTCGGTCTCTGCCAGATCAGAAGCCAAAATCGGTGTAGCCCCTTCATTGAGCATTAATAGAACCGGCCTGAGCCTCACCCGACCGGCTCCAGTTGCTTTTTGCACCTGAGTCAAACTGGATAGCATTTTTTGGCAGGAGGTTTCACATTGTTTATCAGCGATCACCAACATCCGCCAAGCGTCGGACAATGACTCCTCGGTTACCGCCGAACCATCGGCCTTGAGCAGACCCAGAGGGTGAATGGGGAGCGATGGTTGCACCAGCGCACCATGATTGTTGTGTTTGTCCGGTAACCATTGCGGATTGAGAAAGAACAACCAACCCGCTAGCGGTGGAACTCCAAACAGGGCCACCAGCAATAGCAGGGAAAGTGGGAACTTCTTTTTAGGTGCCGTAGCAGTCATTTCCACTAACTCAGTTCCTCGATAGTTTGTTGTTTTTTAAAAGATAGCTTAGCCCAAATAAACAGAACGATGAGCGCGAAGGCAAACCACTGCAGGGCATAACCAGTATGCATTGCGTCGTCTACCCGAGGCTTGGGCCATTTTCTGACAAAACCCGCTTTACTCTCAGGCGCCATTAACAGCATCCAGGGATAGATCTCCTGGCCGGTCCACTGCTGATACCGGTCCAATGTAAAAAAGGGCCAGCGCTGTCCAGGATCGGTATCTCCCGGCGCTCCAGCCAAGTCCAGTACCGGCGGCTCCGGAATTCGAACCGTACCGCTGATTATCATCTCCCCGGTGGGAGTATCGACGACGGGCACTTTTAAACCGGGAGCGGCTTTTACCCAGCCACGATTGACCGCTAACAGACGCCCCGTACCGGACTCCCGAAAGCCACCTACAATATGAAAACCGATCTTTCCACCCTGCTTGCGGTTCTCCAGATACAGCTGATACTCGGGTAGAAACTCTCCCTTGAGCTGCAGATGACGGTATTCCAGCCGATCAGATGCCAGGGGATCTTGTAGTTGGTCTATCCAGCTCTGGGGCTGCTGCAGCCGTTCACTCAGCCGCTCTGCCAATTGCCGCTTTTGCTCGGCACGATCCATCTGCCATAGCCCCAACGCTGCGAAAAATCCGATCAGCACCAGAGCCACTATGCTGACAAACCAATGGGGTGAAAATTGAGCATCACTGAAGATCATGTTGTCCTATAGTTACAGACATCAGAAGTTAAACAGACCGTCCGCGCCACGGCATCATTTCCGCAGTTTGTTGCAAACTCAAATACAAAAACTAAGGGGACCGACTGAGGCCCCTCATCCGAGGTAAGATCCGCTATGGATATCATTATGAAACTACCGGTTTTACTGTTATTGATATTCATCATCGGGGCTTTAGCGCGCGGCATGTATTGCCTGGCCAAAGACGATGGTTCACAAACCGGTGAACGTTTGGTTAAAGCGCTTACGATCAGAATCGCTCTCTCTTTTCTGTTATTTGGTTTATTGATCGGCGGTTATCTATTGGGGTTCATTCAACCCCATGGCTAATGACCTATAGCCAGTAAACAAAGATAAACAGTCCCAACCAGACCACATCCACAAAATGCCAATACCATGCGACCGCCTCGAAGGCAAAATGGTTGTGAGGACTGAAATGCCCTTTCAAACTCCGCCCCAGTATCGCCATTAACATGATCGCCCCCATGGTGACATGGAAGCCATGGAATCCTGTGAGCATATAAAAGGTTGAGCCGTAAATGCCGGTCTCAAGGGTTAAATTCAAATCACTGTAGGCGTGCCCATACTCGTAGGCCTGCAAAATAACGAAAATCACGCCGAGGCCAATAGTAGACGCTAGGCCCCAGACCAAATGATTCTGTTTATTCAGTTTTAATCCCCAGTGGGCCCAGGTAATGGTGGCGCCACTGGTGAGCAGAATAAAGGTATTGATGGCGGGAATACCCCATGCCCCCATGACTATGAAATCTCCACCCATCTCACCTGGACCATGGGTCGGCCATACCGGTGTGTAACCGTCATAAAGCAATTCGTTAGTGGTTCCCAAATAACCATCTCCACCCAACCAGGGCAGCGCAATATTGCGGATATAATAGAGAGCACCGAAGAAAGCCAGGAAGAAAAAGACCTCGGAAGCGATAAACCAGATCATCCCCATGCGAAAGGAGGTATCCACCTGGTGATTGTAACAATCGCTGAGATTCTCCTTTACCACATCGCTAAACCAGCCAAACAATAAATAGCCAAATAACAGCAAACCGGCAATCACCACATAACTGCCAATATCCACACCGTTGATAGCCAAGGCGGCTCCCACCAATGTGGTCAATAACGACACCATACCAACCACCGGCCAGGGGCTGGGGTCCGGTATATAATAATGTTCCGTTTGCTGTTCGGCCGACATAATGGCTCTCCCATCCAAATCTGGTCAGCGTGGCTAAGGTCTATCGGGCCAGCTGCGCTAGGGTGTTATCCTCAAGTTTCATGATGTTGTATGACAGCGTAATCGAGTTGATACCTTCAGGTAATTTCGGCGAAACCACGAATCTCAGTGGCATTTCAGTCTGCTCGCCACCAGCCAAAGTCTGGCGGTTGAAGCAGAAGCACTCCAATTTATTGAAATAAGCATTAGCCTGCCAGGGAGCAACGCTGGGTATCGCCTGGGCTGTCACAGGGTCATTACTCCGATTATTGGCCTTAAAAACCACTTCGTAGACCTCCCCCACCTTTACTTCCATCACCGCAGGTTGCTGAAGATCGAACCGCCAAGGCAAGCTGGGGTGGATACTGGTATCGAGTTTGACCTTCAGGGTGCGTTGGGAATTTCCTACAACGCTTATCTCAGCAGGTTGATCACCAATTACCTGCCGTTGAGCGATAGATTGCACCCCTGTCACTTGGCAGATCAGCTCGTAGAGCGGAACCAAGGCAAAACCGAACGCAAACATCCCTACCACCAGACCAGATAGCATCAGCAGTAGGCGTTTGTTCTTCTGTTTTACCGCCCCGTTGTCCATCAGTTACGCAGCTCCCTCAGTTACCCGCACCATTAGTTACTCTTGGAGATCTCAACCAGTACCGCCTGCCAAAAGGGAAACGAGGTCACCAGCACTAGCAGGGCAAACGCACCTAGGGCGATCGCCAGGCGGGTGTTTTTTTTCTTTTGCTGCTGTTCATTGAGGTTTTTCATAGGTATCCGTCAACTCAATTGCTTTTGGTGCAGTGCTCCAGCTGTGAAAAGCAGGTGGGGAATCCAAATGCCATTCAAGGCCATGAGCACCTTCCCAAACCTTGGCATCAGCTTTTTTGCCGCCACGAATGGTTTTGATGACGATATAGAGCAGCAACAGGTGACTGAGGCCGAAGATAATCGCGCCGATGCTGGACACCACATTAAATTCGGTAAACATCACATTGTAGTCGACAATACGCCGCGGCATTCCCGCCAAGCCCAGGAAATGCTGGGGGAAAAAAGTGATATTGAAGCCGATCACGTTGATCCAAAAGAACCACTTGGCCAGAACCTCGTCGTACATATGCCCGGTCCATTTCGGCAGCCAATAGAACACCCCGGCAAATAGCCCAAACACCGCTCCCGGCATCAACACATAGTGGAAATGAGCCACCACAAACATGCTGTCGTGATACTGCATATCTGCCGGCACCACCGCCAGCATTACGCCGCTGAGTCCACCGAATGTGAACATCAAGATAATCGCTACCGCAAACAACATGGGGGTTTCAAAGGTCATAGAGCCACGCCACATAGTGGCGATAAAGTTGAAGATCATCAGCCCCACCGGGATGGATATGATGATGGTACCGATCATAAAGTAGGTTACCGCCCCCAAGGACATACCAATGGTGTACTGATGGTGCGCCCAAACCACCATGCCGATGGTCGCCACCGCCAGCATCGACCCCACCATGGACTTGTAACCGAACAACGGCTTACGGGAGAAGGTGGGTATCACGTGGGCCAACACACCGATGGAAGGCAGTAGCAAGACATACACTTCCGGATGTCCAAAGAACCAGAAAAGATGCTGGAACAGCACCGGATCGCCACCACCAGCAGCATCGAAAAAGCTTGTACCAAAGTGACGATCAAACAGCAGCATGGTCACCCCACCGGCCAACACTGGAACCACCAAGATCAGCAGAAAAGCGGTCACCAGCCAAGTCCAGCAGAACATCGGCATCTGCATCAAGGTCATACCGGGAGCGCGCATATTAAACAGGGTGACGATAATATTGATGGAGGCCAGCACCGAAGAGATACCCAGCAGGTGAATGGCGAAGATCAGAAAATCCATCGACATCCCCACCTGCAGCGACAACGGCGGATAAAGAGTCCAGCCGGTATTGATCTGACTGCCACCACCCGGGAAAAAAGGCACCACAAAAGAGAGAATCAGCATGGTGGCCGCTGCGGGCAAAATCCAGAAGCTGAGGTTATTCATCCGAGGCAGCGCCATATCGGGAGCGCCGATCATCAGCGGGATCATCCAGTTAGCCAGGCCCGCCGCTGCGGGCATCACCGCACCAAAAATCATGATCAAGGCGTGATTGGTAACCAGATTATTATAAAGATCGGGGTGTAGCAGCTGGATACCCGGTTGGAACAGTTCTGCGCGAATTAGCATGGCGCTAGCACCGCCCAAAAACAGCATACAGAGGGCAAACAACAGGTAGAGAGTACCTATATCTTTGTGGTTGGTACTAAATACCCAGCGACGCCAGCCGGTTGGGACGTGGTCATCATGGTGATGTTCTGCAGCATAAGTACTCATGACTCAAATCCTCTAGCGATGCTGTTTGACGTCAGCAGGTTGCACCAAGTCACCGGTGTTATTACCCCAGGCATTGCGCTCGTAGGTGACGATTGCAGCGATCTCCAGATCGTTCAGCCCACCCCAAGCCATCATGGCTGTGCCCGGCTGTCCTTTGATGACAATATCCAGATGAGCATCGATAGGGCCGGTCGCGATTGCGGATCCTTTCAAAGGCGGGAACGCCGGCGGTAGGCCAATACCGGTCACCTGGTGACAGGCGCCACACTTTGTATTGTAGAGCTCTTCACCCTTAGCCATCAGCTCTTCCATCGTCCAGGTCTTGTCGGCGCTAGCCTCGGCTGCGGCGGCTGCCTTGGCCGCGTTGCGTTCGTCGATCCAAGCCAGGAATTGCTCCTTGGGAACCGCCTCAACCACGATGGGCATACGAGCATGCCAGGTACCACAAAGTTCGGCACACTGACCGCGGAACACACCTTCGCGAGTGATCTCTACCCAGGTTTCAGTCACGTAGCCGGGAATAGCATCTTTCTTAACGGCCAACTCAGGCACCCAGAAGGCGTGCAATACGTCTGCTGAGGTGTGTAGGAAACGAATGTTGGTACCGACGGGCAGAACCAAACGGTTATCTACTTCGCGTAAATAGAGATCGCCAGAATCCTCTTTGGGGACATAACGACTCTCTACCTTTACCCCATGGTCCAGGTAATCAAACTCCCACCACCATTGATGACCCGTTACTTTTACGTCCATCAATTCCTTATCGTCGGGCACCACCCAGACTTTTTCCAGCACCGCATTAGCGTTGTTGGCGATAGTAAGATCCACCCCCAAAACCAGCGTTGGTACAATGATCCAAGACCAATGCCCAAACCAGGTATCGTGAAATTTCTGATCGGCCTTATAGCCACGACTTTTGCGATGGAAGTAGAGAGAGTAGAAGACAATTGCGAAGACAATGACCAGCAGCAAGGTAGACACCCGCATGGTCATCATATGGATATCATAGATCTCCTGAGCCGAGCCAGACGCCGGTTCTGGAAAGTTAACTCCATACTCAGCGTAGACTGATCCTGCACCAAAAAATCCGACGAATAGAACCACCCATCTTGCCAACCCCGAAACAAGAAAACGCATACCGTCTGACCTCCGATGAGACAGCTGAACACCGACTTATTATTTTTCTAGTTAGATTAAAGTTAGACCCAGTTTTCCAAAGTGCAAACGATGCATGGATAAAAAATGATATTTCTCAACTGCTTAAACCACCGAAAATGGGTGCAAAACGACTGTAAGCACCGGCCCTACAGGGTTTTCCGAGTACTAGAAAAAGTAAATTTTAGATTTCAGGGACGTGAAGACAAGAAAGCTGTTAACTGACCCAAGATTTCCATCGCCTGCTGTAGATTCTGATTGGGATCAGCAGCGCAATTGATGCGAATATAATTTCGGTACTTGTCCTGATAGGGCGCACACAATTGCCCCGGCACTATACCGATACCCCGCTGATAGGCCAGCTGATGCAACGCCATGGCATCCACCGATTCCGGTAACCGCAACCACAATACATAGCCCCCCAGAGGATGACTGTATCGGGTTCCCTCCGGAAAGTACTGCAAGATCCAGTGCTGAAAACGGCTTAACTGCCGGGCCAACTCGGTGCGCAGATGTCGCAGGTGGCGATCATACTGACCACTTTGCAGAAACTCCGCGATCAGCCTTTGCGACAACATCGGCACCGTGACATTGGTAAAGGCCTTGATGTATTCCACTTCTGAAAGATAACGACCAGGCGCGATCCACCCTACCCTGAGCCCTGGCGCGATCGATTTTGATGCCGAACTGCAATAGAGCACCTGGCCGCTTCGATCCCAGGATTTACAGGGAGGCTCACGGATGCCACTAAAACTAAGATCGCCGAACAGATCATCTTCGATCAATGGCACATCGAAAGATTCCAACAGCGACAGCAGACGCTGACGGTGCTCGGATGGCAGCGTACAGCCCAGCGGATTACTAAAGCTCGATACCAACGCAACAGCCTTGACAGGCCACTGCTGCAGAGCCATCTCCAGCGCCCCCAAACTCATTCCGTGCTGCGGATCGCAGGGGATCTCCAGGGCTTTGTAGCCCATGGATTCGATCAGCTGTAAGAGTCCCACAAAACCAGGCGATTCTATGGCAATCGTGTCTCCGGGCTGCGCTACTGCCCGCAGACAAATGGCCAGCGCTTCCTGGCAACCATTAGTGATGATCAGCTGCTCGGTATTGACCGTACAGCCAATCTCCGCCAAACGCTGCGATAACACATGGCGAAGCTGATCAGTGCCAGGGGTAAAATGAGCCTCTAGCAGTTCCCGCATATCCTGACGAACCAGATTGGCTGCAATCCGCTGTAAACTTTTTACCGGTAAATAATGGGAGGATGGATAAGCCGTACCGAGATTGACGATGCCGGTCTGGTCACAGCGGAGAAATACACCAGTGGCCAACTCATGGACGTTCACCTCGGCAGGTGCTGGTGGAAGAATCTCTGAGGGTGGCGGTATCTGCCGGGCCGAATTCACCGGAACACAGACGTAGAAACCGGATTTTGGCCGGACCTCAATCATACGCCGGTCTTCGAGTAGATCATACGCGCGCTGAACGGTGGGAATACTCAGCTGTCGCTGCCGCGCCTGCTCTCTCAATGAAGGCAGCTTTTCTCCACTTCGGTAAACGCCCTGTCGAATCAATTCCGTCAGTTCATCGGCTAATTGCTGATACAACAGCATGAAAACCCCAGCTATACAGATAGGTCTATTTATTGGCTTAACAGTAAACAGATTATAGATCTGTATAGCTCTATTTTTGGTTTTTCTACATCTGTACGCCATACGAGGAGTTTTCTAACATAGAGACTGGGTAACCATAAATTCCCACCCGCCACCAGAGATAGGCCGATGAAAAGCACATCAAGTTATGTCTCCCGGCGGCCCGACAAGCAAGGTTACGTTAAATATCTCAAGGAAGATCACGCCGTCTGGGAAAAACTCTACCTCCGTCAGATTGAGGTTATAGCAGGCCGCGCCTGCGACGAATATATTGCCGGCGTTGAAGCCCTCAACCTACCTAGCGACCATATCCCCCAGATCCCCGATATCAACCGAGTACTAAAGGCCTCCACTGGATGGGGTGTTGCACCGGTTCCGGCCCTGATCGGATTCGAGGAATTTTTCAGCTTGCTGGCCAACAAGCGCTTTCCAGCGGCAACCTTTATTCGTACTGAAGCTGATCTGGACTACCTGCAAGAACCGGATATCTTCCACGAAATATTCGGACACTGCCCTTTACTCACTAATCCCGCCTATGCCGCATTCTCGCAACGGTATGGTGAACTGGGGCTGGCAGCGAACAAAGCAGCAAGGGTGATGCTGGCCCGACTTTATTGGTTCACCATTGAGTTTGGTCTGGTGAATACTCCCCAAGGACTACGTATTTATGGCGGCGGGATACTCTCATCCTATGAAGAGACCCAGTACAGTTTGGACAGCCATCAGCCTCAGCGGGTGCCTTTTGATCCAGTCGATGTTTTCCGAACCCCCTACCGCATCGACGTACTGCAGCGGATCTATTTCATTATCCAGCAGCTGTCAGATCTGCAGCAATTGGCTAAGCTAGATCTTATGGAACTGATTGAGACCGCGAGCCACTTAGGCATGAAGCCTTCGCTCTATCCCGCCAAAGAGCAGGTCGCCTGAAAGCACAGCTCACCAAGGAGATACACCATGTCAGAACTCAGCAATCAGGCCTGCGAAGCCTGCCGTGCAGACGCCCCCCGCGTCGAAGAGCCACAGCGTTCAGAGCTGATGAAGTCGATTCCCCAGTGGCAACTGAGCGAGATGGAAACAATCCCGCAGTTGCAGCGGGTTTTCACTTTTAAAAACTTTCGACAGGCCCTGGCATTTACTAACCAGGTGGGGGAAATGGCCGAACAGCAGGGACATCACCCCGCCCTCACCACCGAGTGGGGAAAGGTTACCGTCAGCTGGTGGACCCATAAAATTCGCGGGCTCCACCAGAACGATTTCATCTGTGCCGCCAAGACGGATGAGATAGCAGGGTCTTAGGGAGATTAGCTTTTACCGAGTAAAGAGCTGACTACTAAGATTGTTTCGCTACGGGCTGGGATAGATCCAGGGAATCCCCTTGAGAATGGATGGGCACCAGTGCTTTAGCGAAAATATCGGCACAGTGGCGCCAACTATGCTCCAAGGCATAGGCACGGCAATTATCCCGCGGGATCTGCAGAGCGCGTTTGATGGCAGCCTCCAGATCATCGTCCAGAGCCCCTGTGAGCCCATCTTTGACCACATCGATGGGACCTGTAACCGGATATGCCGCCACCGGCGTACCGCAAGCCATCGCTTCCAGCATCACCAGACCAAAGGTATCTGTCAGTGAGGGGAAGACAAAAACATCGGCGCGGGCATACTCCCTGGCCAGCTCCTCACCATAGCGATAACCGGTAAATAGCACCTCAGGATAATCTTTTTTCAGCTCCGCCATGGAAGGGCCATCGCCCACCACAATCTTTTTGCCGAAAATACGCAGATCCAGAAATGCACGCAGGTTCTTCTCGATAGCCACGCGTCCCACATAGAGCATCAGCGGCTCCTGCATGTCGTGCTCTTCCGGATCACGGGGCTGATATAAATCCAGATCGACCCCACGTCCCCAGACTTTCATGTGCTCGAAGCCCAGCTCCTGAAGTTCCCGCTCCAGACTGGGGGTCGTCACCAGGGTCTGCTGGGCTGGGTTGTGAAACCAACGCAAAAAACGATAGCCCAGGTCCACCGGAACAAAGGGCAAGCGCTCATTGATATACTCCGGGAATCGAGTGTGCAAGGAAGTGGTAAATGGCAGTCCTCGCTTGATCATGTATTTGCGCGCAGCCATACCCAATGCCGCTTCGGTGGCGATGTGGACAAAATCGGGCTGCTGTTGGTCCAGCAATTTGGCCAACTTCCAGGTATTGATCGCCATCCGTATTTCTGGGTATCCGGGCACCGGCAAATTCCAAAACAGGCCAGGATGGATCACTGTGGTTTCAATATCCTGGTCAGCGATCAGTCCCGACACCGTGGACAGCGTGGTAACCACTCCATTGGTCTGGGGAAACCAGGCATCGGTAACAATAACCAGTTTTTTTATCCCACTTTCATCCATGTCCGTTCTCTCCTTGGTTTTTTATCGTTGTTATTCGTTTTGTTCAGTTTTTCCTGCTCGAGCCAATGGATGATCTCAATCTGTCCCTCATCATCCTCAACCAGTGCTGAGCAGGACTCCACCCAATCGCCGCAGTTCAAATAACTAACATCTTCGATCTGACGAATCTCTGGGTGGTGGATATGCCCACAAACCACACCATCAAAGCCCCTGTGGCGACATTCGTACGCCAAAGCTTCTTCGTAGTGGCTGATAAAGCTAACTGCGGTTTTGACCCGATACTTGATATATTTCGACAGTGACCAGTAATCCATACCCAGCCACTTTCGCAGCCCGTTAAGCCAGCGATTAACCACCAAAAGCAATTCGTAGGAAACATCACCCAGATGGGCTATCCATTTGTGACAGCAGACTACGGTATCGAATTTATCACCGTGGGTAATCAGCAGGCGACGGCCATCTGCCGTGCTGTGTTCCGCCTCGTCTACCAAATGGATATTGCCGTAGTTCGCTTCGCCATATTTGCGCAGGAATTCATCGTGGTTGCCGGTCACATAGATAACCTCGCAACCGCGTTTAGACAGGGTAAGAATGCGGCGGATGACATTAACGTGGGACTGCGGCCAGAAGATATTTTTGCGCAGACGCCAACCGTCAATGATGTCCCCCACCAGATAAAGACGATCACAGCTGTGCTGCTTCAGGAATCGGGTCAGGGACTCAGCCTGACAGCCCCGGGTGCCAAGGTGCAGATCTGAAATCCAAATCGTTCGGTAGTGGCACGGGGAACACGCAGGTCCGGCCTGCTGGGATTCGGTCATGGATTGGTTGTCGGTCATGGCAAACCAGTCTAATCAGCAACTGTGTAGCCTCTATGACCGAAATGTTTCAGAGTGATGACAGCTCACTTTGAATATCCATAGGCTCTGCTAGACTGCCAGGAAATTAATTAATATTTTCACGTGCTTACAACATGACCGAACAATCAACGCCGCAACTGGCTGCTATCGACCTGGGTTCCAACAGCTTTCACCTGACCATTGCTCGGGAAGTCCACGGGGAGCTGCAATTAATCGATCGCATCGGCGACAAAGTTCAACTGGCTTCAGGTTTGGGTAAAGGAAGAATCCTCAGCGACGAGGCCATTCAGCGCGGTCTTGAATGCCTGGAACTGTTCGCCCAGCGCATCGATGGCATTCCTCAACAGGCGATTCGGGTGGTAGGCACCAACACCTTGCGGGCGGCCAAAAACCGTCAAACTTTTATCGACCAGGCCGAGCAGATCCTCGGCGTGCCGGTGGAAGTGATCTCCGGTCGTGAAGAAGCCCGGCTGATCTATCTGGGTGTTGCCCACAGCTTCTCCGATGATGAAGAGCGCCGCCTGGTGATCGATATTGGTGGTGGTAGTACCGAGTTTATTATCGGCAAGCAGTTCACCCCCCTGGAACTTGAGAGTCTGCACATGGGCTGCGTCTCCTTTACCGGTCGATTTTTTGAAGACGGTAAGCTCAAACGCCGCTCCTTTCAGCGGGCCACCAATGCTGCCCATCTGGAACTGCTGAATATTCGTCGCCATTACCGAAAGCTGGGCTGGGCTGAAGTGGTTGGTGCTTCGGGCACTATCAAGGCAACCTATCGCCTGCTTAACGGCGAGGAGGGCAGTAAACCGATCACTCTGAAAAGCTTGCGAGAGCTGCGAGATAAGCTTATCGAGTTCGGCACCATCAGTGAGATTAATCTGGAGGGCATTAAAGCAAATCGGGCCCAGGTCATGCCCGGTGGTGTAGCCATTTTAATGGCGATCTTCGAAGCCCTGGAGATCGATAGCATGAGTTACTCCGACGGAGCCCTGCGTGAAGGGTTGCTGTACGACCATATCGGTCGCCAGCAACATGAAGATGTCCGTGAGCGAACTATCTCAGCATTGATGGAGCGTTACTACATTGACGGCGAACATGCCTCAGAAGTAGAAGCGACGGTGCTTAAGGCGTTGCAGCAAACCAAACTGGATAGCGAGCAGAACCGCAACCTGCTTAGCTGGGCCAGCCGCTTGCACGAAACCGGCCTGGCGATCTCCCACAGTCAGTTCCAGAAACACGGCGCGTATCTGATCGAAAATTCGGATTTGATGGGATTTAACCAGCGTGAACAGCAACAGCTCGCGCTACTGGTGCGAGGCCATCGTCGTAAGTTGCCTATGGATGAATTGACTACGTTGAAGGTCAGCCCGGACAACAAGCTGTTCAATCTATTGCTGCTGTTGCGATTGGCGGTGCTACTGCAACACAGTCGCAAAGCGGATCAGATCCCGGATTTCGACCTTAAACTCAAATCAGGCAAACGCCTGACGATAGAGTTTCCTTCAGACTGGCTCGAAGAACACCCGTTGACCCTGACCGATCTGGAACAGGAAGCCGGCTACCTAAAGGCCGCCGGCATCGAGCTGAAATTCAGCTAATCGGTCCCCTACCAGAGCAATCGAATTAACAATATCTCAGCAGATTCAGTTACATAGCGTAGCGTTCTAGCAGAGTCAGCTGGGCACTGATGGGCTCAGCATCACCTTCTGGCTGTTGACGGATATAACTACCATCCGCCTGAAGATCCCAAGCCTGCGTATTGTCTGCCAAGTAGAGCTCCAGATCACGAACCGCTCGCTGTGTCAGCTTGTTGTTCAAAATCGGGAAGCCGGTCTCAACCCGATTGAGCATATTTCGCTCCATCATGTCAGCACTGGCATTAATCACTTGGGGATCACCATTGTTGTAAAAATAGTAAGTCCGGTTATGCTCCAAAAAGCGACCAATAATGGATCGAACCCGAATGTTCTCAGACACCCCGGGGACACCCGGGCTCAAACAGCACATACCACGGATGATCAGATCAACTTTCACACCGGCCTGAGACGCCTTATAGAGGGCTTTGATTAAACGTGGCTCGGTTAAACCGTTGACCTTGATGATAATCCTTGCATCCTTTCCCTCTTTGGCGCTACGGGCCTCATTATGGATCAATTCCAAGATCCCTTTGTGCAAGGTGAAGGGAGCGCTTAGCAGCTTTTTAAGACGGCGAATTTTTCCCATTCCAGTTAACTGCTGGAACAGTTTCAGGACATCATCGCCGATCTCAGGATCAGAAGTGAGGAAGCTGTAATCGGTATAGATTCGCGCGGTTCCGGCGTGATAGTTGCCAGTACCCAGATGCACGTAGTGGTGGAACTTACCCTCTTCACGGCGAACCACCAGAGTCATTTTGGCGTGGGTTTTATAACCCACCACTCCGTAGACCACCAGAGCTCCGGCCTCTTGCAAACGGCTGGCAAGGGCAAGGTTATTGGCCTCGTCAAATCGGGCACGCAGCTCGATAACAGCGGTCACTTCCTTGCCGTTTCGGGCCGCCTCAACCAATGCAGTGACTATTTCAGATTCGGCACCGGTGCGATAAAGGGTCTGACGAATCGACAGCACCTGAGGGTCCTTAGCTGCCTGACGCAGTAGGTCGGTAACCGGCGAGAAAGATTCAAAAGGATGGAACAGCAGGTAATCCTGCTGTTTAAGCGAGTCGAATAGATTCTTACTGCTTTGCAGTTTCTTCGGCAAGCCAGGACTGAAAGGAGGGTAAGACAGCTCCGGACGGTCCACCAGTTTGTTAACGTCCATCATCCGGGTCAGGTTAACCGGACCATCCACGCTATAAACATCAGTCTCGCTGAGATTGAACTGCTTGAGCAGAAACTCCACCAGTGGCTCCGGACATTTATGGGAAATCTCCAACCGCACCGCATCACCGTAGTGACGACTATGCAGCTCGCCACGGAGTGTACGGGCCAGATCCTCGACTTCCTCCTGATCGAAAACCAAGTCAGCATTTCGGGTCAAACGGAACTGGTAACAGCCCTTAACCACCATGCCAGGGAACAGATCATCGGCAAACTCGTGAATAATGGAGGAGAGAAACACGATGTGATTTCCACCACCCTCCACCAGCTCAGCCGGCAGTGGAACCATGCGGGGCAGCGAACGGGGAGCAGGAATAATCGCCAGACCGGTTTCACGACCAAAGGCATCGGTGCCTTCCAGTGAAACAATAAAGTTGAGGCTCTTGTTGACCAAACGCGGGAACGGGTGGGAAGGGTCCAGCCCCAAGGGACTGATAACCGGAAGGATATGATCCTTAAAGTATTGCTTGATCCAAGCCCGTTGCTCGGAACTCCACTCACTACGACGCAGGAAGAATATCCCCTCCTGATTGAGGGCCGGGAACATCACTTCGTTAAGAATTTTGTATTGCCGTTGTACCAGCTCGTGACAACGGTTACGGATCTGAACCAGCACCTCCTGAGGGTGCATGCCGTCGATGCCGGCTTTTTCACGTCCGTACTTGATCTGGTGCATCAGCTCGGCAACGCGAATCTCGAAGAATTCATCGGTGTTACTGCTGAAGATCAACAGGAACATCAAACGATCCAGCAACGGGTGGGTTTCGTCCAGAGCCTGTTCCAGCACCCGACGATTGAATTCCAGGTGGCTCAGCTGTCGGTTCAGATAGTATTGGCTGTCTTGGAGGTCAATGGAGTCCTCTTCCTCTTCACCGCTGGGAGCAAAAGGCGCCACTACTTCGATAGGAGCTTCTTCTACGGGGGGTTGTTGTTCACCCACTTCTTGATTCACGTGTTGATTCCTCATTTCAGGGAAACGGTGTTTGCATGCTGATTAGCCAATCGGTGTATCGATGGGAGCTTTAATCGGGTAATCAATGCCCACCGTTTCTGCAGCTAATTCAACCAAGATCATAATGTAGCCAGACCCATGACCATATTAGCATTTTCCTATTACAGATTGATGATATTACTTTCGATCGCGGCTTCCAGCCGGTCACAATAGCTGGTGATCGCTTTCACCCGCGCATAACGCTTATCGTTGCCTTCGATCAGTAGCCAGGGGCTATCCGGTTGATGGGTGCGGGCGACCATATCTTCAACGGCCTCTTCATACTCATCCCAGCGCTCGCGGTTACGATAATCTTCTTCGGTAATCTTGAACTTCTTATGGGGGGTAACCTCACGCAACTGAAAACGCTCCAACTGCTCCTCCTTGGAGATATGCAGCCAGTATTTCATCAGCACGATGCCATGCTCCACCAACTGACTCTCAAAATCGCAGATCTCCTTGTAGGCTCGTTTCCACTCGTGCCCTTTGGCATAACCTTCAATACGCTCGACTAACACCCGGCCGTACCAGGTTCGATCGAAAATAGTGGTGTTACCGGCCCGGGGAATATGCTGCCAAAATCGCCACAGGTAGTGATAGCGATGCTCTAAACTGGAGGGGGCTGCGATCGGTAAAATCCGGCAGTGACGGGCATCCATGGCGGGAACAATACGTCGGATAATTCCCCCTTTGCCGGCGGCATCCCATCCCTCCAACGCCATCACGGTGGAGATCCCCCGCCGCCATGCTTCCCGAGACAGACTGTTCAGACGGCTCTGCTGAAACGCCAGTTCCGCCTTGTACTGTTTTTTATCGAGACTGGCAGAAAGGTCCAATTTCTTCAGTTTTGGCGCTTTTCGATCGTATTCCTCGAAGACCTCTCCTGCCTCTTTTTCCAGCGTATCGACCGATACACAACGCCCCTTGCCCTCCAGGCGTTCTTCGACCTGTCGGCAGATCTCTTCGGCAATAGTAATTTCCCGGTAGTGTTCATCCTTGCCATAAACTACCTGCCAGGGTGCATTATCGCGGCTGGTCAGTTCCAGCGTCTCACTGGCCAATTCTCGGAAACGGTCGTAAACCCGCAAGTGCTCTCGTTCAAAATCGGTAACCCGCCAGGCTGTGACAGGATCCGAAGATAGCTTTTCCATGCGATCGATCTGATCCTGCTTACCCAGGTGCATCCAGATCTTGATCACCAAGACGCCATCATCGGTCAGTAGTTTCTCAAAACGACAGCCGCGACCAAGCTGATGCAACCACTCTTTACGATTAATCAATCCCTTTAAGCGCAACGAGATAGGATCGCTATACCAGGACCCCATGTACACGCCCAACTGCCCTTTGGCCGGCAATGATCGCCAAAACCGCCAAAACTCCGGCCGCTCACACTCTTCGTCGGTTTTGGGACCAAAAGCGAAGGTCTGCAGATAGCGAGGATCCATCCATTCGTTGAGGCGATTGACCAGCTCTCCCTTGCCAGCCCCGTCGACACCGGATATCAGCACCATGACCGGGAAATCAGCCCGTTTGAGTAACTCCTGCATCTGCAGCAGGCGTATCCTCAAATCCGGAACCTGTTCCTTATAATCCTCTTTACTAAGCTTGTGGTCAGCCTTTTCAGCCGCCTGAAAGTACCCCATCTCCCTACTCCCGTTTTCCGCTGCTATCGCTCACGATGTCTAACCTGACTATTCACAAAGACGAACCCGGACTCAACACCCCACGCTATATCATAAACATCTTAATTAACATGCACACTAAATTAACATGCACACTAATTACACTTACAAAAAGCAAGCCAGTAATCAGTCTCTATTTAATTCGCAATTGAAACACAATGGACTTACCTCAAGGCTACACTAACCTTTGATTATAGGAGAGAAACTTAATTCCTTAACCCATCGTTGAGGCGCGCCATGAAAGATCTTTTTTTGATTCGCCACGCCAAGTCAAGCTGGGACAACCCGGAACTGCTGGATCATGACCGCCCGCTAAACCGGCGGGGTAGAAAATCTATAGTCGCGATGAGCAAGCGGATCGAAAACCATGGTTGGCAAGTCCAGCAGCTACTCACCAGCACCGCCACACGAGCAATCACCACCGCCCAAGGGCTGGTAGAGAGCATCTGTAAAGGAGGTACCGTCAAAGCTGAGTCCACTCTCTATACCTTTGACGACGAGGTGCTGATGACATTCATTCGCAACTATTCGGGCGAGGAAGACGCCATCGCGTTGGTGGGCCACAACCCAGCCATGGAATACCTGTTGGAGCAATTAGTATTCGACAACACACCGGATAAATTCCCCACCTGCGCCGTTGCCCACTTGGAGTTGCAAATCGACCATTGGCGTCAACTTAAACCGGGCTGCGGGTCCCTGAAGGCATTTGAATATCCGAAAAAAGCACAGTGATACAAAGGATATCTCTCGCTCGAGCCTGAAGATACGCTATATATATATCAAACGATTTTAAATTAGCGTTTTATCTCCAATATCTAAACACCTCTGGCTGACGATGACCCTACAAAACAATCCAAGAACCACCCTGCTACTTGTATCGGTTATCTTTATTACAGGCACCGCAACGCTGCTGATGTTTGGCAGCAGTCTCGGTGGTCAGATCTCTCACCTCAATAACACTTGGGAAAAACACGCGATTCAAACCGAACGCAAAGTGGAGGCGATATACCGTATTCACAAACATTTCGGCTATGGGGGATTCATCCACCATTTCAAAAACCTGGTATTAAGGCTGGATCACAAATATATCCCCCTCTCCGAACAAGCGCTGAACGACACCTACGACGCCATCGACAGCTATTTAGCGCTACCTACCAGTGACGAAGAACGTGATGCCATCGCAGCCTTTCGCCAGGTGGTGGATGAGTACGATCGGAAATTTGCCAAGGCCAAACAACTCATCGGAGTCGACACCAATCAGCAGCAACTGGACAGTATCGTTAAAACAGACGACAGCTTGGCTTTTAACGCCCTGAAAGTGATGTCAGATTCCATCCAGCAGCAACTGCAACAGGCCCAAACAGCCGGCCAGAAAGCCCTCGATAAAAACCGAGCGTTACTGGATACCCAGTTTAAATTGGTGGTGATCTTCTGCGCAGCCCTCGGTGTTGCCATGGTTGCAATTATTTTCCGGCTGGCAAAATCATTGAACGAGATTCAGATTCTGTTTCAGGCCTCTCCCGATGCGCTGATCGAGTCCGACACCCGCGGACAGGTTCTGCGGGTCAACAAAAAAGCCACCGAAGTGTTCGGTTACGATGCCAAAGAGTTTTTAACCTTAAAGATCGAAGACCTAATCCCCAGCAAGTTTCGCGACCTCCACAAACAGCAAAGGGAAAGCTTCCAGTCATCCCGCCGTGTTCAAGCGATGGAAGAACGCAACATGGACCTGTTTGGCCAGCGCAAGGGTGGTGAAATATTCCCCGCCGAGATTGCAATTTCGGTGTTCGAAACCGGTGGCGGAAAATCCTGTGTTTCCATACTCCGGGATATTACTGCCCGCAAGGATCTGGAAAAACGCTCAAACACCGATTACCTCACCCAACTCGATAACCGTCTTCGTATCGACCAGACTCTGAACGATGAAATTGCCCGAGCGCGGCGTTATCAGCGGCCGCTCTCAGTCATCACCTGTGATATTGATCATTTCAAAGAGATCAACGACCGCTTTGGACATCAGGCCGGTGACAATACCCTTATCGAGATTGCCAACTTCCTCAAACAGCGCATTCGAAGCATGGACAGTGTCGGCCGCTGGGGAGGCGAGGAATTTCTGATTTGTTGTCCAGAAACCGATGCCAGTCAGGCGTTGCTTCTAGCCGAGGAGCTAAGAAACGGGTTGAGAACTGTCTTTAGCGAGTCCGAAAACGCGGTCACCATCAGCCTCGGTGTCACCGAACTACAGCAAACTCAGGATGATAGCCGAAGCCTTCTAGCCCGAGCCGACCAGGCTCTTTATCAGGCCAAGTCTGACGGTCGCAATTGCAGTCGCATGGCGTAAAGCGCTTGCCGAAGCAACCTAAATCAATTCCGCTGGCTATTTTACAAACATCATCAACCACCAGTGGTATGATCGCCATTCTTGTTTTCCCTTAGCTGTTGGTTTTCATTATGAAGAAGAAAAGTCTATTACAACGCTGTTCCACCTATGCAGGCATCATCTGCGAACTGATAGCCCTGGGTTGTTTAGTGATGTTGTTTATCAAAAAAGAGGAACTGGGCATGGACCATGTCATCAGCGCCAGCTTTCTTGCCTCTACTTTTTTCTTCTTCACTTGCGGTATCGTCTTTATCGTTATGGGCCGCACCAACATCCCAAGTTTTGACTTTGATAATCAAGACATTGACGATCAGAACTTTGATGATCAGAACAGAGAAAACCAGCCACCAACTCAGTCCTAATACCCTCCCCCAAACTAGAGCCAGATAATAAAAAGGTACCAAAGTGCCATTGTTAACCGCTCTCTAAGGTTTTTTACTGGAGCCATCTAGATCAACCAGAGATGATCTTTATGGCTCGCTATCCTGCACTGTCCAGAGCCCTCGGGCTCAGCCTACTACTTTCAGCGTCGCTGCCCCTTAAAGCGGAAACCCCGCTACCCGATGATTTTGTCTCCGCTTTGCCGCCGGTTCAGCTATTCAAAGCCTATGCCGAGTTCAAGATGGCCAACTATGACCTTGCGAAGCAGATGTGGTTAAGCATCAAGGGCGGCGCCCAGGCCGAAGCCCTGTTCAATCTGGCAATTCTCTACGACCAGGGTTTGGGTGCGGAAGAGGATATCCAACAAGCCCTCGATTATTACCAGCAGGCCGCTCGTCTCGGCAGTCGCTCTGCCGCCTATCAACTGGGAATCATCTATCTGAACGACAAACGTATCGAACCGGATCCAGTACAGGCACAACGCTGGCTGACCGTGGCCGCCCATGATGGTGATGAGGAGGCGGCCCAACTGTTAAAACAACTGGCTGGGGAATCAAAAGGCGATCCCATGGTGGCTGTACAGCAGCTGCTGGTTGCAGGTGAGATGGAAGCCGCTGTCGCCGAACTGGAGTTGCTCGCCGCCGCTAACAACGCCACCGCCATTACACGTCTGGCATGGCTTTACGAATCGGGTCTGGGAGTTGAACAAAACCTTCAACAGGCAGCCCGCTTGTTTCGGCAGGCTGCAGAACTGAATGACGCCGAGGCCCAGTATGCTCTGGCGGTGATGCTGATGACCGGTTCGGGCCAAACACAGGATCGCGATCAGGCTATCAGCTGGCTGCGCCGGGCGGCGGCCCAAGGCCATCGTTCAGCCCAGCAAGCACTCAGCGCTTACCAAAACGAATAATGGTTACCCACCGCTCCTAAAGACGCCTATTCTGAATGCTATGGAATGGGAGATTTTATGAACTCAACATTGTGCAGACTGGTCTTCGTCCTGGCGTTAATATTCGTTAGCCGAACCAGTTACAGTCATGATCTTATCGACACTCCGCCTCTAAACGACAAAGTTAATTTCTATGTGGAAGAGGTCGCCAGCGGACTTTCGATTCCCTGGGCCATCACTTTTATCAGTCCAACCCAGCTACTGATAACTGAACGTCCCGGCACCATCAAACGCCTGGACCTTACCGATCTCAGCCTCACCCCGATCAAAGGCGTAGCCAGGATTCTTGCCGAAGGTCAGGGAGGCCTGCTGGATGCAGTCGTCCCTCCCACTTATGCAGCGGGGGATTGGATCTATTTCACCTACAGCAAAGACCATCAGGGACAAGGAGTGACAACCCTCGCCCGCGCTCGTCTTAATGGTGATCGACTGGAATCATGGCAGGAGATGCTGGTAACCCGCTCTGGCACCAATACCAGCAGACATTTTGGCAGCCGTATCGCTTTCGACCATCAGGGGCACCTATTTTTTACCGTTGGTGACCGGGGAGATCGCCCTAACGGCCAGGACCTGAGCACCCACGCTGGCAGCGTCCTGCGATTGAAGATCGACGGTTCAATCCCCACCGACAACCCCTTTATAGACCACCCCAAAGCACTGCCGGAGATCTGGAGTTACGGTCATCGCAACCCCCAAGGGATCGCCTACGACACAGAAACTCAGCGTCTATGGATTATCGAACATGGCCCCCGGGGTGGAGACGAGATCAACCTTGTTCACAAAGGCCTCAACTACGGCTGGCCGGTGGTTTCCTACGGCAAGGAATACTGGGGCCCGATATCCGTTGGGGAAGCCAGAGAAAAGGCTGGCATGGAATCCCCGGTCAAGGTCTACATTCCCTCCATCGCTCCGGCAAGTCTGCTGCTTTATTCCGGAAAAGCATTTCCACAATGGAAGGGAGATCTGTTCAGCGGAGCCTTGAAGCTGCGCCATCTTAATCGCATCAAACTCAGCGCAGAAGGCAAGGCCATTGGAGAGCAGCGGCTGTTAACAAAACTTAGCTCCCGCATCCGCGCCCTGGCAGAAAGTCCTGAGGGATGGATCTACCTCTCTACCGATAGCGGCAGAATTCTGCGCCTGCGCCCACGGCAAACCCGATGAAATGCTCATACCCACTACAATCTTCACCCATCTTTGGTGGCATTAACGACCAACAGTTTAGGACCGTTGAACAACTACTGCATCAGCAGAGCTATTCGGCAGGCAGTTACCTCTTTCATCAAGGAGATATGGCTGACCGGCTGTTTCTGATCACCCGTGGTGAAGTCGAGGTGTTGGAGCAATCGGGAGATAACCCACCAGTGCGCCTTGCAGTTCGAGGTCCCGGCGACAGCATTGGCGAGATGTGTCTGATCGATATTCAAAACCGATCGGCATCGGTCAAAGCGCTGGAGCCAGTAGAAGTTCTGTATCTAAGCCACAACGATCTCTGTGACCTGTACGAGCGGGATATCCAGCTTTACGTGCTAATCATCATGAACATTGCCCGCGAGATCAGCCGCCGTTTACGTTCAATGGATACCCTGCTCAGTAATGCCCTGGTACAAAAAAACAGCGATTAGGACTTTGCCGGTGATTGCTCCGTACCAACAGGCACCGACGCCATTAACCAGCGGGCGATCACTGTGCCCATCAAATAGGCAGCCAGCATGGCTATAATGGCACCATCGACGAAACTCACCGATGCCAACAACGGGCCAGGACAGTAACCGGCCAAGCCCCAACCAATCCCAAACAGCACTGAACCGGCGATCAATCTAAGATCAATTTGCTTAGCGCTGGGCAGATGAAAACGTCTGTCTAGTAAGGGTTGGTTGCGATCGAGGATTAGCGAGGTGGCGGGAATATTTACCCCCAGGGCACCGATCATGACCAACGCCAAGGTCGGATCCCAAGCGCCAGCCAGATTAAGAAAACCTACCACTCGGGCCGGATCGATCATCTCCGCCAGAGACACTCCAAGGCCAAACAGCACCCCGGCAAATAAAGCAGCGATTGGCTTTTTCATAATGCCTCCTAGAGTCCGTGGATAAACGTTGCGGTAGCCGCACCGGCAACCATAAAACTCAGTGTCGCCACCAGCGACCTGGGTGACAGTCGTGCCAATCCACAGATACCATGACCGCTGGTGCAACCGCTACCCAATGTGGTTCCAACCCCTACCAGCAGCCCCGCCAGCACCAACACCGGTTCGTTCACCAATGGTTGAATAGTGCTTACATCACCACCCAGCACCTGATAGAGAACACCCCCACAAACGATCCCCACCACAAACATCAAGCGCCAGGCAAAGTCATTACCGTCCTGCTGCCGGCTGACCAAGCCACCGACAATCCCCGATATCCCTGCAACCCGACCATTTGCCACCAGCAACAACGCCGCGGAGAGGCCGATCAGGCCACCACCGGCTAACGCTGGCAAGACCAGAAAATCACCCATAGCTACACCTTTATATAAGTTTTTCTAATTTTATATCTTTACTTTAGCTTTTGCTAATTTTATTTTTTGAACCTCTTTTACTGTCACTGCCACCTACGGCTCAAACCCTAAGCAATCAGTAACGGTATCAATCATGTTGAAAATTATTCCTCCGCCTCCCCGAAGCCAGTGGTGGATTGATAACTACGGACGTCAGGAAACCCGGTGGGCACTACTGCAGGTGGATGAAAGCGGTGAAGTAACCATCTTCAACGGTGATGCCGGGCTCAGGATGTTCGAGACAGTAAGAGCGGCTGAGATCTGGCTGACCCTGCAGGGATACGATTGCCTCGACGAGATACAAGGTGAATTTGGCCATGCAAATACCCTTTGCGAGGATCTGTTTAACGAGCTGGAAAACGGTATTCCACGGCAGAAACTACGTCTGGTGAAATAGGCCTGAATCCATGGGGCTGATCTACACTCTAGAATATCAGTCTCAGCAGGGCGGCCCGGAGATGGACGACAACAGTTTCTTCAGCGAACATTTTGGATATCTGCTTCAGACCATCATTATCTTCTGTGCGACGGTTATTGCCGCGGTATGGGGGAATGCGTTTCTTCGCAAGAAAGCCACCATCGATTACATCCTTAACCTGCAGCGGGACAAACGTCTGCGCCAGGCCAAACGCCATCTATTGGGGATGGATATTCAAGAGATCGAACAACACGCCAACAATCTATCCCAGCCAGACAGCATTCGGGATGATCTTCTCTACCTGCTGAACTGCTACGAATACTTTGCGGTGGGAATTCACGAAAAATGTTTTCACGAAAAACTGGCTCGACGCCTGAACCAATCCCTGATGATTCTGATTTGGCAGCGTTATAAGCCCTTTATCGATGCGTTGCGCAAAGACAAGAATCTGCCGACACTTTATTCAGAACTGGAAAATTTGGTCGTGCGCTGGTCAAAGTAAATTCTGGTTCAGATTGCCAAACCTTATACCGGAACGCACTCCCGTTCACCGCTAGCCAGCATCGCTTCAAACTCACTGAGCATGACCGGGCGACCAAAATAATAGCCTTGTGCATAATCGCACCCCTGTTGCTTCAGGAACGCCACCTGGGTTGCAGTCTCTACCCCCTCAGCGACCACTTCTAGGCCCAAACTATGGGCCATTACAATCATCGCCTCGATGAGCGAACGATCTTCCGGGTCATCATCGATATCTCTGATAAAGCTTTGATCTATTTTCAGAACGTCAAAAGAGTATTCGCGTAGATAACTCAGTGACGAGTAACCGGTACCAAAATCATCCATTGCAATTTTGACACCAGCCTCTCTCAGCAAGGTTAGGGTTTTCTGAACATTTAACTGGCCGCTCATCAAAACCCCCTCTGTTATCTCCAGTTCAAGTCCGCCCGTTCGGATGTTTCCAGCCTGAAGATAACCTTTGATCTCTTCTGTCAGATCGCTCTGTCGAAACTGACGCGGTGAAACATTTATCGCGACATTCAGCTGGCGCTGGTTATTCTGATTGATCCTGTTTATATCCGATATCGCACGCTGCAAAACAAAGTCACCCAGTCGATTGATAAAACCGGTTTGCTCAGAGATGGCTATAAATTCATCGGGCATAACCCGGCCCAGAGTGCCATTCTCCCAACGCAATAGTGCTTCTGCGCCAACAACTGCACTATCACTCAACCTGACTTTGGGCTGGTAAAACACCGCAAACTCCCCCTTGTCCAACGCAGCATGCATCTGCTCCTCGATGGCAAACCGTCGAGCAACGCTGGCGTTCATTTCAGAGGTAAAGTAGGAGTAGGCATTCCTGCCCAACTCTTTGGAATGGTACATGGCAGAATCAGCTTTCTGTAGCAGTTCGTTTTCAGATTCGCCATCCTCCGGATACACCGCAATACCGATGCTGGCGGTGATCGTCAGATCCCTTCCATCCACTGTAAAAGGCACTTTAAACAGATCCAGTATTTTCTCAGCCACAGGGCTCGCTTCGACAACGTCGGACAATCCGTCGACCAACAGAATAAACTCGTCACCCCCAAGCCGCCCCACCGAATCACTGGGACGCGTTACGGAGGAAAAGCGCTTAGCGGACTCAATAAGCAACACATCTCCAACATCGTGGCCCAAGGTGTCGTTAACCTTTTTAAAATCATCCAAATCCACAAACATAACCGCCAACTTGCTGCTGTTGCGTTTGGCGTTGTCGATCATGATTCTAAGCCGATCGAAGATTAGGGTTCGGTTGGGCAGATTGGTTAACGCATCATAGAGCGCCATCTGTCGCAGTTTGGCTTCGGTCTTTTCCCTTTCGACCACTTCCTGCTGAAGTCTCGCGTTCATATCATTGAACGATTCAACCAGCTCCCCCAACTCGTCTTGACGACTATAGGTCAGCTCTTTTGTCTGGCGATGGGAGCCAATACTGGAGGCAGAACGAGCCACATCCTGAATAGGTTTGACGATCCGCCGTGAAGAGATCATCGATAATAAAACACCAATGAGGACTAACACCGAGGTGGCGGCCAGCACTAAGAATATGATCCCTTCCAGTGATTGAGCGTACTGATCATCTTGCTCAGCTTTTAACTGTTGCAGATCCGCCAAAATAGATTCTAAAGAGAACTCGATCATTACCCCGCCAATAGGCTGATCACCGAGCCAGATAGAGCGCCATACGGCAAGTCTGTTTCCGCTGATCTTGGTTACCGTTTCTCCTTCAGGAATACGGTTAGGTAGAACACGTTCAGCTGCAAGTTGATTACCATAGGAGGGTATCTCCTCGACCCCATCGTGAACGACTCTACCGTTGTTATCGTAGACAACCGCTTTAATAGCATCAGGAGATTCTTTTACGGCAACGAGCAATAACAGCATCTCTTGCATGTCCAGCTTATAAAGATGGTTTTTAAGATTCTCCACCAAAATAGCTGACACGGAGACGCCACGCTGGGTTATATCATCCAGCAATAATTGCTCGGTTCTGGCTAGGCTATCCTGGTTAAAATCTTTAAAACCATCTTTGTATTGGAATAAAAAGAACCCCCCAAGCGTCACCGCCACCCCGATTATCAGGGAAGCCGTGGTCATACCGTAGCGAAACTGTAGTCCTTTTCTCACGATCGCTTATTCCAGTGTTTCATCAACTAATTGGAGGATCTGCTCGAGCGACTCCAACTCTGTTCGGATGTCATCGGTCAGCTCGTCAAATTTTTTGGTTTTTTGGTATCTTCTCAGCACTTCTTGAGCTTTGGGGTCTTTCTCCATCCCCAACAGGATTGATTTGAGCCGCGCTTTCACTTCCACTGGAAGGTCTGCGCGAACCAGTTCAATAGCCCGGGGGATTTTTTGACTCTGATAGATTTGAATAAAATCCTTACGAAATGCCGCTGGGTTTCGGTCGTCTTTAGACCAATCCAAATTACTGTATGCAGCTGCCGTAACAATTCCCTTGTGAACCCAGGTGCTCATATTGATCTCTTTATTGGCGAAAACATAACCAATGGAGTTTTCAGGCGGAAGATCGCGGAATGAGTTCAACTCAACCAAATCGAATCCTTTGGAAATAAGGATATAAGCCGGAATATAGAAGGCGCTGGTGGAGCCCCGATCCTGAAACGCAATAACTTTGCCTCTTAGGGATCCTGTGATTAAGTCCCTGGCATGAGATAATCCTTACCTTCATGATTTGGGGAATGCTCGATGGATCACCAGCTCACTTTCGCCGATAGTG